>PMVZ01000046.1 GCA_003166375.1 Acidimicrobiaceae bacterium | reverse complement strand
CCCGAGGTCGCGGTCGTGCAGCCCATTTACTACCCGTTTCTGCTGCACTCCCAATCACACCTCGAGATCGCAGTCGACGTTTACGTCGACGGCCCACAGATTGACGGCCCTGGCCCAGAACACCTCAGCCGCTGGCCTCACCGCGTCGGCGACCTTGGTCCTTTCAACCTCGTTGATGCCGCAGGAACTGTTGACCGAGAACGTCGCAAGGTGGCCCTCACCCTCGTCAACCGCAGCTTCGACGCTCCCGAGACGGTCGAAGTCGAATTGCGCGACCTCGCGTTTGAAGAGGCAGCTCGCGTGCAGATCGTGACTGCTGATCCAAGCTCAGCCAGGCGGGCGATCCCTGACATCGAGCCAGCTCGGATCGAGGAGGGATCGGAGGCCACGAAGGGCTCGATTCTCGTGCTGTCTCTCCCGCCGCAGTCGTTGCNNACTCTGAAAGGAGGTGGTTGGAGATCATTGGAGCACCAATCAGGAACCCGTTAAGACACCATCAAATACTCTGGGTGACCCTACCGAATCCAGACCAGACGAGCGCTGCAGCGCTCCCAGCAGCCCACACAGGCGCGGCGAGGAAACGCGAGCGGGGCGATTAATGTCGATAGCCGCTATAGGCACTGTCTCTTCTTCATTGCATCGGTCCGGCTGCTTAACCCGGGGCCGTATCACGAGACCTGAACCACCGTATAACTTACCCAGAAAGGCGATATCTTATGTCCGACAACCACGCAGGCACACCTCAAGACTCCGCGATCTCACGGCGACACTTTCTGGCTCTTGGTGCTGCAGGTGCTGCAGGTGCCGCACTCGCCGCCGTCGGTCCGACCGCGTTTGCGGCTGGGAGCGCGAACGCGAGCCCCTTGCCGCGTCGCACCACTAGAAGCCGCGCTGCGAACGGTACCGTCAGCTTCTTGAGCTGGGATACCATCGCAGTCATGCAGCCCGTAGTCGCGCTCTTCGAGAAGATGAATCCCTCGATCAAGATCGAGCTGGAGTTCGAGACGGCCAACAGCTACATCGACACCCTGGCAACTCGGCTGCTCGCAGGAACAGCTCCTGACGTCTTCATCTACACGTCACAGAATAAGGCGGCGCTCAACAAGGGGAACTATGTACTCGACCTGACCGATGCACCCTCCACAGCGGTCATGGCGGCGGCTAACCGTAACTTCATGTCGAGCGGCGACAAGGTTTACGGCTTTTCGCCCGCCTCGTGGTCGTCCGGCGCTATCTGGAACCTGCGTCTTCTCGATAAAGTGGGAGGCACTCCGCCGGCGACGTGGGCTGACTTTCTGGAAATGTGTGCCAAGCTCAAGAAACTCGGAGTCGTTCCGTATACAGACGCTGCACAAGTAGGCACGGGGCTTGAGGCCCTCATAGGGTCATATTGGAGGACCCAAGGGCTCTTAGCGCCAGGTCAGGTGCTTGGCGTCAAAGGTGATCAGCTGATCTTCTCCGGGAAGTCCACATTCGCGAAGGAGTGGGCTGTTCCCCTGGCTGAGTACAACCAGCTCTACAGCGCGGGACTGGTACCGTCCAGCGTCGTCGCCCTGACCGGCGCGGAAGTGGACAGTCAACTGGCCAACGGCCAGTTGGCGGCCCTCGGCTCAGGACCATGGGACGTCGCAGCGGTTCAACTTGAGAATCCCAAGCTTGCGATGAAGATGCTGCCAATCCCGGGCGCAAAGGCAGGCGAGGACTTCTGGTGTGGCGCTCCGAACGAGGGATGGGCGGTCTACTCGAAGTCGAAGGTCATCGACGCAGCACTCGAGTTCATAGATTTTCTCGCCAGTCCAGAAGGGCTGAAGATCTACGCCAAGAACAGCGGTGACATCATCACGACCACCAACTACGCATCACCGGTGCCTTCGTCACTGACTGAGTGCGCTGTGGCGGCTCGCTCGAGCAACTACTACTTCACCGGAATCTCATGGCCCAACGCCTATTCCCAGGCAATGGGCACTGTCGCAATAGCCGACATCGAAATAATGATCCAGGGCAAGATGAACCCGGGCCAAGTCCTGAGGGCAATGGACGCGGAAGTCAAGAGGCTGACAGGCAAGTAAGTGTCTCTGTCCGTTCCGTCGATCTACGAGGGGGCGTCGCCGTTGCCAGCTGGGCCGCGGTGGCGCCCCCACCCTCGCGCCAGAGCCTTCAGGAGCGAGGGCGTTAGGACTCGCCTATTCCTACTGCCTGTCGTGTTAATCGCCCTCGTTCTCTTTCTGTACCCCGTAGGGAGAGACCTGTACTTGAGCTTCACGAACTTCAGCGGGTACTCGGCGAAGACCAACTTTGTCGGATTTGCGAATTACCGGGCCCTGCTCTCACAGACGGCAGTGTCAACAGGCCTGGCCTTCACGGTC
Source organism: Acidimicrobiaceae bacterium (assembly GCA_003166375.1). GTDB lineage: Bacteria > Actinomycetota > Acidimicrobiia > Acidimicrobiales > Bog-793 > Fen-455. The sequence continues at coordinate 1,759 of PMVZ01000046.1, read as the reverse complement.
ATGTACGCCGTCGCAACGACAGTGGTAGTCACCGTACTGGCCATTCCCCTTGCCGTGGTGTTGAACAGGCGGTTCGTGGGCCGAAACCTCGTACGCGCGGCGCTGTTCTTCCCCGCCATTCCCAGCCTCGCAATACTAGGTCTGGTCTGGGCGTACATACTTGCACCGATCTCCTCAGGGGCGATCAACTCACTAATTGGCCATCTGTTCGGGGTTGGCCCAGTCCCATGGCTCTCGAACGACCTCTTGGCAAGGCTTTCGGTGATATTTGTGGGCGTGTGGTCTCAGGTCGGGTGGCACTCGATCTTGTACCTGGCGTACCTGCAGTCCATTCCTGCCGACTACTATGACGCCGGGCAGGTCGACGGGGCATCCTCTTGGCAGCGATTCTTCTACATAACAGTGCCGCAGTTGGCGCCAGCAATGACGGTCAGCTGTATCCTGCTCATCACCAGCGGCTTGAATGTGTACGCGTTGCCCTTGTCGCTGACGCTGGGTGGGCCCGGGTACGCGACCTACACCGTCACGCAAAACATCATCCAACTGGGTGTGAATGGCGACTCCATCCAATACGGCCAGGCTTCTGCGCTCGCGGTGCTCTTCCTCCTGATGGTCGTGACGGTGCTGCTTGTGCAGGTATTTCTCATGAGGCGTCGAGAGGCTCGACTCAGATGAAGTCATCGAAGGCTGGGAGAATTGCTACGAGCATCGTGATGCTCTCGGTCGCGTGCGCGGTTGCCCTGCCATTCTATTACATCATCGTCAACACCTTTAAGAATCAGCAACAGACTTCAGAGTCGCCGCTCGGCTTGCCAACCTCATTAACGCTTTCCAATTATCGAAACGTGTTCGACACGGTGCCTGTCTGGCATAGTTTTGCCAATACCCTCTACGTGACTGTGCTGGCCGTTACGGTCATGCTCGCTGTCGGCACGATGGCGGCTTATGGTGTTGTGATGCGTAGAACGCGCAGCAGTAGGCGGATACATCTGGTGCTGGTATTGGCCTTGGCCGTCCCGTTTCAGGTGATATTGGTTCCTCTTTACCAGCTGTTCGTCAAGTTTCATCTTGTGGACAGCTTGAATGGATTGGTGGTCCTCTACGCTTCCGGTTCGATCTTTTGCTATTTCTTAATTCAAGGCTACATGTCGACGCTGCCGTTCGAGATTATCGAGTCGGCTCGGGTAGATGGTTGTAGTCCGTTCGGTACTTTCTGGCGGATTGTTGTTCCTCTGATACGGCCAATATTGGTTACCGTGGGCGTCCTCCAAACTATGTGGGTGTGGAACGACTTTCTAATTGCTAACACGTTCTTGGTTTCACCTAACAACTACACGATCGTGATGCAGGTGTACAGCACTGTCGGTCAGTTCGAAACCGACTGGCCAGCATTCATGACAATGACGGTTCTGAGCTTGATACCGATAACGATCTTTTTTATCGTGATGCAGCGTCAGATTGTGAGTGGTCTGGTTGCTGGAGCTGTCAAAGGCTAGGTGCGCTTGTCGGGGATCCAGTGCTTTCGGTGCCGGTAAGCGGATGGGTCTGTGTTCTCGCCTGAGGGGTCTGCGCGTTGGGGCTGTACGCGGTTGAGACAGGGTGGTCGTCCTCGTTCGGTCTATGGTGTGCGCGTCCAGCCGCGGTTACCGACGCTTCGAGCATACGCGACGTGCCGGCCGACTGAAACAGAAGGGTTCGTCACAGCCATACGCGGGCGTTCTCGCCTCTTGGATTGCAGGTGTAGGGCACCAGAAACTCG
>PMVZ01000002.1 GCA_003166375.1 Acidimicrobiaceae bacterium | reverse complement strand
GAAGAGTCCCTGTCCCGGCGCGCAGGCGATCTGAGGCACCCGGGTGAGCGATACCGAGCACTTGGCAGAGGGCTCGAGAGGTGACCGGGGGCGTGAGATCGGCACAACCCGTCCGGGCCGGTTAGTTGCAACTCGGGCGACGGGACGTGGCGCGTCGTACCATCGGATGTCGACTTTGGCGGAGGGGAGAGCCGAGAATGCGCGCCGAGGACGAACAGGCGTCGGGGGATCAGGCCCACACGCGGTTGGCCTCGTCCGAAAAAGAGGCAGTCTACCTCATGAGTAATGAGTTTCCGGCATCGGAAAGTCCTACTCCGCGGCCCGAGGTGCCGAGCGGGCCTGATCTGGCAAAACCTGCTCCGCGAAATCCGACTGGACGCACTTGACTCTCAGGAACGTGGGTAGGCGTAATCATCGGCGTTGTGGTGCTGGTTGCTCTTGCTGGCGTTCATCATCCAGAACACCAAGTCGGTGAAAGTGTCCTTTTCCACCGTGAGTAGGAACATGCCGTTCAGCGTCGCTCTGCTGCTTGCTGCGGTCGGCGGTGTGCTACTCGCCGGGGTCGTGGCATCACTGCGCATCTGGCAGCTCCGTCACCGCCTGCACAACTCGAAATGAACTGGCCGCCAAGCGTCCTCGTGACCGGCAAGTCGACCATGCGCAACTGCTGGGTTGCGCGACCCCCGGCCGAGGCCCGTCGGACTGGTGTCCGACCGGTATGGCCCGGTGGGCGACCCGCTTATGACGGCGAGGTGTCTTGGCGTGGCCCCGACCCGGATCCGTGGACGATCCTGGTTTGTCGGCATCGAAGGTCTGCCGATAGCGAGCCAGTAGGTGTGAGGTTGTCGGCACCACGGCGCCGACAGTCGTAGCTTGGGTGGACATGACCGACGAATCAATGCACCTCGGCGACGCACAGGGCGATTGGTACTACTGCTTCAATCACAAGAAGATCGAAACGCGCGACGAGTGCCACCAGGTGGACCGAATGGGCCCGTATCCGACCCGAGAGGACGCTGAAAACTGGCGGGAGCGCGTAGTAGCACGGAACGCGGCGTGGGAAGACGAGGAGGAGTAGGCGTCAAACAGCGCACGATCCTCGCCGTCGGCGCACCCCACCGTGACAACATCTGGCGGTGCGCTTCCACGCTGAGCACCGCTTCAATGGGTCGGAGCAAACCGTCGCGGCGCTCCTGGCCGATCCCGCCTTCTACCTCGACCTCGCCCTCCCCGACCTGAGCCAGCCCGAGGTGCTCGAAGAACGCAAGGACGGAGACGACGCCATGCTGCGGCTCCGGTACGAGTTCATAGGGAGTCTCGATCCGATCGCGCACCGCCTGCTCGGCTCCAGCCACCTGGCATGGATCCAGGAGGTGCGGGTCGACCGGTCGGCGGGCTCCGGCATTCTCCGCTTCGAGGCTGAGAAGGACCCGAGGCGACTGCACGGTGCAGCCGACTTCGTCCTCACCGCAACCGGAGGCGGCACTGTTCGGCGCCTCGGCGGCGAGCTGGTCGTGGCGGTGCCGGGCATAGGTCGCTTGGCTGAGCGACGGATCGTGCCTGGGCTCCTGCGCCGGCTGGACATCGAGGCTCAGGCCCTCAACGAGCAGCTGCGGCGAGGGGGATGACGGCATTCATCTCCGCCTGAGCGAGGGCGTCCACGATCGCTGCCGGAGGGCGGAGTACTCCATGCTGCCGACCCGGCGACGCGTTGCATCCCGGCATCGCTGCGGGTTTTCGCGACCACGTGATGGGTCGAAGGCGCGGACCGTTGACCGCTCGGAACTGCCGGTGTTGGCCTCGTCATCGAATGCTCGCCCGCGACTGGACCTGCGCGCTATCGCTCAGCCCAGGCTGTCGCACGAATCCTGACCATCCAACCCGCGTTTCGCGCCGCGCGGGACGATGAACTATGCCTGTCAACGTGCGAGAAGCAGACCGTGACCAGCTCTGGCTGATGCCCCCGTCGGTGGCCGACTGGCTGCCCGAGGATCACCTGGCCTGGTTCATCTTGGACGCCGTGAAGGAGCTCGACCTGTCTGGTTTCTACGCCAGCTACCGGGCCGACGGCCGCGGCGGGGCGACCTATGACCCAGCGGCGATGCTGGCAGTCCTCCTTTATGCGTATTGCAGCGGAGAGCGCTCGAGCCGTCGAATCGAGCGCCGCCTCATAGAGGACATCGCTTACCGGGTGCTCTCGGCCAACCAGCACCCAGACCACGCCACCCTGGCGCGCTTTCGGCAACGACACGAGGGCGCCATCGCCGAACTGTTCGTGCAGATCCTCGGCCTCTGCGTGGATGCGGGGCTCGTGGATAGCGGGCTCATTGCCATCGACGGCACCAAGATGGAGGCAGACGCCTCCTATTTCGCCAACCGCACGAAGGCACAGCTCGTCAAGGAGATTTTGGCCGAAGCCGAGCGCACAGACAACGAGGAGGACGAGCGTTTCGGAGACCGCCGCGGCGACGAGCTGCCAGGTGAGTGGGCCAGTCGCGCTGGTCGTCGCGAGCGCATTCGCGAGGCCCTTCGCCAAATTGAGGACCAAGCCCCTCGGGACTACGAGACGAAAATGGCAGCTCGAATGGCCAAAGAAGCCGAGCTCGGCCGCAAGTTCGGGGGGCGAAAGCTCAGTCCCACCTCGCAACGATCCAAGCGCCCGAATGCCGCCAACGTCACCGACCCCGACTCGGCGGTGATGAAAGGCAAAGGCGCGAGCCCTGTCCAGGGATACAACGCCCAGGCGGCGGCCACGGCCGACCAGATCGTCGTTGCCGCCGAAGTCACCAACGCTCCGGCGGACGCCACGAACTTCCTCCCCATGACGAGAGCCATCACCGACACACTTTGCGAAGCTGGGCATTACGAGGCCGTCTCTGTGATCGTGGCCGACGCCGGCTACTGGTCGACGGAGAATGCCATTGCTGAGGTTGGCACCGACGTGCTGATCGCTACAGCTAAGGAACGCAACCTTGGCGGACACCGAGCACATTCCCCACAACGGCGCTTCGTCCTCGAACGAATCCGCAACGGTGAGATCACCCTCCGGCAAGGAGCCGAGCTGCTCGGCATCTCATATCAATGGATGGTGAACCTGGCCGCGCACTACGTCGAAGACGAAGGCACCGTTGCCATCACAGACCCCGCCCAGCGACAGGCGGTTGTCGACAGGATCGATGCTGGTGAGCTCTCTGTGCGGGCTGCCGCGTACGAACTTGACCTCTCACCTCTGAAGGTCCGCAAGCTCCTTGCTGCACATCGAAACGGCCTTCCCGATCCGACCCTTGTTCGTCAGCGCATGGAAGAAAAGTTGGTCGATCCCGACAACCAGGCTCTCTACAGAAAGCGCCAGACCTCGATCGAGCCCGTATTCGGCAACATCAAGGGCAACCGCGGGTACCGAAGATTTGCGCGGCGCGGAATGACCGCAGTGAGCAGTGAATGGCGCCTTATCTGCGCAACCCACAACCTGATGAAGCTCTGGCGGATATCGCCAGCTGGCTGAACCGGCTAGAGCCCGGTGCCGACCGGGACATCAGACCTGGTTGGCCCGCGTGCCGAACCGTTCCTGCGACAGCCTGCCCGGGTCGATCCCGACCGGTCATGTTCGGAAAGCACCTCGGTCACCGGGTGATGTACCGGCACATCTCGACCGGGCCAGTCGAATACACGTTGCAGTCGAGATCAGCAATTATGGGCGTCGTGCGCGATAAGGGACGAGCGCCATATCCGTCGATAGGGCGCGGATCGACTGGCGGGTGCGTGCCGACGGGGTCGATGCAGATGGATCGATAGGGCGGATTCATCGGGCGTGTGGCCGATGAATCGGTTGGAGAGTCCCGGCTTGCCGCAAAGCCGGCACCGCTGTCCGTTGCGAGCGCCGCTCGTCAGTCGACGAACTCGTGCAGGAACTCGACGAGACCGGTGAAGTAGATCTGCTGGTCGTCGTACATCGCCAGATGGCTGCCGTTCGGGCAGTTCAGATAGCGGCCACGGGGCAAGCGGCTGGCCATCATCTCCAGGTGCGCCGGGTCCATCGTGTCGTGGCGGGCGCCGATGACCAAGGTCGGCACCTCGATCGAGGCGAGGTCGTCGGTCCGATTCCAGCCGGCCAGAATGGCATCCGCGCTGATTCCTACGAGCTCGGCCCGAGAAGGTGGTGGCCCATAACGCGAATGCGGGTCCTGCCGGGTCGCTGGTTGAGATCGGCGATCTGGAGGGTGCGAGTGCGGATCCCGAACCTTGCCACGGGTGCTGGGAAGAGTCTTACGGTGAGGGCTCCTGGCTCTCGTCGAGCACAGCAGCGTAGGAGCCGCTACCCAGCAAGGATCCGGCGTGGACGCGGCGATCGCCGATGAGCAGATCCTCTAGGGCTCCGGTGTCGGCGTCGAAGGTCACGTCGTCGAGTTTGCCGAGTTCGTTGCCTCGTTCGCTGAGGGCTCGCTTGCCGACGAGTTCGAGTCTCCCCTCGGCGGCGGCCCGTTCCCGGTCGTCCGCCGGTGGCTGGAGGGCGCCTTCGTCGACGACCATGACCGCATCCGG
>PMVZ01000342.1:5068-9987 GCA_003166375.1 Acidimicrobiaceae bacterium | reverse complement strand
GGTGGTGGTGGTGGTGGCAACTTCAATTTCCGCATCGACGACCTTTCGGACATCTTCGGCGGCCTGTTCGGCAAGGCTGGGCGTGGCGGCGGGCACACGACCTCAGGCAGCGGACCGCGGCGAGGCCACGATCTCGAGGCCGAGCTCCACCTGTCGTTCCAGGAAGCGGTCGACGCGGCCGTCACGACGGTCAACGTCGCGAGCGGGACGCGATGCTCGACCTGCGATGGGTCGGGCTCGCGCCCGGGCAAAGCCCCGGTGACATGCCCCCGCTGCAACGGGCTCGGCGTGCTGAACGACAACCAGGGCATGTTCTCGCTGTCTTCACCGTGCCCGGACTGCCAAGGGCGTGGGACCCGCATCGTCGACCCCTGCCCGGCCTGCAACGGCACTGGTCTCGAGCAGCGGCAACGTCAGGTCAAGGTCCGGATTCCCGCCGGAGTGGAAGACGGCCAACGCATCCGCGTGAAAGGACGCGGCGCGCCGGGGGCCAACAACGGACCGGCGGGCGACCTCTACGTCGTGGTGCACGTTGCAGCGCACCCGCTGTTCGGGCGCAAGGGACGCAACCTCACGCTCACGGTCCCGATCACCTATCCCGAGGCGGCGCTCGGTAGTGCCATCACGGTGCCTTCGCTGACTGAGCCCGTCACCCTCAAGATCCCGCCCGGAACCCGTCAAGGCCGGACCTTCAGGGTCAAGGGCAGGGGGATCACGAGCGGCTCGTCGACCGGCGACCTCCTCGTGACCGTCGACGTCGTCGTCCCGGCGCATCTGACCGAGGACCAGCGTCATGCCGTCGAAGCGCTTGCCAAGACGCTGGACGCCTCGCCGCGACATCACCTGGGGGTGTGAACATGGCCTACGACCCGTCGTCGGAAGGCTTCGGCGAACGCTCGACGCGCGCCGTCTACGTCATATCGGTTGCGGCAGAACTGGCCGGCGTCCACCCTCAGACACTCCGGATCTACGAGCGCAAAGGGCTCTTGGACCCGGCCCGGACCGGGGGGGGCAACCGCCGTTACAGCGAGGCCGACATAGCGCACCTGCGGCGGATCCAGCAGCTCACCGCTGCCGGGCTGAACCTGGAAGGCGTGCGGCGCGTCATGGCGCTCGAGATCGAGATCAGCCGCCTGCGCGCCGAGCTCGAGATGACCCGCGCGGCTGCGCGCGAGGCGATCGAGCNNCGATCTCGTACCGGTCTCGACCACCCGCCTGCCGGCCAGGCGGACGACCGAAAGGTAGCCGGCCACGCCGGGCCGAGCCCCGCGGCACGTACACGAGTAGATTCAAGGATCACCAGAGAAATGACGCTCGACCCGAACCGTTGGACCTTGAAGACCCAAGAAGCGGTGCGGGAGGCGATCGCGCTCGCGAAAGACCAGCACAACGCGGAAGTCGCTCCGGATCATCTCCTGTCAGCGGCACTGTCCCAAGACGGCGGGGTTGCGATCCCCCTCCTCGACAGCCTGGGGATCGCCCCGTTGTCGGTCCGCAACCGGATCGCCGAGGCGCTCGCCAGGGTCCCGAAGGCCTATGGCATCTCGGAGCCGTCGCTCAGCCGTGAGCTGTCCCAGGCTTTCGAGCGGGCGGACGTCGCGCGCAAGGAGATGGGCGACGAGTANNGACGAGTACCTCTCGGTGGAGCACCTGCTGCTCGCACTCTCGGACCGTCTCGGGGTCAGCCGCGAGGACCTCCTCCGGGCACTGCAGGCTGTTCGCGGCAGCCACCGCGTCACCTCGCAGAGCCCCGAGGAGCAGTACCAGTCGCTGGAGCGCTACGGCCGTGACCTGACTGAGCTCGCGCGGCGCGGCAAGCTCGACCCCGTCATCGGGCGCGACGACGAGATCCGTCGCGTGATCCAGGTCCTCTCGCGGCGCACCAAGAACAACCCGGTGCTGATCGGCGAGCCCGGGGTCGGAAAGACCGCGATCGTCGAAGGCCTCGCCACGCGTATCGTCGAAGGCGACGTTCCCGAATCGCTGAAGAACAAACGGATCATCGGCCTCGATCTGGGCTCACTGGTTGCAGGCGCTAAGTACCGCGGGGAGTTCGAAGAGCGCCTGAAGGCTGTGCTGAAGGAGATCTCGGACTCCGAAGGTGAGATAGTCACCTTCATCGACGAGCTACACACGATCGTCGGTGCCGGCGCCGCCGAGGGCGCGATGGACGCCGGCAACATGATCAAGCCGATGCTGGCGCGGGGCGAGTTGCGTCTCATCGGCGCCACGACGCTCGACGAGTACCGCAAGTACGTCGAGAAGGACGCCGCGCTCGAGCGCCGTTTCCAGCCCGTCGTCGTCGAGCCGCCTTCGGTCGCCGACACGATCGCGATCTTGCGCGGGCTGAAGGAGCGCTACGAGGTCCACCACGGCGTGCGCATCCAGGACGCGGCGCTGGTCGCTGCCGCGGTGCTGTCGGACCGGTACGTGACGGGCCGCTTCCTCCCCGACAAGGCCATCGACCTCGTCGACGAGGCCGCGAGCCGTCTTCGCATCGAGATCGACTCCATGCCGACCGAGATCGACGTCGTCGCGCGCAGGATCCGCCAGCTCGAGATCGAACGCGTCGCCCTCCAGAAGGAGACTGACGCTGCATCGGTCGAGCGGCTCGCCAGGCTCGGGGCCGAGCTCGGCGACCTGCGCGAGCAGCAGACGGCCATGACTTCGCACTGGCAATCGGAGAAGGACGCCATCGCCGAGATCCGTCAGCTCAAAGGCGACCTCGAGGCCGCGCGCCAGGAAGCCGAGCGCAACGAGCGTGCAGGCGACCTCGGCCGGGCCTCGGAGATCCGCTACGGCCGCGTCCCAGACCTCGACCGGCGCATCCAGGCGGCGACCGACAAGCTCGCCGGGCTCCAGTCCGAGCAGAAGATGCTGAAAGAGGAGGTCGACGCCGAAGACATCGCCGAAGTCGTGAGCCGGGCCACAGGAGTACCGGTCTCACGCCTCATGGAAGGCGAGGTCCGCAAGCTCGTCCAGCTCGAGGACTCCCTGCACCGGCGTGTGGTCGGTCAGGACGAGGCGGTGAAGGCCGTAGCGAACGCCATACGGCGGAGCCGCGCGGGGCTGTCCGACCCCAACCGGCCGATCGGCTCGTTCCTGTTCCTCGGCCCCACCGGAGTCGGCAAGACCGAGCTCGCAAAGGCCCTCGCCGAGGTGCTGTTCGACGACGAGCGTGCGATGGTCCGCATCGACATGGGCGAGTACCAAGAGAAACACAGCGTTTCCCGCCTCGTCGGTGCCCCGCCCGGCTACGTCGGCTACGAGGAGGGCGGCCAGCTGACAGAATCGGTCCGCCGGCGCCCGTACGCAGTCGTGCTGCTCGACGAGATCGAAAAGGCGCACTCGGACGTGTTCAACATCCTCCTGCAGCTGCTCGACGACGGGCGCCTGACCGACGGCCAGGGGCGCACCGTCAACTTCACCAACACCGTGCTGATCATGACCTCCAACCTGCGCGGAGAGCCCATCAACACCTTCAAGCCGGAGTTCATCAACCGCATCGACGAGATCGTCCGCTTCCGTCCCTTGGGGCGCGGGGACCTGTTCGCCATCGTCTGGATCCAGCTCGGGCAGCTCAAGCGGCGGCTCGAAGCCCGGCGCATCGCGATCGAGGTCACGCCCGAAGCCGAGATGTGGCTCGGCGACCACGGCTACGACCCCGATTTCGGGGCGCGCCCACTGCGCCGGGTCATTCAGCGCGAAATCGGCGACCCCTTGGCGATCGCCCTGCTCGAAGGCCGCTACAAAGAAGGCGACACGGTCACGGTCGACGTCGAAGGGGACAGGATCGTCCTGGCCTAGGGGCCACCGCCGCCCGTCGCGCGGCGAACCGATGTGAAACGCTGTGCCGAGTTGCACTCCGAGATGGTTCGATAGTCGAACCATCCGGCTAACCTCTTGCACAGTGACCCCTCGCGAGCAACCCGCACAGGTGCCTGGCGCCGAGATGGCGGTGTTCACTGCCGCAAGGCTCGCACGGATACTCGACAGGGCCGGCGGTGAGCTCGGTCTCGCCCATTACCGTTTCCTCGCGCTCGTCGCCGCTGGCGACGAGCGGGCGTCCCGGCTCGCGGAGCACCTCGCGCTCGGCAAGCCTGCTGTCAGTGCTGCCGTCGGCGCACTTCACGCACAGGGGCTGTTGACCCGAGACGAGGTCGCCGGTGATCAGCGCGCGATCCGCCTCCAGCTCACCGACAAAGGGCGCGAGGTCCTCGCCCGGACCGAGGCCGCGATGGCTGCCCGCCTCTGCGAGCTGGTGGGCGGCACCGAGGACCCCGCTACCACGATGAAGGCCCTCGTTGCTCTCGGCGAAGCGGTCGACCGCGATCTCGCCGAGCGGCGGGCAGGAAGCGATCGCAGGTGAAAGCCATCTCCGGCCCGGTGACGGCCTCAGCTGCCGAGAGCCGGCCCGGCTGGGTGCGGCGCCTGTGGCCGTACCTCATGGCGCACAGGCACAATCTCCAGATCGCCCTCGGCGGCGCCCTCGTGGGCAGCGCCGCTCAAGCCGTCGTGCCTCTGGTCGAGCGTCAGATCGTCGACAACGTCATCTTGCACCACCGCTCGCCACTGGCCCCGTGGCTGGCGCTGCTCGTCGGCCTCGGCGTGGTGACCTTCGCAGCCGCATACCTCCGGCGCTACCGAGGGGGCCGGGTCGCGCTGGACGTCCAGTACGACCTGCGAAACGCGATGTACGAGCACCTCCACAAGCTCGACTTCGCCCAGCACGACCAGATGCCGACCGGTCAGCTCGTCGGGAGGGCGAACTCCGACTCGACGCTCGTGCAGGGCCTGCTGAGCTTCTTCCCCATCATGAGCGGCAACATCCTGCTGCTGTTGGTGTCGCTCGCCATCATGCTGGTGCTGTCGCCGGTCCTCGCGCTCGTGAGCCTCGTCGTGACGCCGACCCTGCTCGT
>PMVZ01000342.1:0-4908 GCA_003166375.1 Acidimicrobiaceae bacterium | reverse complement strand
GGCGAGATCACCTTCGACCACGTGGACTTCACCTACGGCGACGGTGGCGAAGCGCTGCGCGACTTCGACCTGCACGTCGCGCCGGGCGAGACCGTCGCCCTGGTCGGGCCTTCCGGCTCGGGCAAGTCGACAGTGCTGGCGCTCGTCTCGCGTTTCTACGACGTGAGCGCCGGGGCGGTCCGTCTGGACGGCCAAGACGTCCGGGACGTCACCAAGTCCTCGCTGCGCCGCCAGGTCGGTGTCGTCTTCGACGACAGCTTCCTGTTCTCCGCCTCGGTGCGCTCGAACATCGCGTTCGGCCGTCCCGACGCGTCGGCTGACGAGGTCGAGTCGGCGGCTCGCGTCGCGGGCGCACACGAGTTCATCGAGCAGCTGCCCGACGGCTATGAGACCGTGGTCGGCGAGCGGGGCCTCACCTTGTCAGGAGGACAACGCCAGCGGATCGCACTCGCCAGGGCACTGCTGGACGATCCGCGGGTCCTCCTGCTCGACGACGCCACCAGCGCGGTCGACGCCAATGTGGAACAGGCCATCCACGCGGCGCTGCGCACCATGATGCGCGGCCGCACGACGCTGCTCGTCGCTCACCGGCGCTCCACCTTGCACCTCGCCGACCGCATCGTCGTCGTCGACGCGGGCCAGGTTGTCGACCAGGGCACCGACGCGGAGCTGCTCGAACGTTGCGCCCTGTACCGCTCGATGTCATCGGGCAAGGCCGAGAGGCCCGACCCGGTTCTCGCCACGCAGGCGGGCGCGACGGCCACAGATGTGGCCGGGGCAGTGAGAAAGCTCACGGCCCCGGCCCCTGCGCGGATCACGTTCGGACCCGCCTCGCTCGGGCCCGGGCTCGGCGGGCGGGGAGGCAGCAGCCGGAGCGGCTGGCGCGCGAGTCTTGCCCCTACACCCGAGCTGCTCGCGAAGGTGGCAGCGCTCAAGCCCATCCGCGATGTACCGAAGGTGGACCTCGAACGGGAGACCTCGACAGACACCGCTTTCTCGCTGTGGCGCTTCCTCGGCCGCTTCCGCGGCTCGCTCGGCCTCGGGCTGGTTCTCGTGCTGTTCGACTCGCTCGCCTCGCTCGCGGGGCCTTATCTCGTGCGGGCCGGCATCAACGACGGCGTTGTCGCGGGCTCGCGCTCGGCGCTCGTCGTGGCGTCCGCCGCCTTCCTGGCCGTAGCGCTCACGGACCTGGTGGACTCCATCGCGGAGACCTTCGTGACCGGCCGCACCGCCGAGCGCCTCATGCTGGCGCTGCGGATCCGGATCTGGGCGAAGCTCCAGCGGCAGTCACTCGACTACTACGAGCGCGAGATGGCCGGCCGGATCATGACCCGGATGACCACAGACGTCGACTCGTTCGAGACCCTCCTCGAGACCGGGCTCCTCTCGGCGGTGGTGAGCTTCTGCACCTTCACCGGGGTCGGCGTCGCACTGTTCTTCCTCAATTCCGATCTTGCGCTCGCCACGCTCGGTGTGATGGGGCCCTTGGCCATCGCTACCGTCGTGTTCCGGCGCAAGGCAGCCCGGACCTACGAGCTCGCGAGAGACCGCATCGCGGTGGTGAACGCGAACTTCCAGGAAAGCCTCTCCGGCGTCCGCGAGACGCAGGCGTTCGTCCACGAGGAGCCGAGCATCGCCCGGTTCCGCCGCCTCGGGAGCTCCTATCTCGAAGCCCGGGTCCGTGCGCAGCGGATGGTGGGAACGTACTTCCCCTTCGTCCAGTTCCTGGGCGACGTCGGGGACGCGATCGTGCTCGGCGTCGGCGCCGGGCTCGTCGCGAGCGGTCACCTCACGACCGGCGCGCTGATCGCCTTCATCTTGTACCTCGACCTCTTCTTCTCCCCGATACAGCAGCTGTCTCAGGTGTTCGACTCCTGGCAGCAGACCCGTGTGTCGGTCGAGCGCGTCGGTGAGCTGATGGCACTCGAGACGCTCACGCCCGAGGCGCCCCATCCCGTCCAGCCCTCCCGGCTGAAGGGTGCGATCAGGCTCGATTCAGTGCATTTCGCGTACCCGACGGGCAGGCCCGGGAGCACCGGCACCGGGCCTACGGCGATCGAGGCGCTGCGCGGGATCGATCTCGAGATCGGACCGGGCGAGTTCGTGGCCCTCGTGGGCGAGACGGGAGCGGGGAAGTCGACGGTCGTCAAGCTGCTGGCCCGTTTCTACGACCCGACAGCGGGAGCCGTTCTTGTCGACGGCACCGACCTTCGTGCCTATGACCTTTCCGCCTACCGTCGCGAGCTCGGGTACGTTCCCCAGGAAGGCTTCTTGTTCACAGGCTCGATCCGGGACAACATCGCCTACGGGCGCCCCGACGCGAGCGGCGACGAGGTCGAGGCCGCCGCAGTTTCCGTCGGTGCCGACCAGTTCATCGCCGAGCTCGCAAACGGCTATGAGACCGCGGTCTCCGAGCGGGGGCGCTCGCTCTCGGCAGGCCAGCGCCAGCTCGTCGCGCTCGCACGTGCCGAGCTCGTCGATCCGGCGATCCTTCTCCTGGACGAGGCGACCTCGAACCTCGACCTCGTCGCCGAGGCCCGTGTGGCTTCGGCGACAGACCGCGTCGCCCGGGGCCGGACGACCGTGGTGATCGCCCACCGGCTCCAGACCGCCCAGATGGCCGACCGCATCATCGTGCTCGCGAACGGGGTCATCGCCGAACAGGGCACCCACGACGAGCTCATCGCCGCGGGTGGTCGCTACGGCGAGATGTGGAAGGCATCCGACCCGGGTCTCGTCCGCACCTGAGCACGATGCAAACTTGTGTGATGCCGCCCCTCCGGCCAGCCGACCGATGTCGTGCGTGGCGCGCCCGCGCAGGCTCGGCTGTGGCCGCGGGCGTGCTCGCGGTCGCGGCACTGGCCTGTGCCGGTCGCCCGGCGCCGGCCGGCGCCGCCCCTCGGGCCCAGCACGCACGCTTCGCGATCCCCGCCTCGGCCCGTCAGCTCGTCGTCGTCTCGAGCCCGACATACGACCCGGCCAACTACCTGGCCAAGTTCCAGAGCTTCCGGCGGGCGAACGCCTCTTCCCCATGGAAGCCGGTGTTCCCGGCCTGGCAGACCGAGATCGGCTCAGGCCACATCGTCGACGTCCGCCGTGAGGGCGACCACGCGACACCGACAGGGGTCTTCTCCTTCGGCCGCACGATGTACGGCAACGGCGCGGATCCCGGTGAGATTCACGAGGCGTACCACCATCTCGTGTGCGGCGACTGGTGGGACGAGGATCCTTACTCCGACCAGTACAACAGGTTCGTGCACGTCGCCTGCGGGACGACACCATCTTTCGCAGCCTGGTCCGAGGCGCTCTGGACGGACACCAAATCCTACCGGTACTTCGCCGTGATCGACTTCAACGACAACCCGACCGTCGCCGGCCTGCACGCGCCCGGTTCGGGGATCTTCTTGCACACCTGGATGTACGGCCCGACTCAGGGTTGCATTGCTCTGCCGGTTCCCAAGCTCTTGGAAGTGCTGCGCTGGCTCGACCCTGCGGATCATCCGGTCATCGAGATCGGCACCCGTGCCGAGGTCGGTCACGTGCCTCCGGCGCCGGCCTAGGGCTGCGCGGCCGAGGGGCGCCGAGGCGCCGGGCGGCTCCGGTTCAGCCCGGGCTCAGCCCGCCGTCACGACTTCACGTAGGGCTGGCCGTCGGCCTTCGGCGCTTGGCTCCTGCCCACGAATCCGGCGACGGCGATGATCGTGGCGACGTAAGGAAGCATCAGCAGGAAGTCGGAGGGGATGGGACAGCCGATCGTGCCGAGCACGTTCGCCAGAGCCACCGAGAAGCCGAAGAGCAGGGCGGCACCGGTCGCCCCGAGCGGGGTCCAACGGCCGAAGATCATTGCCGCCAGGGCGATGTATCCCTGTCCGGAGGAGATGTCCTTACCGAACGACCCGACCGATCCGATGGTGAGAGAGGCGCCGCCGATCCCGGCGACGAGACCGCCCAGGATCACGTTGCGGTACCTCGTGAAGAGCACCCTGATCCCGACAGTGTCGGCCGCCGTCGGGTGCTCACCGACTGCCCGGACACGAAGTCCCCAGCGCGTCTTGAAAAGGCCGATGTGAACTAGGGCCACTGCGGCGTAGGTGATGTAAAGAAAGATCGTCGAGTCGAACAGGATCGGCCCGATGATCGGTATGTCGCCGAGGACCGGGATCTTGATCGAGTTGAAGGTGGGCGGCGAGTTCAGCCGGTTCTCGTACGGGACGAGTGCCTGGTCGTAGAGGTAACCGGTCAGTCCTGACGCGAAGACGTTGAGGACGACACCGAGGATGATCTGGTCGACCAGGTAACGGATGGCGAACACCGCCAACAACGCGCCCAGAAGGCCGCCCGCGAGCGACCCGGTGACAAGGCCCAGCCAGATCGAGCCGAACGCGCTCGCTATCACAGCTCCGGCGAAGGCCCCGAGGAGCAGCTGGCCCTCGATGGCGATGTTGATGACACCCGACCGTTCGCACAGACAGCCCGAGAGCGCACCGAGGACGAGTGGGATCGAGGCCAACATGGTGGTCTGCATCAGCGACACGAACGGAAGCGGGATCCGGCCGGCGTCGGACCAGCACAAGAAGGACACGATGAACGCGAGCATCACGCCGGTCGCTACCAGTCGCCGCGAAAGCTTCGCGAGCTTGAGTCCCGCATAGAGCAGGCCGAGCACTATCGAGAGGGCACCCAGACCCTCTGAGACGGGACCGGGCGGCAGGCTCAGGTCCGGGACGCTGACCGCGGCGCCATTGAGAGTGAAGGTGAACACTGCGTCGCCCTTGTCGGCAAGAAAGCCGAAGACGAATATGTCGACGAGGCCGAGCATGACGAAGATGCCGGCAACGGCCTGCTTCCGGTCGATCGCGGCCCGCTGGTGGTGCACCACAGGGATGGTCGCCGTCATCATGAGCTCCA
>PMVZ01000029.1 GCA_003166375.1 Acidimicrobiaceae bacterium | reverse complement strand
TCGATCCTGCCGCTCACCCCTTCTTCGTGCCTCGATCGAGCGTGCAGAGGCAACCGATCACGCGCGGTGGCTTCGAGCGCTCCGCGGAGATCCGAACGGGTTCTCGGAGATCTACGACCGCTACGCAGATCGCGTGCTCGGCTACACCCTTCGCCAGACTGGGTCGTGGGAGCGTGCCCGGGACGTGGTTTCGACGGCAAAGTCGGGCCCGCCCGCGAGGGGTCGGCCCTCCTCCAGGGTCTCGCCGCTGTGGCCGGTGCGGGCGGCGCATGACCGTTCGCTACAGCGACCTCGGGGGCCTCCCGGCCCCGGTGTACATCTGCCAAGCCAGGTACATCGAGGCCGGCACGACGGTGTGCACGAACATCCCCGGCTCGGGCATCGACGAGGCTGTCGGCCAGCTCGTTCTCGAGACGGTCACCCCGCTCGCCCTCGAGGTCGCCCTCAGGGTCCAGGCCGAGATCGAGGCCCGCGCTGGAGAGGCCGATCAGTTGAGGCGTGGCCACGTCGAACGCGCCCATCACCATGCCGAGGCCGCTCGGCGGCGTTACCTGTGCGTCGACCCGGACAACCGGCTCGTAGCCGACACCCTGGAGGCGGATTGGAACAACGCGCTGCGCGAACTCGCCGACGCGCAGGACGACTACGACCGGGCGAGCGAGGCCGCGCGAGAGGCGTTGAGCGAGGCCCGCAAGTCGGAGATCCGTTCTCTCGCGAGCGACTTCCCCGCTCTTTGGAAAGACCCGGCAACTCCGCAGCGGGAACGAAAGCGCGTGAACCGCCTCCTTCTCGAAGACGTCATGTGTTCTTCGCCCCCGAGATGCAGACGGCCGTCCGGGACCGCGTGGCGGCGCCTGGACCGATTCGGAACTGAGTGAGCCGACTCGAACCAACATGATCAGACAGCCATGTCGATGACGTGGCAGATCGTCGCCACTTCTGGTGGGCGCTTGGATCGTGGACGTCACATTTAGGACTAGCCACGAGTCGCAGAATCTGGGCTCAATCGCTACCAGACGGCGTGGTTCGCCGCAGCAGTGTGCTCCTTCAATGTCCTATTGCGATTGTCCCTCAGTAGAGTCCGCCCACTTGCCGATAAATCGTATGTGATGTCGAGTGTTCGCAGCAGTCAGACGGCCACTCTCACGGTCGTCGCGCTCGGGGTCTTTGCTCTTGTTCTCGAGGCGGTGCTTCGTGGATCCTTCGCCTTCGCGGGAGTCGGGCTGGCCGGGCTGGTCGCCTGCGGCACCATATTCATTGGAATAAGAACTCACAGTCCCAATTCGCCTCGAGGATGGGGGCTGCTGGCGCTCTGTGCGATCACACTGCCAGGTGGCTGGGGTTTGATGAGCCTTTCGGCGCTCCAACAGCATCTCGGTCTCTACGTAATCTCCTCTTTTCTCATCGTCGTCGGTTGCTCGAGCTTGGTAGGCGCCATGACTATCTTTGCGCGTCGGCAACGCAGGACTTGGGATCAAGCTTCGTTGGTGGAAGTCGCAATGGTGGTCGCGAGCGCCGCGGCTCCGACCGTCGCGCTGCTCGTCCTGCCCGACCTCGGCCTCCACGACGTGCCACTTCCGACCCTTCTCGTGGGCGATCTGGCCCCTCTGGTTGTGATCACGACCGCAGTCGTGCTGCTCCGTCTAACTCTTTGGTCGCGAAGCCGTTCGACCTCGAACAGACTGCTCTTGAGTTCGCTTGCCTTGGTGGCCGTATCGAGCGTTCTGTTTGCTCTTTCCGACCCACCGCACCTGGAACTGAGCTCCTTGGCGCTCA
The DNA here is from genome assembly GCA_003166375.1 of Acidimicrobiaceae bacterium. Taxonomy (GTDB): domain Bacteria; phylum Actinomycetota; class Acidimicrobiia; order Acidimicrobiales; family Bog-793; genus Fen-455. The sequence continues at coordinate 3,410 of PMVZ01000029.1, read as the reverse complement.
TCGTCGGCCTGATCCTCATCGGTCTCGCCTCGCTGCAGCCGTCGATGACCGAACTGACCGAGCCGGTGCCAACGCGACATGAAGTGGACGGGACCGGGTTTGTTGTCATCGGCCTGCTCGTTCCGATCATCACCATGGTGGTGCGATGGACGCTGTCCGACCGCTTCGACTTCGAGACTTTCCTCACCATCGAGGTCGTTATTACCGCACTCGTCATCTGGCGCCTGCGGCTGCTGTTCAGAGCTATGAAGCATGCTCGGCGCAGCGCCGAAATGCGCGAGCAGTACTACCGCACCATCGTCGACAACGTCGCCGATCTGATCGTGGCGCTGGACTCATCGGGCAGGGCAACCTACATCAGTCCCTCGGCCCACGAGATTCTCGGCAAGGCTCCGGCCGAGCTCATGGGCGGGGTGGCTCTGGACACCGTCCACCCAGACGACCAGGAGTTTGCCGCGGCCCTCATCGCCCAGGCCCTGAGCACGCCAGGGCGCCGTGTGGCCGCTGAGCTGCGGGCGATCGCCGCGGACGGGACGACGAGGCTCCTCTCCGGCTCGGCGACGAGCCTGGACGGAGACCATGGTGACGCGGCTCTGGTCATCGGCCTGCACGATGTGACCGAACAGAAGCGCCTCGAGGAAGAACTGGCACATCGGGCGATGCACGACGAGATGACGGGGCTTCCCAACCGCGCTCTCATCATGGACCGATGCGAGCAGCTTTTGGCTCGAGCTGTGCGGACAGGCAACCAGATCGCGGTGCTCTTCGTCGACCTCGACGACTTCAAGGACGTGAACGACGGTTTCGGCCACGCCACAGGAGATGCTCTCCTTGTCGCTGTGGCGGCTCGCCTGTCGACCGCCATCCGTGCCAATGACACGATCGGGCGCATGGGAGGAGACGAGTTCGTCGTCCTCACCGAGCACATCCCTTCCGGTCCTGGACCTGAGCTCGTCGCGGAGCGGATCCTCGAATTGATGCGAGAGCCGTTCCATCTAGAGACGCTCGAGAGCGTTTCCCTTTCGGTAACCGCCAGTATCGGCATCGCCACAGGACCGCGTGCTTTGCAGGCCGAGCTTCTCCGTGACGCGGACGTGGCTTTATACCGCGCAAAAGCGCTGGGCAAAGCGAGATATGTCTCCTTCCAGCCTGAGATGTTCTCCGCTGTGAAGAATCGCCTCGAACTCGAGCGGGACCTCCGCGGGGCTGTCGAGTCCGGGCAGTTCTTCCTCCTCTATCAACCAACCGTGGACCTTTCCACCCTCGAGATCACAGGGGTCGAGGCGCTCATCCGCTGGCGCCATCCGACGCGAGGAGTCGTGCCACCGGTCGAGTTCATTCCCATGCTCGAAGAAAGCGGCTCGATAGTCGAGATCGGCAGATGGGTGCTCAGAGAAGCCTGCACGCAAGCGGCGGTCTGGCAGCAACGGGGGCTTTCGTTGTCGATGAGCGTCAACGTGTCTGCCCGCCAGCTCGAATCTGACGGTCTCATCGACGATGTGAGAAAGGCCCTGGAGACGAGCGCGTTGAGACCGAACCTGCTCACCCTCGAGATCACCGAGACGACCCTCATGCGCGACGCCGACAAGACCGCCGATCGCCTCGAACACCTTCGCGGGCTTGGTGTCCGGATAGCCATCGATGACTTCGGCACCGGGTATTGCTCTCTTAGTTATCTTCGCCGCTTCCCGATCGACGTGCTCAAGATCGATCGCTCCTTCGTTTCTGGACTTTCCGAATCCGAAGATGCCCGAGCCCTCGTGAGGACACTCGTACGGCTAGGGAAGGACCTTGGCCTTCGTACTCTCGCAGAGGGGATCGAGGACGACGAACAGCTCGCCGAACTGCGAAAGGAACACTGCGAAGCCGGGCAGGGATTCTTGTTCGCGAGACCCCTAGATCCTTCCGCATTGGATGATCTCCTCGAAGGTCATCGGCTCCTGGCAGCCCTGACGACGACTAGCGCCTAAGGCAAAGACGTAGCTGTCGGTCGTGCGGTCGGGTCGATCTGTGGCGACGGATGGCACCCGATGCGGTCAGCCTGCTCGCCACGTGATCCGTAAACCGGAAGCGACGAGCCATTCCCACGCGCTTGTCGCGTGATCGGCGACATTTTCGGTTGCCTACCCGCTCCAGTAGCCACGAAGCTGATTGGCGATCCGATTCACGTCTGCCCCCGGCTCCCCGATCCAGGTGATCCACAACATGTCGTGCCAGGACAAGGGTCTGTCCGGATCGACGGGCTCAACTTCGAAACAGGCCTGACCACGTTGAGCTGCCGTGATAGGCGAACGCACATACAGGGCGAGAGACCGGAGCCTCCGTGTTGGTCACACGAAACAGTTCCAGCTGGTGCTCCCGGAAGAAATGCGGCGAGCTTGCACGCTGGTCTTCGCCGTAGGCGCCGCTCTGGATCACGATGCGTCCCCACCTCCCGGGCTCGACGATGTCGCCGACATTGAGGTCCGCTCACTGACGTGCCAGAGCGTGGGCACGGATTCGATCACAACGTGACGGTCTCCGGCTTCACGATCACTCGGCCACCGCCGGCTAGCTGTTCGGCCCAGGCACTGAGGTGCGGATCAGTGAGCTGCCGCTCGAACTCCTGGAGCCATCGTGCCCCGAGCGTCGCCTTGACCGTCGAGATATCCTTCCCTCGCTCGCTCTCCCCGACAGCGTCGAGCAGCGCTTGCATCTGTTGTGCGCGAAGGGCGACAGCTTGGTTGGCGACGTCAGCCAACGCTTGCTTGTTCAGCTCAAACTTGGCCATTCGCCGGCCTCCAGTTCTCGAACAGACGTTTGCCCTTACTTTACGGCCGCGCCGTGACAATCTCAGGATGACGTCGCGCCTTTCGGAACAGTGAAGCTTGTAGTGAGCAGCCTTGTGGTGCCGCTTGAGTTGATCGTTGTCGTGTCGAACGGAAAAGCCTTCGTGTACTCGGTGTTGACGGGAGGCTTGTGTTTGAAGATCAGAGCAGCCTCAGCTCGTTGCCTGGTCTCCTCCGGACTGACCGTGGCAGCCGAGAAGCAGAGGACTTGGTCTCCTGTGAGCTGCTTCTTCCACGTCGGCAAAAGCTCGTGATTGCTGACTCGGGTCCGAACGTTGTCGGACTCTCCGATGTACACGAGCTTCGCGATGGACACGGTGGGATTCGGTTTGACGTCCTTGTTGTAGGTGCAGGTGTAGACGCAGTAGACACCTGCGGAAGCTGGCAGCCCGCTCACGGCGGGTTCTCGCCGGTACCCGTCGAACGCCAATGTAATCGTCTTTGGAACATCATCCATGTTTCATCCTCCCGTTGGGCTCTCCTGTGCCTGCCCGGGGGAGGTGCGGTGGGCATGTTGTCTCGCTGCCATGGTCTCATGCGGGTGTAACAGGGCATCTGGCCACGCTGTGAGTCATCACTACG
>PMVZ01000223.1 GCA_003166375.1 Acidimicrobiaceae bacterium | reverse complement strand
TCCTGGGGTCCCTGTAAATCGAACCAGCCTGAGCTTCTATGTCGTTAGCGCCAACCAGCGACAAGGAGACTCAGGCCAATAAGGAGAGTACCGCCGTCCATGTTCGTTCGCGAGGACCTCGATCGCCTGCTCCGAGGCGGCGTCGCCGAGGGGACCAACATCGTTTCAGCCCTCGTGGACACCGTCACGAGGCTCGTCGTTCAGGAGCTGCTCGAGGCCGAGCAGGCTGACTATCTGGGCGGCCGCGGCCACGGCCGCTACGAGCGCCGGGGGACCGACCAACGCGGATCGAGGAACGGCTACGAGCCCGGGCGCATCCGCAGCGCCGAAGGTGCGATCAAGGTCCGGGTCCCCCAGGTGCGTGACACCGAGGAACCCTACCACTCGAGCCTCATGAGCTTTCTGGACGGCAACTCCGACGTGCTCGATCGCCTTGTCACCGAGATGTACGCCCGGGGCCTTTCGACACGAGACGTCGAGGACGCCTTCAGACGCCACGGGCGAGCTGCTCATCTCCAAGTCCGCGGTCTCCGAGATCACCGACCAGCTGTGGGAGGACTACCAGGCCTTCATCGCCCGGGACCTGTCCGAGATCTCCGTCGAGTACCTGTTCTGCGACGCCGTCTTCGAGTCGCTCCGCCGACAGGGGGCCAAAGAGGCCCTACTTGTGGCGTGGTGCATCGACTCGGAGGGCAGGAAGCACCTCTTGCACCTGGCCGTCGGCAACAAGGAGTCCGAGGCCGCCTGGACGGGATTCTTCAGGAACCTGATCGAGCGGGGCATGCGCCTTCCCACCACGGTCACCACCGACGGGGCTCCTGGGATGATCAAGGCCGTCGAGGTCGTGTTCCCAACTTCGGTGCGCGTCCGCTGCTGGTTCCACCGCTTGTCCAACATCAGGTCCAAGCTCCCCGACGACGAGGCCGCAGAGGTCATGGACCACATCTACGCGGTCAGGGACGCCCCCACCTTGGATGCCGCCCGAGCAGCCGCCGACCGCTTCGAGAACACCTATAGACGCCAGTTTCCCGCCGCGGTGGCGTGCTTCGCCGATGACCGCGAGGCGCTGTTGGCTATACATCGGGTTCCGGTGCGCCATCGCATCAGGGTGAGGACCACCAACCTCGCCGAGCGCAGNNTCGAGGAGGAGCGCCGGCAAGACCACGTTGTTGAACCTGGCGGTCGGCCTAGTTGCACCGACCGCTGGCACGATCACCGTCCTTGGGCGCGCGCGGGCCGGTTCGTCTGCCGCGCGCGACAGCATTGTGTTCGTCGCCCAGGCTGTACCGCTGTATAAGAACCTGTGGACCGGAACAGGCAACTGGAGGCGTTCGGCTCCGTCTTCTCCTCGGTGAGTTTGGTCACTCGATCGGCTGATGGGCCATCGAAGTCGGCTCTCGGCCGGCGAAGATCCAAGCGACGAGCGCGGCAAATGCTGGCATAGCGAGGAGAATGAAGAGAAGATCCGCGACCGGGACGTTTCCGAGCGAGGAGATGCCTCCGTTCAACGAGTTGCCACGGAGCCAGCCGATGAGCGCGACGTAGCCCCCGACGGTCCCGAGCAACGCGCCGAGGAACCCGAGCGCGCCGGCCGTGATCGCCGAAAGTGTGCGCCGGGTGTAGCTGCTTGCCCCGGTCGCGGCGAGCGTCCGTAGCTCGCTCGCGGTCTCGCTGCGAATGAGGCCGACCGACATGCCAAGCACGCCGAGGGCGATCACGATCCCGAAGATCGTCGCCCAGCCGATGACGGCGAAGGACGTGGGTTCGTCGTTCTTCGACTCGACGGAGAGCTGCGTCGTCGAGGCGGCAAGCTGCGCGCTGGCGATCTGGGAGGCGCTGAAGGCCTGAGTGCCCAGCACCAGCCAGTCGGTTGTGGTCGCCTGGATGTGGAACTCTCTCATCGCGTGCTCGGTGATCACCGTGTTCGGCGCCGAGGTGCCGCTCGGCAAGGCACCGACCTGCTGGATGACCGGGTTGGCGAGGCAGTCTGTCGCAGCGTTGCACCTCGACGATGACGGCGGGCCTGAACCAGGGTTGCTAAAGCCGTTGTCGTTGTTCGACCCGTAGGTGAAGGTCATGTTGGAAACACCGGAAAGGCCTGGCCGTGAGCTCAAGACGTCGGCATCGGGATTGATCTGCGACGCCTTGATCCCGAACGCCCGCATTAGCTGTGGGGTCGCTACGTAGATCTGTCCGTTCCAGCTCCGGCCGCCTTGGGTCGCGTTGAGGCCCGCATCGGGGGTCTCGAGCGCGATGAGCTGCGCGCCGAGCCCCTTCGCGATTGCCTCGGCGTGGTTTGCCTGCTGCTGCAGCATCCTGGCCACAGTCGCGGGCGACGAACCTTTTTCAATCACTTGCTTCCCGTTAGGTCCGACAAGAATCGTGCCCGCCGGAGGCGGCAGGTTGGCGTGGAGGGCGAGCTCGTTGGAGGCGAGGTTCGGCCCCGCGTAGTCGAGGACGTTGCCGTAGCGGGCCGAGGCGGCGAGCATGACGATGACTGCGGCGAGGACGCCGACGCTGATCGCCGCCAGAGCCGAGCCCGAGCGGGCCCGGTAGCGGGCGAGGTCGCGAAGGGCCAGTCGGGTCGCGATCGGTGCTCGTCGGGCCAGCCTCGCGGTGAGCGAGAGGAAGAACGGCGCGAGCAGGATGAGCCCGGGGATGAGGATCGCGATTCCGAGCACGAGTTCCGGCGCGCCGCCACTTTCGTTCCCACTGTTCGTGCTGCCCGAATAGCCGAGGAGGAGGAACGCCGCTACCAGGCAGACGATGCCGGGGATCGCCGAGCGGTGGATCTGGCGGGGCGGGGCGGGGCGACCTGAGAGAGCGGCAATGATCGGCACTCGGGTGATCGCCCGCGCGGGTCGGGATGCGGCAAAGAACGTCGCGACGATTGCGAGCACCATCGCTGCGGCGACGACGACCCATGGCAAGGCGAACACCCCGATGACATGGTGGGCGCTCTGCTCGAGGCTCGGCCGATAGGCGAGCCACACCACAAGCCCTAAGACGAAGCCGGCAACGGCACCGACCACACCGACGACGGTGCCGTTGGCACGGACGACGAGGCGGACGTGTTTGTCCGTGGCGCCGGTCGACTCGAGCATGCCGATCGCGCGGAGGCGGCGCTGGGCCAACACGGTGAAGCCGCCGACCGAGACGAGCGCGATGAGCAGCATCCCGAGCACGAGGGCCGCGAGCGAGATCGTCTCGGGATTGAGCGGGTTCGACTGGGCGACTGACGCTGGAGTCTGCACCTGTGACGCGATCGACTTTGGCAGCGCACCCGTTGCGTTGAACAGCGCCACGACCTGGGTAGGCGTCTTCACCTGCCCCAGTGCGACGAGCGCGAACTCGTCGAGGAGGCTCTGGGGGTTCTCGACGGTGCCAACGACCCGACGCTCGACGCCGCCGACGCGCCAGGTGTCACCGAGCTTCAGCTGGAACGCCGAAGCCACGCCGCTCGTCACGGCGACCTCGCCCGCGCCCAGCGGGTAGCGCCCGGAGACGAGTGCGAGCATCGGGCCACTGAAGGGTCCGTGCGGATCCTGCGCGCGGAGTTGGAACGTGTTGATCGAGCCGGGGATAGACATCGTCTCGTTCTCGATCACCTCGACGCGGCCGAAGCGATGCTCGAGGTAAGCGATGTCGTTCATTACGTGCGCGTTCAAGCTCGAATAGCTCGCGGAGTCCCCGGCGGTGCCGAAGCCGAAGGTCGCCGGCTGCGGCGTATTGGTCGCGACGGCCGAACCGACGATCGTCGCCACGACCGCGACGGCGATGAGGGCGAGGATCAGGAACTGCTGACGCCACTCCCTGCGAAACAGGCGCCAAGCCCACCGGACGACGGCACGGCGTGCGGGCACCCCCCCGTCGGACGGACGGGCGTTGCCGGGTGGCGCGAGAACAGCGTTGCTCATCGATGTTCCTTTCGGATCGCGCTCACGAGCGGTGCGTCGGCGCGACGAGAGCGTCCGCGGCCTCGGGTGCGACGTGGTCGACGATGCGGCCGTCGCGAAGGAAGACGATCCGATCCGCCCATGAGGCGAGGTGGGCGTCGTGGGTTACGACGACAGCGGCCACACCGCGCCTGCACGCGTCGGCGATCAGCTGCATCACTGCCTCGCCGTTCGTCGAGTCGAGCGCCCCGGACGGCTCGTCGGCGAGAAGGAGGTGGCGCTCGCCGACCAGCGCGCGGGCGATCGAGACCCGCTGCCGCTCGCCGCCGGAGAGCTGGTCGGGAAAGTGCCTTGCCCGATCGGCGAGGCCGAGCCCCTCGAGGACTGCCATGCCGGCGGGCCGCGCCCGCCGTGCCGAAAGGCCGTCCAGCTCGAGCGGCAGCGAGACGTTTTCGAGCGCGGTGAGTCCGGCCAGGAGATTGAAGTCCTGGAAGACGTAGCCGATCGTGCGGCGGCGAAGCCGTGCCTTGTCGTTGCGCGACATCCGCGACAGCGATGCGCCCTCGATGACGACCTCGCCGATCGTCGGCTCCTCGAGGCTGCCGGCGATGGTGAGCAGGGTCGACTTGCCCGAGCCGGAGGGGCCCATCACCGCGACGAGGTGGCCCTCGTCGACGGAAAGGTTGATGTCCTCGAGCGCGAGGACGGCTGTCTCGCCTTCGCCGTAGGACTTCGACACCTGGCGGAGCTCCAGCAGACTCATTGGGCTGGGACCATCCTTTGTCGAATGCACGGCACCGAGAGCGATAGCAATCTACAAATCATACTGCGTATGATACATACATATACCGAGCAGTCAAGTGCCGGCGGGGCTTATTCCTAGAGCGGCGTCACCGATGTGGGCTCGACGGCGAACTCTCTTCCAGGAACGATTCGGGGCTTGGTGGGGGCACCGTCTGGTCAACGATGCGTCCGTCTCGGAGGAAAACCACCCGGTCCGCCCATGAAGCGAGCTGCGCGTCGTGGGTGACGACAACGGCGGCGACTCCCCGCTTGCAGGCCGCGAGCATCAGGCGCATCACCGCTTCCCCATTCGTCGAGTCGAGCGCCCCGGACGGCTCGTCGGCCAGGAGCAAGTGCCGTTCCCCGACGACCGCCCGCGCGATCGCAACGCGCTGGCGTTCACCGCCGGAAAGCTCGTCCGGGAAGTGGGTCGCTCGATCGGCAAGGCCGAGCCCCTCGAGGGCGGCCATCCCCGCGGCACGGGCCTTTTTCGCCGAGAGCCCGTCGAGCTCGAGCGGTAACGACACGTTCTCCACGGCGGTAAGGCCTGCGAGCAGATTGAAGTCCTGGAAGACGTAGCCGATCGTCCGCCGCCGGAGCCGGGCTCTGTCATTTCGCGACATCGCTTGGATCGACGCGCCATCAATGAGCACCTCGCCGCTCGTCGGCTCCTCGAGGCTCCCGGCAATGGTGAGCAAGGTCGACTTCCCCGACCCGCTCGGCCCCATGACCGCGATGAGCGACCCGCGTTCGACGGCGAGATCCACGTCCTCGATCGCGCGGACCAGGGTCGGCCCCGCGCCGTAGGACTTGGAGACTCGGCGCAGTTCGAGAAAGCTCACCGACGGACCACGAACCGCCGCGCGAGGCGTGGACCACTCGGCGCAGTGGCTGGTTCGGATGCCGCCCGCTTGAGACGCCCGTCCGCAGTGTCGAGCCAGCGCACGACCGAGTCGAGCCGGAAGAGCTCTGCGTCGACGACGAGCGCGAAGGTGAGATCAAAATCGGCCTCGTCCTCTTTGAGGCGCGTCCACTGTTGCATGAGCTCGACGACGTAGCGGCGGTGGATCTGGATCACGTCGTGAACTGAGACGCCCGGCACGCGAAGCGCCGAGAGGATCTTGATGACGAGCTCATCGCGCGGAGGCGAGGTCATGTCTGGTGGCGTGTTCAGCCAAGAAGAAAGCTCCTCGGCACCGGCGTCGGTGATGTGGAAACCCTTCTGGGGGCCTTCGCTTTCCGTTTCGTCGGACTCGACGAGCCCGTCGCGCTCGAGGCGCTGGAGCGTCGTGTACACCTGACCGATGTTGAGTGGCCACACCTCGCCGGTGCTCGACTCGAACTCCTTTTGGAGTTGAAGGCCGTACTTCGGTCCCTCGCTGAGGAGGGCGAGGATGGCGTGGCGGACACTCACCGTGCTGTCCGATCATTAATCATACGCAGTATGGTACCGGTCTCAGGTCGTGGGTCAAGCATCAGCGATTGGCTGCTCGCACAGCGCGTTGTTTCGCCGGTCCGTGCGCGCACCCTGCCGTCGAACGCGGCCAGCCGCCGCGTACTGGAAAAGGCCAGCTTCACAATCGTGAGCACGACAGGCGACGAGAGCCTCTACGAACGCCACGCGTAACGTGCCGCACGAGCCGGGATCCTGACCTCTGCGGAGGAAGCGCCGTTGTTGACCATGTCGCAACGAGTGTTCGGCAATACCGACCTCAGCGTCGACTATCCGTTCTGTTGCTCTGCTGTCAGCGGCCGGACACCCAGACGAGTCGACTCGAGACGGCTACGGGCGCGGTGGCCGAGCAGCGCCAAGCGGCGATCAGGGCGCCACCTGACGTGTTCCTTCGGGCAAGCGTGACGACATTCGGGTCGCATCGCGTACCCGTTGTCGGCGACGCTCAACGAGCGCGTCCGATGAGCACGGCGAACACTGTCACCTCTTCGCTCCCCCCGTGTGGCCGGACACTGCCCAGACACAGAGGCACCCGCAATTAGGGTCGTCCCCGATATTGAAGTCAGGGTCATTCCCCATACACATGAAGGCCCTGACGGGCAAGGATTAGAAGCTGAAGGTGGGCCCCATCGAATTCCTGTCAGTGGTTCGAACTCGGCCTCGTTCGATGGAGGCAACAGACTTGAGCAGCCCTGTCGAAGAGCAACGGGCGGATGTGCGGCCCGATAGAGGCGGTGTGCCGGCGCGACGCGCCATGGCACGTTGGGCTTGGCGGCTGTTCCGTCGGGAGTGGCGTCAGCAGCTGCTGGTACTTGCGCTCATCACGATCGCCGTCATGGCGACGATCCTCGGCGCAGCTATCGGTACCAATACGCCCCCACCGGGCAATGAGACTTTCGGAACCGCCGGTTACCTGGCGACCCTGCCCGGCTCCGATCCTCATCTCGCGGCAGACCTTAAGAAGATCACGACCCGATTCAGCCCTGCCGAGGTAATTGAAAACGAGAGTCTTACGACCGGCTCGGTGAATCCCATCGAGCTGCGCGCCCAGAACCCAAACGGCCCCTACCTTCGCCAGAGGCTGGCTCTCGTGAGCGGCCACTACCCGACAGGCACGAGCCAGGTGGCGCTGACCAGCCAGGTCGCGGCCCTCTACAACGTCGGGATCGGCGATCTGTGGCGCGGAGGCGGCAGGTCCTGGCGCGTAGTGGGAATGGTGGAGGATCCAGACAACCTCCTCGATCAGTTTGCCCTGGTCGCCCCAGGGCAGCTGCGCGCTCCGACGTCAGTGAACATCCTCTTTGACGCTTCGCAAGCCCAGGTCGCGGCCTTCAGCTTCCCCCACGACGCGACCTACGAGACGCCCCCGCCCGGCGCTTCTGGGATCAGCCCCGCCATCGTCGTGCTCGTCCTTGCCATCTTCGGGCTCCTTTTCGTTGGCCTCGTCGCTGTGGCTGGATTCACGGTCCTGGCCCAGCGGCGCCTACGTGCGCTCGGCATGGTGAGCGCACTCGGGGCAACTGATCGCCACGTCCGGCTCGTCATGGTCGCGAACGGTGCCGTCGTGGGCGCCCTCGCCACACTGGTCGGCGCAGTCATCGGGTTCGCGCTCTGGTTCGCCTACGCCCCGCATCTCCAGGCCAGCGCCGGTCACCGCATCGACCAGTTCGATCTGCCCTGGTGGTCAATCGGCACGGCGATGGGTCTTTCAGTCGTGACTGCGGTACGCGCCGCTCGTCGTCCGGCACGGGTCGTTGCGAGAATCCCGGTTGTCCTGGCTCTGTCCGGCCGGCCGGCCAACCCTCGCCCCGCGCATAGGACGGCGGTGCCCGGTGTCGTCCTGCTCGGAGTCGGGGCTTACCTGCTCGCGTACGCCGGTGGGTGGGGCGGGAACACTCGGAGTGACCTAGTGCACTTGCTCAGTGGCCTCGTAACGATCGTTCTTGGCACACTGTTCGTCGGCCCGCCGTGTCTCACGGCGCTCGCCGCGCTCGGTCGGCGCGCGCCGATAGCAGTGCGCCTCGCGCTGCGCGACCTTGCCCGCTATCGGACGCGCTCAGGAGCAGCTCTCTCGGCGATCAGCTTCACCGTCCTCGTCGCGGTGTTCATCTGTGTCGTGGCCGGCGCGCGCTACTCCAACGCGGTCGACTACTTCGCGCCGAATCTGCCGTCGAACCAGCTCGTCGTCTACACGCCTGTCGGCGCGGCTGTGGCCGGACTTACGCAGAACCTCTGTGCTCCGACGAACGAGCAGATGGCGAGCGGCAGCGAGCTACGGCGCGACCAGTCGACCGTGAACGCAATCGCCGCCTCGCTGAACAGCAAGAACGTTCTCACTCTCGATACCGCGAGCGGACCGCTGCTTCAGACTACAAACGGAGGCACCGACGTCGGAGAGCCTTATGTGGCGACGCCAGCAGTCCTTGCGCATTACGGGATCAGCCCGAGCGAGATCAGCCCCATCGCGACCCTTCTCACCTCCCGCGTTGGTCTCGCCGGCACCTCAGCTCTCCAACTCCCCTTCGGGTGCTCCTTCGCTAACAGCTGTCCGCGCAGCAGCTGCGTCGCGAATCCGAGCATCCAGACCGTGAGCAGTCTTCCCGCCTACAAGTCCGACCCCGACCTTCTCCTCACCGCGTATGCCGTGCACAAGCTCGGGCTTCACCTCTCCACGGTCGCCTGGCTGATCCAGGTGCCTCACGCGCTAACTGCAGCGGAGATCAACAGTGCTCGCCAGAAGGCCGCCGCCGTGGGGCTGACTATCGAAACAAAGAACGGGAATCCCTCGCTTGCCGAGCTTGACAACTGGGCAACTACCGCCGCGATCTTGCTCGTGCTCGGCGTGCTTGCGATGACCGTCGGCCTCGTTCGAAGCGAGACGGCTGGTGACCTCAGAGTCCTGGCCGCGACAGGCGCCGGCAGCCGAATCCGCCGAACAATCACCGGCGCCACGGCGGGTGCCCTTGGCCTGCTAGGCGCCGTCGTCGGCACTTCTGTCGCCTACCTCGCCGCCGTTTGCTACTTCAGGAGCCAGCTCGGCGAACGGCTGAGTCACGTGCCGGTGCTGGACCTTCTCCTGATCATCGTCGGACTACCTGTTGCCGCAGCGGTCGGTGGGTTCCTCCTCGCAGGTCGCGAGCCATCGGCCATTGCCCACCAGCCGCTCGAGTAGCACTGCACCGGGCGGCCTTCTGGACTTTCCCAATACTTCGGCTATTCGAATACTTCGGTGCCGCACAGATGTATTGTTATTGGCGATGTATTCGAATACTGAAGGCCAAGAGCCGAAGGATCGTACCCAGCGGCGGCTCGCCGCGGCTCTGCGTGCGGTGCTGCCGTCCTCGGTCACGCTGAAGATATCGGCCAGCGAACATGCCTTCGACGCGACGATGCGCATCGGTTCGCACCGGCTTAGCGTCCGGTGGGTCGGTCGCGGTGGGTTCCGGGAGGTCCAAGACGTTCTCCGATCCAGCCACCCGCCTGACGTGATTGTGGGTTCGGAACTGTCGCGTGCCGCCCGAACAGCAGCGAGCGAGGCCGGCATCGGTTGGCTCGACGAGACAGGGGCGGCCGAAATCGTCATAGGCGACATCGTTGTGTCGCGAAGCGGCGAACCTCGACGGGACGCCGTTGTCACACGACGCTGGACATCAAGCGTCGTTGGCGTAGCCGAATCCATCCTCTGCGGGGTGACCCCGACGGTCTCGGCAACGGCAGAGGCCACGGGACACTCCACGAGCTCGGTGGCTCACGCCCTAGCGACGCTTTCGGAGCTAGGACTGCTTGAGTCGCCGGCGCCGAGGGGACGCAACTCTGGCCGTCGGGTTGCTGACCCTGACCGCTTGCTCGACGAGTACGCGCAAGTCGCTGTTCGTCTCCGACCGAAGATGGAGCTCCGCTGCGGCGTGCTTTGGCGAGAGCCATTCGTGCTGCTCGAGCAGATAGGCGAGCGCTGGGACCATGCCGACATAGGTTGGGCGGTCACGGGAGTGATGGGCGCCTCGATGCTGGCCCCCTATCTGACCGAGACGACCACTGGCGATGTCTATGTTGACGCAGCCAGCCTCCCGGAGCTCCACAACATCGCCCGCTCGGTGGACATCGAACCCTTGGACGGCGGCAGGTTGGTCCTCCGGCCGTTCCCGACCGCCACGTCCAAGCGGCTGGCGACAAAGACAGACGGCATCAGAGTTGCACCGTGGCCGCGCGTCTATGCCGACGTTCGCCAGGTCGGTGTTCGGGGCGAGGAAGCGGCGGAGCACCTGAGGGAGGTCCTGCGTGACCGATGAACCTTCCCGGTCGGGAGCAGCTCGGCGCGCTGCCGAACAGGCTCTTGTGCGTGTCGTGCATCACTATGGGGCTACGCCCGAGTTCGTCCTCCTCGGCGGCCTCGTACCCGATCTGCTCTGTTCGAGGAGCGGCATGCGACACGCCGGGACGACGGACGTGGACGTCCAGGTCGACCTTGAGATTGCAGCTGGGGCAGTCAACACGGTCCGCCTCGAGCACGCCTTGGTGAATGCAGAATTTGAGGCTGATCCGAGTCGGGTCTGGCGGTGGCAGACCGAGACCGATGGTCACAACGCCGTCGTGAAGTTCGAGCTGTTAGCAGACCTCGATGGTGAACCCGCGGGAGCCGTCGTGCATTTCGACGAGTGCGATGTGCTTGGAGCTGTGAACGTCCGGGGCACGGGGTTCGCAGCTCGCGACTACTCGTCGCTGACGCTTCGGTCGCGCATCGGAGGTGTCGACTACGAGGTCGGGGTGAACGTCACCGGCATCGCCGGCTTCCTTATCGGAAAGGCGGCGGCGGCTCGCAGTCGTCGCGCGGAGAAGGACTGGTACGACATCGCCTTCGTTCTCCTGCACAACGATTTCGGCGGTCCGGAATACGCCGCGCGCGTGACAAGTGAGCGCTTCGGACAGGATCTGGTCGGGTCCATGCGGACTGCTCTCGACGACCTTCTCGCGAACTTCGATTCGCCGGGCAGCCAGGGACCACAGGCCTACGCGTCCCAGGTGCTCGTGGACCATCCAGGAGCCGATGACGCTCAACTGCGCGCTGACGCGGTCCTGGCCGTGCGCTCCTTCTACAGGGGACTGTTCCCCCAGTAGCGATCGCTGCACTCGGACCCAACGCCGTCAGGTGTCCAGGAAGTCCCACTCGCTCCCGGGTATGCAGCGCAGGGCTGAGAGCTTCCCGTGGGCAAAGCCCCATTCCCAGTCATCCCAGGGGACTATCGCGTTGCCACGTCCTCGTCGTGCCGCGTGCGACTCAGCTGGCCTCTGCTTCCGATTTTGCTTCCGAAGCTGTGCCGAGCCGACCGCCGAGCCGACCGCCCATGCCGTAAGCGAGCTGACGCATTCGCTCTGTGGCGGCGTGCTGATAGTGCATCGCCATGCGTTCGCTGCGGTGCCCGAGGCGCTCCATAACCTCTCGAACTGTGGCACCCTCCTCTGCGAACCAGGTGGCACCAGTGTGTCGCAACACGTGGAAGGTGACGTCGTCGAGTCCGGTCACCTCTTTCGCCTTGTCGAGGAGAAGTCGAAACTGGGATCGGGTCAGTAGCCCCTTGTTAGGGTCCTCGAAGAGCCAGGCGTCGGTTGGAGGCCAACAAACTGCTTCAAATGGTCCTCGAGCACGGGAACGAGCTCGTCGGGCAAGTCGACTCTCCGTGTGGCCTTCTCGTCGCGCGCCTTCAATGGTCCGACGAACTTCTCGCCCTTGTCCGGCTCCACGATGACCCGCCGGAGCGTCACCATCTTGCGATCGAGATAGATGTCGCGCCGTTGGAGAGCGAGAGACTCCGACCAACGCATTGCGCCGAAGGTCGCAAGCAGAATCATTGCCCGATAGCGAGCTTCGATCGCGTCGGATAGCGCGACCAGTTCGTCGACCGTGAGGGCCTCCCGCTCAGGTGCGTTCTCCGCGCCTGCTCCTCTGATGTGGACGGGGTTGCGGATAACTGCTCGCTTCTCGTCCGCGAAGATCATGATCTCGGAGAGAAGACGGTAGGCCTTCGCACACGCGACAGCGTGGTTGCGACCCTTGCACGCCAGGTACCACTGCTCGATCTCGTCCTCGGTGATCTGCATGACAGGAGTGTCGCCAAGAAGGAGCGACGGACGAGCTGGCCGCTTCACTTCGGTGTAGATCCAGTTCTTGAGAAGTCCCTCGTACAGCTCGCGTGTCCGAAGGGAGAGATCGACTTTCGTCGGCCACCAAACCTCGTCGACGAACTGGCGCAGCGTGGTGCGGCCTCGTCGGTCTGTCCAGGTTCCCGATCGCCGGCGGTTCCACTCGTCCTTGAGCCACTCGTCGGCTTGAGCTTTGTTTGGAAACGTATGGCCGGCAGTGTGCCGTACCCCGTTGATGACGTACCAGGCGCGCACGCGCCCGCTCGGGAGCTTCTTGATCGCTCCGAGGCTCGATCGTCCAGCCACGTACCCGAAGTGGAGTCGCGCGATCTCGCGCTCTGAAGGAAGTGGCTCTCTAGTGGCCCTCAACTCGCCCATCGGAAGCGAAATATGGCTCTGAGCTGGAGCGGGCGACCGGGATCGAACCGGCATGACCAGCTTGGAAGGCTGGAGCTCTACCATTGAGCTACGCCCGCGACGCATGCTGAGGATATCTCGCGGTCAGCGGGTGCCCAGCCTGGATGGCCCGCAATGTCCCCGAGACGTCGGGGAGGCGGGATTTGAACCCGCGACCTCCTGCTCCCAAAGCAGGCGCGCTGCCAAGCTGCGCTACTCCCCGTCCAGATGGCCAAGTCTAGTCCGGGGCAGGTCGGGGGCAGAAAAGTGCCATTGAAAGGTATTACGTTCCTGTCAATCACGACCGAGTAGCAGGACCCCGAACACCCACCGCGTGTAGATGAGCACCCCTAGTGAAACAGCTCAAGCCGGTGGCCGAACGGGCCGATAACCAATACGGCGCGTTGGGCCACTGTGCTAACCACGACCGTGTCCATCCTTTAGGTACACAGATCGGACCACGCCACCTTTCCGGTGGGGATGGGCTTCGTCGTTTCGGCCCTCTGCCCATTTTGGCGATGATCGCGGTCGTCGTCGTCGTCGCCGTGCGCGTGGCCCGGGCAGGGATGGAGGGCGTTACTTCGACCGGGTTGATTGCGCAACTCGTTACGTGAGCACCTAGCAGAACTTCGGGTTGGATTGAGGCCAGCAGCGACCCGTCGTAGAGGCAGAGACGAATGTCATCGTGAAGGTCTGGCTCGGGATGTCCGGTTTCGCGGGGACCTGTGCCCAGTGGCCCTCCGCGTTGTCTGCTGTGACCTTCCCGCTATAGGCCTGGTGGAAGCAACCGGTCTGGACGCCGTCCACGGCGCATTGGCTGCGGTTGAGGTTGATCCCACCGGCACCGGTTGTCCCGGTGATCGCGTACGGGGCAAGATAAGGACCGCCGGGGCCAATGAACCAGGCGAGGCCCGTGACGTGGCCGCCGCTCACCTTGAGTATCCACTGGCCTGTCCACTTGTCGCTGCCCCAAAGTGTCACGACATCGTAGGTCCCAGACGACAATGCCCCCGCGGACATGGAGGGGGCGGGCTTAAAGGCTGTCGCCGAGGCGGTTCCGATGGCGGCGACCGGTCCGACGGTGACAACTAGTGCGGCGAGGACCCCCAGAACAGCGCGTGACAACTTCTTGTTGGTGTAGAGCACGACAACCCCCCTAGCGTGAAATCCGGGCACCATCGCCCAAGAAGCACCAGTCAGTGCGGGGACGTTACTGGCACTACGCGTCCCCCGATCAAGGAGAGGTGCAGTCCACTCCGCCGCGCGCTTTCGCGCGCGGTGCTCGGTGGGACGCGGACGGGACTCAATAGACGAGCAGGTCAGCAGGCTTGGACCCCCTGCTCCAGCGCAGGCGCGCAGCCAAGCTGCGCTACCGGTCACTTCGTAGGGCGACTCCGCGATCGTAGAGGCACCGGGCCGCCCGTGGCAGCAAGAGCGTGGCAGCAAGACCCTTATGTGCTCCTCGAACATGGGTGGCGGGAGTCACTTCGTGCGCCCGGTAGAGTACGCACGACCTATGCGTTCTACTTCTGAGGCCCTCGAGGGCAACCGAGTCAAGCTCACCGTCGAGGTCGACGAGGAGGAACTGCGAGGCGCAGTCGACGAGACCATTCGCCGGCTCCAGAAGGAGGTCGCTGTTCCCGGCTTCCGTCCGGGAAAGGTGCCTCGCCGGCTCCTCGAGGTCCGGCTCGGTGCTCAGGCCATCAGGTCCGAGGTGATCCGCCACGCGCTCCCGGACTATTACGCCCAGGCCGTCGAAGAGGCGGATCTTGACACGATCGCAGCCCCGGAGATCGACATCACAGCCGGTGAGGATGCCGGAGCTCTCGCCTTCGCCGCTGTCGTAGAGGTGCGCCCGAAGGTCTCGGTCGCCGGTTACGAGGGTCTTGTCGTCACGATCCCGCCTCTCGAGCCGACTGATCTCGAGATTGCTGCTCGCATCGACCGGCTCCGAGAGCAATTCGCCGAGCTCGGTGAAGTCGAACGACCGGCTCGAGATGGCGATCTGGTCACGGTCGATGTGCAAGGCGTTCGCGACGGCGAGGTTGCCGACGGGCTGAGTGCCGACGATTTCGTGTACGAGGTAGGCACGGGCGGCATCACGGACGGTGCAGACGACGAGCTGCGCGGCAAGAAGGCTGGCGACATTGTCGAGATCGATGCCCCCCAGTTGCAGGGAGGAGCCGGCAAGCTGCGGCTTTTGGTGAAGCAGGTGCGCGAGAAGCTGCTGCCTGAGGCGAATGACGAGTGGGCCTCAGATGCCTCGGAGTTCGACACGCTCGAGGAGTTGCGCAGCCACCTGACGGACAACCTCACCAGCTTGAAGAAGCTAGAAGCTCGCCTGATTCTTCGTGAACGTGCAGTAGACGCTTTGACAGAGCTTGTCCCCGATGAGATGCCGGCGACCCTCGTTGCCGCCGAGGTGGAACGAGTCCGCGAGGCCCTCGCCCACCGCCTCGCGGAACGCGGGCTGACAATCGATCAGTACCTCGAGGCCTCCGGTCAGGATCTCAACGAGCTCGACGCAGAGTTCGAGCGCCAGGCGGTCTCCCAGGTCCGTGCCGATCTTGCTTTGAGGGCACTCGCGGATGCCGAGGAGATCGTGGTCGACGACCAGGATCTTGCAGCCCAGATCGAGCGTCTCGCGTCCCAGACCAACCAGGACGCCCGGAGCCTCGCAGCCCGCCTTGCCAGGACCGGTGGCCTCGAGCAGCTACGCTCAGATATCCGGAACGAGAAGGCGGTCGCATGGCTGGTCAACTCCGTCGACATCGTCGACGAGCAAGGGGCCCCGATGGATCGAACATTGCTCCTCGAAGCGGTGGGCTCCGAGGAAGAGACTGCGGTCAGCGCGGACGCCGGGGTGACAGGCGGGGATGTCGGGGCCGTGGACGAGAACGCGGCCGACTCGGCAGAGGACAAGGAGGGCTGAGCTTTGGCCGCGCATGACTACCTCGTCCCGACGGTCGTCGAGCAGTCGCCGAGAGGTGAACGTGCCTATGACCTCTTCTCACGATTGCTTCGTGAGCGGATCATCTTCATAGGTACGCCCATCGACGACACGATCGCGAACTTGGTGTGCGCCCAGATGCTGTTTCTCGAATCAGAGGATCCCGAGAAGGACATCAACATCTACATCAACTCCCCCGGTGGCGATATCACCGCG
Source organism: Acidimicrobiaceae bacterium (assembly GCA_003166375.1). Classification (GTDB taxonomy): domain Bacteria; phylum Actinomycetota; class Acidimicrobiia; order Acidimicrobiales; family Bog-793; genus Fen-455. The sequence continues at coordinate 13,751 of PMVZ01000223.1, read as the reverse complement.
CTGTTCGCGATCTACGACACACTTAAGTACGTGAGACCCGACAAATCGACCTTCTGTTTTGGCCAGGCCGCGTCGGCGGCGGCCGTGCTCCTGGCCGCAGGTACCAAAGGCAAGAGATTCGCGCTTCCACACGCCCGGATCCTGCTCCATCAGCCCTACGGTGGGGGTGGTGGGCAGGCGAGCGACATCGAGCTGCAGGCCAAGGAGATCCTGAGGATGCGAGATCTCTTGAACCAGATGCTCGCAGACGACACTGGTCAGTCCGCTGAAAGGCTCCAAAGAGACACGGACAGGGACTTCATCATGGACGCCGAGGAAGCCAAGGAATACGGCATTATCGACGAGGTCATTGCCAATCGGGAGGTCGTCGGAATCGCGGCGACCATCGGCGCAGCCTGAGCTACGGGGGACAATGTGGCCAAGTTCGGGGATGGTGGAGAGCTAGTCAAGTGCAGCTTCTGCGGCAAGTCGCAGAAGCAAGTCAAGAAGCTGATCGCCGGACCGGGCGTCTATATCTGCGACGAGTGCATCGAGCTGTGCAATGACATCATCGAAGAGGAGCTTTCGGAGCCGACGGAGGTCCGTTTCGAGGACCTGCCCAAGCCCAGGGAGATCTTCGACTTCCTCAACGACTATGTAGTCGGTCAGGAGCAGGCCAAGAAGATCCTTTCCGTAGCGGTCTACAACCACTACAAGCGGGTGCAGGCCGGCGTGTATCGCGACGGCGATGTCGAGATCGCGAAGTCCAACATCCTTCTTCTCGGTCCGACCGGTTGTGGCAAGACCCTGTTGGCCCAGACGCTGGCGCGCATGTTGAACGTCCCGTTTGCGATCGCCGACGCAACGGCGCTCACCGAAGCCGGCTACGTCGGCGAGGACGTGGAGAACATCCTGCTCAAGCTGATCCAGGCGGCGGACTACGACGTCAAGAAGGCCGAGACCGGGATCATCTACATCGACGAGATCGACAAGATCGCCCGCAAGAGCGAGAACCCTTCGATCACGAGAGACGTTTCGGGTGAAGGTGTCCAACAGGCGTTGCTCAAGATCCTCGAGGGCACAACGGCCTCGGTCCCGCCCCAAGGGGGACGCAAGCATCCCCACCAGGAGTTCATCCAGATCGACACGACGAACATCCTGTTCGTCTGTGGGGGCGCGTTTGCCGGCTTGGACAAGATCATCGAGAACCGCATTGGCCGTGCCGGCATCGGCTTTCGCGCCGATGTGCGTCACAGCAAGCACCGCGAGGAGGGCGAGGTCCTCATGCAGGTCCTTCCCGAGGACCTGCTCAAGTTCGGCCTCATCCCCGAGTTCGTCGGTCGCCTCCCGGTCATCGGGGCAGTTCGCAGTCTTGACGAGGAGGCGCTCGTCCGCATCCTCGTCGAACCCAAGAATGCCCTGGTAAAGCAATTCCGCCGCGTGTTCGAGCTCGACAACGTCGAGCTCGAGCTGACCGAAGACGCCCTGGAAGCCGTCGCGCAACAGGCAATGTTGCGAGGCACGGGCGCCCGGGGCCTCCGCGCCATCCTCGAGGAGGTCCTTCTCGAGGTCATGTACGACCTACCGAGCCGTGAGGACATCGGGCGCTGCGTGGTCGACAAGTCCGTCGTGCTCCAACGGGTCGCGCCGAGCCTTGTTCCTCGCACCACTGGTCAGGAGAAGTCCGAGCGCTCACGCCGCGCGGCTTCCTGAGCCGGCCGGCGCTCCCCAGCTTTCTCGAGGCGTGTCCCAGCCTGACCAGCAGTTCGGAATTCCCGCCGAACCTCCTTTGCTCCCTGTGCCGGGGGCCGGAGCTCCCTCTCTCGGCGAGACGCTGGCGTGGCTCGACCGGCACGTCAACCTCGAAGCGATCGAATCGGGCCGGGCGGGGCATCTCGGCCTGCCCAGCCTCGAGCGCATCAGTGCGCTGGTTGGTGCGCTCGGCGATCCACAAGCGACGTACCCCATCGTTCATGTCACCGGGACGAACGGCAAGGGTTCGACGTCTCGGATGACCGCCGCGATTCTTCAGGCTTGCGGATTGTCAGTCGGCACGTACCTGAGCCCACACCTGGAGCGGATCAACGAGAGGCTTGAATTCGACGGCGTCGAGATCAGCGACGAGTCCTTCGTGAGCGTTCTCGGTACGGTGGCGGAGATCGAGCGCTTCCTGGGCATCCGCGGGACCTGGTTCGAGCTCGTGACAGCGGCCGCCTACGCCTGGTTCGCCGACATGGCCGCAGAGTCCGCTGTCGTGGAGGTCGGCCTCGGGGGCCGGTTCGACGCGACGAACGTCGGCAACGCGGATGTCGCGGTGGTGACGAACGTCGAGCTCGACCACACCCAGATCCTCGGAACGACGCGGGAGTCGATCGCGGCCGAGAAGGCAGGGATCATAAAGAGCGGGTCCCTTCTCGTGCTCGGCGACGAGGCGCCGGCCGTGTCCGCGATCTTCGAAGAGGAGGCCGAACTGGTCGGGGCGCGGGCGGTCTGGCGACGGGGGACTGAATTCGGTTGCAGCTCGAATCGGCTCGCGGTCGGGGGGCGCCTGATCGACCTGTGGACTCCGCTAGGGCGGTTCTCCGACGTGCACCTACCCCTTCATGGCGCACACCAGGCTGACAATGCCGCGTGTGCCGTCGCCGCTGCCCAGGCTTTCCTCGAGACGACGATCGAAGAGGACGTTGTCCACGATGCGCTCGCCGCGGTCAGAGTGCCCGGGCGTCTCGAGGTCGTGCGCCGCCATCCGCTCGTCGTGCTTGACGGGGCTCACAACCCGGCCGGAGCGGCAACGGCCGGCTGGGCGCTCAGAGAGGACTTCGGTGCCGGGCGACGCGTGATCGTGGTGATGGGCTGTCTTCGCGGTCGCGATCCCGGAGAGCTGCTCTCGGCGCTCGGGCCTGAGCGGATTGCCACGGTCGTGGCCTGTCGCCCTCCATCCCCGCGGGCGCAGGAGCCCGCCAGCGTCGTCGACGCAGCGCGGGCTCTCGGGCTCGTCGCCGAGGAGTCGGGGACGACTGCCGAGGCTGTGCAGCGAGCTCTCGAGCTTGCAGACCGGGACGACCTCGTGCTGGTGACAGGCTCTCTCTACGTCNNCTTCGCATCGTGGCGGCCGACCTGCGTGCCATCGACGCCCACACTGCGAGCCGGCACTACGAAGAGCATGTCGGCAAGCCCTTCTACGCCGACTTGGTCGAGTTCATCGGTCGCGGCCCTGCGATGGTCATGGTTGTGGCCGGTCCGCCCGGGACGTGGAAGATCGTGCGAACGCTCATGGGGCCCACCAATCCCGCCGATGCGCCGCCCGGCACGATTCGCGGGGATCTTGCGATCGAGATGACCGAGAACCTCATTCACGGCTCCGACGGCCCGGAGTCAGCCGCCCGGGAGATCGAGATCTTCTTCCCAGGGCTCGCCTGAGGCTGGGTTCCGGTTCGTGGGCTCCTGTCGAGCCCGACGGCATCCGAGCGAGAGGAAGCGGAAAGTGCGCGGTCGGCGTACCGGCCGCGTCGTCAAGTTTCCTCTCGTCATGGCTATGAGGGCGACCGCTACTTGGTGTCGATGCTCGGCAACGAAGCGAACTGGGTGCACAACATCCGGGCAGCTGGAGGCAAGGCCGTCCTCCACCACGGCCGCCGCGAGAGCGTGCGCCTCGAGGAGGTGGAGCCTTCCGAGCGCGCCCCGATCCTGCGGCGCTACCTGGCTTGTGCTCCGGGAGCCAGGCCACACGTCCCGGTCGACCGGGGTGCTTGCCTCGAAGCCTTCGCAGAGATTGCCCCGCAGATCCCGGTGTTTCGAGTCATCCACGCGTCACGGGCCAGGTGACGCGTTCCGTCAGACCTGGGAAGAAGCAAACGCGCGACGCCCCTAGGGTGCGGACCGGCTGACCACCCGACCGTCTTCGATGACGTCGACCTCGTCGAAGGCCGACAGTTCGTCGAGCCGGTGGGTGACGTACAGGATGCTCTTACCTGCCGTGGTGGAGATGACGTCGTTGAGGAGCCGTTCGGCCGTCGCCTCGTCCAGCCCCGAGGTCGGCTCGTCGAGGACGAGGATCGGCGTTCGGGCCAGCAGGGCACGGGCCAGCGCGAGGCGTTGGCGCTGGCCGCCGGACAGCTGGGCGCCTTGCTCGCCGACCTTGGTGTCGAGGCCGTCGGGCAGCGAATCGATCCAGTCCCCGAGTTGTGCCGCCCGTGCGGCTGATGTGATCTCGGACTCGGTCGCCTCGGGTCGGGCGAAGGCGATGTTCCCCCGGATCGTCGTGTTGAAAAGGTGGGTGTCCTGGGCGACCCACGCGATCATGCGGCGGGGAGTCTCCTGGCGGAGACGCTCCAACGAGGTCCCCCCGAGCCTGGCTTCGCCGCCCTCGAGTGCCCAAAAGCGCAGCAGGGTGTTCACGACACTGCTCTTGCCTGCGCCGCTCGGCCCGACGAGTGCAACCCGACGCGCCGCCGGGATCGACATCGTGAGGCCGTCCAGGGCCCAGGGACTGTCCGGCCCGTAGCGGAGGGCGGCGTCTTCCAGGACGATGTCCGTCGCTGTGGGCTCCGCCACGGGGTCGGAGGGGTCGATGACCGGCGTCGGCAGCTCCGCGATGGCAAGCACGCGGCGCGCGGCAGCCAGGTGGTGCGAGAGCCTCGACACGGCATCGGCCACCGGTGGCACGATCTCGAAGGCGCCGAGGCTCACCAGTGGCAAGACGGCCAGCATGTAGCCGGGGAGGCGGTGGGCTCCGGCGGCCGGGATCGCGACCGCCAACAGGCCGATGACGGCAATGCCGTTGAACGCGATGGCGAGGCCGGACACCGCGCCGGCCGTCCACGAGCGGCGGCGTGCGAGACGGGCGAGGGCCTCGTCGTCGGCGAGGGCCCACTCGAGGAGCTCCTCGTCGCGCCCGAACGCCACCAGGTCCGCCGCTCCCCGGAGGAGCTCGACGACGTCGGCCGAGAGCTCACCCCGTAGCGCCGCCTCCCTCGCACCGAGCCCGCGCTGGTGCCCCCAGGCGACCGCTGAGGTGAGACAGAGGGCGCCGCCCAGGCAGCCTGCGAGCACGAGACCGGCAGCCGGCAGGATGATCGCCACCAGGCCTACAGCGAACAGAGAGCTCAAGACCCCCACCAGCACTGGTGAGATGCCGCGCAAAGCCAGGTCCTGGAGGGAGTCGACGTCGGCCATCGCTCGAGAGAGCAGGTCGCCGCTGCGCCAGTGGCCGAAGGCCGCGGGAGTCCGCGGCTCCACCTCGTCGTAGAGCCACAGCCGCAGACGCCCTATTGCCTGCAGTGCCGAGTCGTGGCTGAAGATCCGTTCTCCGTAGCGCAGCGGTCCCCGGCTGAGGGCGAGGATCTGCACCCCGGCCATGAGAACCGTCAAGGTGTAAAGAGGCGGCCGGAGCGCTGCCTTGTCGATGAGCGCGCCCGAGCAAGCCATGAGAGCGACCGTGCTCATGGCGGCGCCAGCGCCAAGAGCTATTGAGAGCAGGAAGCGTCCTCGCGGCGGGGCGGCTATGACGAGCAGGGCCCGCAGGGTGGCCATGGCGGAACGCCGCGGGACGTCGGGGACGCTCACGGTCTCGCTCCGATCGCCTCGGGGACAGCCACGCCGGCTTCATCGACCCCGACGAGCCGGCCGCCGACCAAGGCGAGAGCACGGTCGACACGCCCGACGAGGCCGAGGCGGTGGGCGGCGACGAGGACGGTCCGGCTTTCGAGCCACGGTCCGAGGGTTTCTGCCAGTGACAGTTCGCGGCCGGTGTCGAGATGCGCCGTCGGCTCGTCCAAGAGCACGACAGGAGCGTCTCGCAACATGGCACGCGCGATGGCGATGCGTTGGCGCTCTCCGGCGCTCAGCGTCAGGCCTCCCTCGCCGACCGGGGACTCGAGACCGTGTGGCAGTCGTTCGAGAGCTCCTGACAGGCCCGACTGCTCGACCGCGCGGGCGAGAGTCTTCTCACTGGCTCGAGCGTCGCCGAGGCGCAGGTTGTCGGCGATGGTCCCGCGGACGAGATAGGGGCGCTGCGGTACCCACGCGATCTGCTGTCGCCAGTCGCGAAGTGGGAGGTCGCCCAGCTCGACGCCGCCCACGGTGAGCTTGCCGCCGGCGGGGGCGACGAGGCCGAGGAGGACGGCGAGCAGCGTGGACTTGCCTGATCCGGACTCCCCAGTCACCGCCACGTGCTCGCCGAAGGCGACCTCCAGGTTGAGCCCGTCGAGCACCGGGATCCCTCGGGCGGCGTAGCGGACCTCTAGATCGGACAGCCGGATCGTGCTCCGGGCGAGAGCGGCCAGGTCCGGCTTGCCGCCCGCGCCGGAGCCCGCGCCGGACGCCGCGGCGGCCGTGCTCGTCGCGGTCGGGACCGCCGCGCTGGTGCCCCCGTCCGTCTGAACGGCCGAGACCGGGCCCGGCTCGTCCAAGACCTCGAGGATCCGCTCGGCTGCCGCCTGGCCTGCGGTGCTCGCATGGAACTCGGAGGCGGCCCGTCGCAGTGGCAGGTACACCTCGGGCGCCAGCACCAGGACGGCAAGAGCGACTGCGAGGTGCAGCGTGCCGTCCAGCAACCTCAGCCCCAGGAACAGCGCCACGAGCGCCGTGCCCACCGCGGCGAGCACCTCGAGGGCCAGTGATGACAGGAAGGCGATCCGCAGCGTGCTCATTGTGGTCACCCGGAAGTCCTCGGCGGCTTTCTCGAGCGTCCGGCGCCCGGCGTGTGCGCGGCCGAAAGCACGCAGGGTAGGAAGGCCCTGGAGCAGGTCGTAGAAGGCGGCCGCCAAACCCGAGAGCCGGTCCCACTGGCGTTCGGCGCGGCGCCTGGCCTCCAGGCCGAGCAGGACCATGAACAACGGGATGACCGACACGGTCACCGCGAGGATGAGAAACGAACGCCAATCGGACCACAGCACCCACGCCAGCACGATCGGTGGCGCGATGGCGGCCACGACCGCGGTCGGCAGGTAGCGGGCGAAATAGACGTCGAGGGCTTCGACGCCCTGTGTTGCCACCGAGGTGAGCTCGCCGGTGCGCTCGCCGGCCAACCACGAGGGTCCGAGCGCAACCGCCCGCGTCAGAAGCTGCCGGCGCAACGCCGAGGTCACGCTCGCCGAGGTGCGGTGCGCCGCCAGCTCGCCCAGCCACGACAGCACCGCCCGGGTTAGGAACGCGCCGGCCAGGCCGGCGAGCAAGGGGACCAGCCGACCGACAGGCCGATGGCCGAGAAACGCACGTTGGACGACCACACCGAGCAGGATGGCCTGGACCACCAGGCACACAGTCGACGCGACACCGACGGCCACGGCCGCCGCGAGGTAGTGGCGGGTCACCGCTGGTTTCCCAGCCAAGCGAGAATCGATGAGCCCCCCGGGCCGTGCCTTGGTCGCAGTCAGCTCGTGCCGCTTTCGGTGAGCGGGGACGCATCGAAGTCTGCTCCCGCCACGGGTTCCACGGGCCCGGGCTGTGCCGGCCTGCTCAGTCGGCCGCGGAAGACCCAGTAGGACCACCCCTGGTAGACGAGCACGAGCGGCGTGAAGATGAGCGCCACGACGGTCATGACCTTCAGCGTGTAGGGCGCTGAGGCGGAGTTGCCGATCGTGAGGTCGTACGCCGGTGAGATGCTCGAGACCATGACCCTCGGGTACAGGTTCAAGAAGATCGTGGCGACGAGGCAGATCAGCCCGACCGCCGTGGCGACGAAGGCCCAGCCGTCCAGGTGCTCACGCAGCAGCCACCCGACGACGCCGATCGAGGCGATGGCGAGGATCGGGACAAGCGGCGGGACGAGCCCGGTGTTGTGGGCGTGGTGGGCGTTCACGTAGGTCCACGCCAAGAAGGCCACGATCGCCGCAGTGGCGGCCGGCGCGACGACTTTCGCCGTACGAGACGCCCGCGCCTGGAGATCGTCGGTGGTCTTCAAGGAGGCGAAGACCGCGCCGTGGAGGGTGAACAGGAGCAGTGTCGTGACCCCGCCGAGCAGTGAATAGGGATTGAGAAGGTTGAAGAACGACCCCAGATAGGTGAAGTTCGCGCCGATGGGCACGCCGCGCAGGATGTTGGCGAAAGCCACTCCCCACAAGAGGGCCGGGAGGAGGCTGCCCCAGAAGATCGCGTGGTCCCAGGCGACGCGCCAGGCGGGAAGCGAGCGCTTCGAGCGGAACTCGAATGCCACGCCGCGGAATATGAGTGCCGCCAAGATCAGGAACAGCGGAAGGTAGAACCCGCTGAACAGCGTCGCGTACCAGTTCGGGAAAGCGGCGAAAGTAGCGCCACCGGCTACGAGCAGCCANNAGCAGCCACACCTCGTTGCCGTCCCAGACCGGGCCGATCGTGTTGATCAGCACCCGGCGGTCGAGGTCGTCCCGGGCCGCCACGCCGAGCAGGATGCCGATGCCGAAGTCGAACCCTTCCAGCACGAAGTAGCCCGACCACAAGACGTCGATGGTGTTGAACCAGAACACCTCGAGGCCGCTGTGGGCCGAATTGACGCTGGCGAGGATGAGGGCCACCGAACCTCCTTTCCTCAGTAGACGAGCGCCGGCACCCGGTCGCCACCGGGCTCGGGCTCAGGCTCGTCGTCGTGCTCGTCGGTCTCGCCCTCACCGCGGGCAAAGCGGGCCATGAGCCCGAAGTCGATCGCGGCGAGCAGGCTGTAGATCGCCGTGAAGCCGACCAGCGTCGTCACGACGTAGCCCGTGCCGATGTGCGAGACGGCTTGGGAGGTCTTGAGCAGTCCGTAGACGACCCATGGCTGGCGGCCCATCTCGGTGAAGACCCATCCCGTCGTGTTGGCGACGAACGGGAGCGCGATGGCGAAGACCGAGACCCGCAGGAACCAGGCCGACCGTTCCAGCCGCCGCCGGCGCACGAGCCACAGGCCCGCGGCCGACAAGAGGAGCATGAGGATCCCGCAGCCCACCATGATCCGGAAGGTCCAGTAGGTGACCCACAAGATGGGCTTGTAGTTCCCCGGGCCGTACTTCGCCACTTCTTTGGCCTGGATCTGGTTGACGCCCTGCACCGGCCCGTCCCAGTTGTTGTCCGCCAGCACCGAGAGCATGTGGGGGAGCCGGATCTGGAAGATCGGGTTGCCCGACAGGTCCCCGATGGTGAGCAGCGAGAAGCTCGCACCGTTCTGGGTGTTGTAGATGGCCTCGGCAGCGGCCATCTTCATCGGTTGCTGGCGCTCCATGACACGTGCCTGGTTGTCACCAAAGAACATCGTGGCGACAATGGCGACCGCTCCGACGACCAAGGCCAGCTTGGCCGAGGTCGCGAACAACTGCTGAGGTGCGTGCGCGGCGCGCCGGTCCTTCAAGAGGTGCCAGGCGCTGACGCCCAGCAGGAGCATGGTGGAGGTCACGAGGGCCGAGAAGAAGACGTGCAGGAACGAGCCGATCAAGGTGCTGTTGCTCATGACTGCCCAGAAGTTGGTCATGACGGCGCGGTTGCCGACAACTTTGTAACCGACCGGGTGCTGCATCCAGGCGTTCGCCGCCAGGATGAAAAGGGCAGACAGCATGGTGCCGATGCTCACGAGCCAGATGGAGGCCAAGTGGACACGCGCCGAGACCCGGCCCTTGCCGAAGATCCAGATCCCGAGGAACGTCGACTCCAGGAAGAAGGCCAGCAACGCCTCGACAGCCAGCGGGGCACCGAACACGCTGCCCACATAACGTGAGTAGACGGACCAGTTCATGCCGAACTGGAACTCCTGCACGATGCCGGTGACCACGCCGACGGCGAAGTTGATCAGGAACAGCCGCCGCCAGAAGCGGGTCATGTAGTCCCACTTGTCGTGTCTCTCCGCGTCGCCGCGGGTCCGGTAGGCAGCCGTCTGCATGATCGCCAGCAGCAGGGCGAGGCCGATGGTGAGCGGGACGAACATGAAGTGGAAGACGGTCGTGATCCCGAACTGCCAGCGCGAAAGGTCGAGCGTCATTGCCATGATGAAACCTTCCGGCCACGCTCTGCGTTAGGGCCGAAGGTCCCGTCACCGCCGTCATCTGGCAGTGGCTCCGCCTTGCCGTACCCGGACATTGTCGGTGGCGCTCGTCAGTTGGGCCCGGGGCAGGTCGGATTGTCCTGCTCCATGGCCCGCACCGCTCTTGTGACCTGGGCGTGCATCCCGTAGCCTGGTACTACAAGCCCGCCTAGTCCTGGAGTACTTGTATGTCTGAGAGCAGGTTCTCCTTCATCGGTCGTGATATGGCCGTCGACCTCGGCACTGCGAACACGCTCGTGTACGTCCGCGGGCGCGGGATCGTGCTCAACGAGCCGTCCGTCGTCGCCATCAACGTCAAGGACGGCCACCCGCTCGCTGTCGGCGTCGAGGCCAAGCGGATGATCGGCAGGACCCCGAGCAACATCCAGGCGATCCGGCCCCTGAAGGACGGGGTGATCGCCGACTTCGAGATCTGCGAGATGATGCTGCGCTACTTCATCCGCCGCGTGCATCCGCATCGTTTCTCCAAGCCGCGAATGGTGATCTGCGTTCCCTCGGGCATCACCGGGGTCGAAAAGCGCGCCGTGCAGGAAGCCGCCGAGTACGCCGGTGCTCGCAAGGCCTACATCATCGAAGAGCCGATGGCGGCCGCGATCGGAGCCGGCCTGCCCATCCACGAGCCGACCGGCAACATGGTCGTCGACATCGGCGGCGGCACGACAGAGGTCGCGGTGATATCGCTTGGCGGCATCGTCGTCAGCCAGTCGATCCGGATCGGCGGAGACGAGCTCGACGAGGCGATCATCGCGTTCGTCAAGAAGGAGTACAGCCTCGCTCTAGGTGAGCGGACGGCCGAAGAGATCAAGATCGCGCTCGGGTCGGCCTACGAGCTCGAGGAAGAGCTCCACGCCGAGATCCGTGGACGCGACCTCGTCACGGGCCTTCCGAAGACCGTCGTCACGACGACCGAGGAGATCCGCAGGGCCATCGAAGAGCCGGTGTCGGCCATCGTCGACGCAGTCAAGGTCACCCTCGACCGCACGCCGCCCGAGCTGGCTGCGGACATCATGGAACAAGGCATCGTGCTGACGGGCGGCGGCGCGCTCCTGCACGGGCTCGACAGCAGGCTTCAGGCTGAGACCCACATGCCCATCGTCGTGGCTCCGGATCCCCTCAACTGCGTCGCGCTCGGCAGTGGCATGTGCCTCGAGGAGTTCGAGGCCCTGAAGCAGGTCCTCATCTCCTCGACCAACCGCTGACCTTCGGGGTCGCGGTGACCGCTTCTCGCCGCAACACCAGCCAGCGTCTCACGCTGGTCATCCTGCTCCTCGCCTCGATCACGGTGATCACCGTCGCCTACAAGGGTGAGGCGCGGCATGTGGTCAGCTCGGTCCGCAACGGCGCAGGAGATGCTGTCGCACCAGTCCAGCGAGGCATCGCGGCCGTCCTCCATCCGATCGGCAACCTCTTCGCCGGCATGGCGGGCTACGGCGGGGCGCTGGGAGACAACCAGCGGCTCCAGCTCGAGGTCGGCCAGCTCCGTCGGCAGCTCATCGAGGCAGGGCAGGCTCAAGAGCAGCTCGACCAGTTGAGGTCGGACCAGAACCTGCCTTTCGCGGACGGGATCCCCGAGGTGCTGGGAGAGGTGATCTCCTCCCCGTCGTCCAACTTCGACCTCACGATCGAGATCGATCGCGGAACCTCGAACGGCGTCGGTGCGGGCATGCCCGTCGTGTCCGGTGCCGGGTTGGTCGGCTCGGTGATCTCGGCGGGAGAACATACGGCGATCGTCCAGCTGCTGACCGATCCGAGATCTGAGATCGGTGTCCGTTTCGGGACCGGGGACGTGGCCGTGGCCGTTGGCCAGGGTGAAGGCGATCCCCTGCAGCTGCAGGACGTGTCCGAGACGAGCGTCACGAGCCGCGGCGCGCCCGTGGTCACGAGCGGGCTCGACGTTGCCGCATACCCCGCGGGCATCCCGGTGGGTACCGTGTCCTCGGTGCGGCATACAGGCGGCTCGCTCACGTCACAGGTCCTCGTGACCCCGCTCGTCAACCTCTTGGTTCTCCAGTACGTGGCCGTGCTCCAGTGGTTCCCGCCAGCTTGACAACGCTCCGAGCGGGGCCGGCGGGCCGACCGCCAAGGTCAGAAACGCGGGCGTCACCATGACGATGCGGACTTGGGGACGGCTGGGGATCATTGTTCTGGCGGCTGTGCTCGTCCAGGTCGGCGTCCTGAACCAGATCGTGATCGGTGGCGCGCATCCGGACGTGTTCCTACTGCTGGCCATCTCGGCCGGGCTCGTGGCCGGCCCCCAACGCGGCGCCGTGATGGGCTTCACGCTCGGGCTTGTCGCCGATGTCTTTGTGCAGACGCCCTACGGCCTGTCCTCGCTGTGTTATGTGCTGGTCGCCTTCGCCGTCGGCTTGGCAGCCGGGATGGTGGCCGCGCGGCCGACATTTGGCTTCCAGGCGGCCGCGGCGCTGCTCGGCGGGGTGGGGGGGACATTGCTCTTCGCCGGGCTCGGGACCCTGATCGGCCAGCCGAGCGTACCCCGGCATCAGCTCGTGGTCATCGTGGCGGTCGTTTCGGTGGCCTGTGTGCTGCTCGCCAATCTCGCGTACCGGCTGCTCGAGTGGGCTGTCGCCGTCGCGCCGGGGGCTCACCATGACGCGGGTGCGTTCGCGGGCGGGAGTGCCAGGTGAGCGACTCGGGCACTCGCGGTCCTGAGCCGCCGAACCCATCGCGGGACCCCCGCAAACCCCGCGACCCCCGTCCGTCCCGGGACCAGCGAAGTCCCACTTCCGCCCGTCTGTCCAAGCAGGTGCAGGCGCCGTACTTCCCCGCGGACGACGGGGGTGATCGGCATCGAGCGAGGATCGTGAGCTCGAGCCCGCTGAAGCGCCTCGAGGAGGAGGAGCGCGAGCAGCAGCGCAGGCAGGAGAGCGCGCGCTTCGGCGTTCGGCTCACGATCATGGGCCTGGTCGTCCTGGTGGCCTTCTCCGCTGTGGTGGTCCGTCTCTGGTCGCTCCAGGTCCTGCACAGCTCGCACTACCGAAACGCCGCCCTCGTCTTCCAACAGCAGACGGTCCCGGTCACGCCGGCGCGTGGGCTGATCATCGCCCGCGGGGGACAGGTTCTCGTGGGTGACCAGGTGATCCCGGTGGTCACGCTCAGCCGTTCAGCGGCGACTCAAGTGGTCATCGGCCGTTTGGCGGCGCTGTTCGACGAGAGCATCCCGGATGTCAACACGGCGCTCGCGAATCCGCAGGCGAGCCCGTATCAGCCAGTGCCGATAGCGATCGGGGTCTCGCAGTCGACCATCGTCTACCTGTCCGAGCACAAGAGCATGTTCCCGGGGGTTTCGGTCAACTTCGCCGCCGAGCGGACCTACCCTCGCGGCGACACCGCGGCGCAAGTGCTCGGTTACACGGGCGACATCGACGCGTCCGAGCTCCACTTGTTGGCGAAGCACGGCTACGACTCCAATGACGTGGTCGGTCAATCCGGTGTCGAGGCGACCGAGGAGCTGTGGCTGCGGGGTCGGCCCGGCTCGGAGGTCATCAAGGTCGATGCCTCTGGCAACCCCGTCGGGACTGTGAAGACGACACCGCCGGTCAGCGGCGACGACGTCGTGCTCAACATCGACCTCAATCTGCAACAGACCGTCGAGAGGGCCCTGACCAACCAGATCCATAGCCTGCAGTCGAGTGGCCTGCCGGCTGACTCCGGCGCGGCTGTCGTCCTCGACCCAGAGACCGGAGCCGTCCTCGCCATGGCGTCGGCGCCCACCTACAACCCGTCCTGGTGGGTGGGGGGCATCTCCGACCAGCACTACCAGCTC
>PMVZ01000363.1 GCA_003166375.1 Acidimicrobiaceae bacterium | reverse complement strand
TAGCGGTCGGCGAGCGCGCCGGCAGGCAGCGCGAGCACGAGCCACGGGAACGTGTCGGCCGCCGCGACCGCGGCCACCGGGATCGGGTGCGGATCGACGAAGAGAGCAAGGAGTGGGACGGCTCCGTAGCCGAAGCCGTCGCCGAGGCTCGACACGACGAAAGTCGCCCAAAGATAGCCGAATCGTCGCCCTAGCGATCGAGCAGTCCCAGGCGCGGACCTGGGGCTGTCTTCACTCTTCTCGCGGCCCCGGTCGAAGGTCACAGTGCATCATTGCTCGCATTTGGCACCCGCGCTGCTGTTATCGAGGCCGCAGCCGATCCGACGGTCGTCCGCCACGCGACAACGACAAAGGTGCCCTCTTCTGGGTACCGACGCGGAAAACGGCAGGCGGGAACCTCATACTGCTAAAGGACACCGCCTACCGTTCCGATAACAAATGGGAAGAGCCGCCGCAACGTCAAATAAACAGCGGCTCCAGCTCCGAGTTCAAGCGGTCAAAGCCGCAAGACTCAGGCCCAGATAGGCCAAGAGCCCGCCAAATCGACCACCTCCCTTCACAAGCAGGGGACCACGGTCGGGGGATACGAGGGCGATACACCGAGCTACCGGTGCCCTCAAGTCCCCCGCGTTCACAATCATCCCAGTTCGGGGGGCAACTGCACAATAGCCACAGTGAGCACGCTGTCAACGACAGGTCAAGAGGCTCTGCTGTCGCGATCTTCTGGCCGTCAACGCCGTGTTTGGCCAGGAGCGATTGTGCAGGGGCGAGCTCAAACTGCGATGAGGCCTCTTACAACTGCCTTTAGTGACCGCGATCGGTTGAGCGATAGTGAGCTCAGCCTCTGAGCTGGGAGTTCTCTTTCCTGTCGTCTTGGTGAGGGTCTTCCAGCCGCCCGGGAATGATGCGAAGCGGCCGCGACGAAGCCAGCTCACGAGAGAACCTGAGGCGGGGGTGCGTGGCAAGCCAACGCAACAGGTCGTCGCGTCCCAACGGAGGCGAGAAGTAGTAGCCCTGGACGGCGTCGCAGCCTGCGTCGGCGAGGATTGCACAGGTGATCTCATCTTCGGCCCCCTCGGCGACAACCGAGAGGCCTAGCGAGTGCGCCATAGCGATGGAGGAACGGACGATGATCGAGTTGCTCTGGTCGGCGGCCACATTGGCGACGAACGATCGATCGAGTTTCAACTCGTTGGCCGGCAAGCGGTGTAGGTAGGCGAGCGACGAATAGCCGGTCCCATAGTCGTCGACGGCGATCTGCACGCCGAGGTCGGCGAGTTGGCCGAGCACGTCGCTCGCTTCGGCGATATCGGCCATGACCTCGGTTTCGGTGATCTCGAGTGTCAGCGAGCTCGCCGGAAGCCCGTTTGCTCCCAGGTGGGCGGTGATGTTGCGAACGAGAGAACGGTCCGAGAGGTCACGTCCGGAGATGTTGATCGCGAGGCCGATGTCGAGGCCTTCGCGCCGCCATCGGGCTGCCTGGTCACAGGCCTCGGTGAGTACGAAATCCGTGATCTGTCCGATGAAGCCCATCTGTTCTGCGATCTGGATGAACTCGTCGGCCGGCACCTGGCCGTGCACGGGATGGAACCAGCGCGCCAGCGCCTCGACACGGACGACCTCTCCGGAGACCATGCCGGCGATCGGCTGGTACATCACGCTCAGCTGTTGGCCGCTGGACAGGGCCTCCGCGAGATGGCCTCCGAGGAGGAGCTTGCGTTGCATGCTCTGGTCGTGCTCGGGCAGGTACAACTCGATGCCCGAGCGCTTGTCCTTCGCGTGGTACATCGCAATGTCTGCCCTCTGAAGCAGAGTTGCGACGTTGTCTCCGTGCTCGGGTGCGAGCGCGATTCCCGTCGTAGCGGTGACCGCGAGCGTGATCCCATCGATGTTCATCGGCTTGGAGATCGCCGCGAGCAGGTCACGCACGATCCCTAGAGCCTCTTCGGGCCCGGTGATGTCCGGCACGACGAGCGCGAACTCATCGCCTCCGAGCCGGGCAACAGTCGCTCGGCCGCTGCTCGCACGGACGAGGCATTCGGCGACCTCGCACAGCAGCCGATCGCCCGTGTCGTGGCCAAGGGTGTCATTGACTTCCTTGAAACGGTCGAGGTCGAGCAAAGCGATCGCTGCCCTGCCCGTGTCTAAAAGAGCGCTTGCCGCGCGATCAAGGAACAGGGTCCGGTTCGGGAGCCCGGTCAGCAGGTCATGAGTCGCCTGGTGCCACTTGCTCTCGGCCTCGAGACGAAGCTCCTCGACGAGCTGCGCCCGCTCCATGGTCGTGCTTGCATGCGCGGCCAACGCCTCGAAGAGCCTCAGGTCATCGTCGTCGAAGGGGTCGAAACCCTCATCACGGTCGAGCGCGACAAGTGCTCCGAGGGTTCGTTGTCCGCTGGCGAGCGGGACGACGATGGCGCCCCGGAATTCGCCGAGGAGAGAGTCAGCGTCCGATTCCCGCTTGTGGTTCCCTGTCGTGCCCAACCGCAAGCTCGTTTGCTGGTTGTTGATGGCTCTGGCAATCACCGACGAGCTGTCGACGATCGTCCTTTCGACCGTCGAGCGGACGTCGCCATTCAACGCGATGTGCCTGACCGCAGGCCATTCGTCGACGATGATCAGCTCCGCCCGGTTCGACCGCATCACCGACTGCACCTGCTCCAGCACGGCCCAGGCGGTTCCCGTGGTCTCGAGGTAGGGGCCACTGACGGACCTGCTGAAGTCGTAAAGCTGCTGAAGCGCGCCGAAACGACTCGTGAGGCGCAGGTACCCCCGGTAAGCGAACACGATGAGGGCGCCGACAGTCACGAGCGGGAGAATTGCCCAGGTGTCCCACCAGGCCGCGTCGAGGACGACCAGGGCCAGGGCAATGCTCGAGATGAGCACCAGCGCGACGGTGGTGAACTCGAAACCGTACTTGGCCTGTTGGACGCGTCCGGTAAGGCGTACGACGATGGTGACCGCCAAGTGCCCGTAGACGAATGCCGCGCCGAGCGCCAGGGCTCCCGCCGCCCAACCGATGGGAAGGACTGCGTCGCGCGATCCACC
The DNA here is from genome assembly GCA_003166375.1 of Acidimicrobiaceae bacterium. Taxonomy (GTDB): domain Bacteria; phylum Actinomycetota; class Acidimicrobiia; order Acidimicrobiales; family Bog-793; genus Fen-455. Next base: position 980 of record PMVZ01000363.1, on the reverse strand, counting down.
GGTGGCGATGAACTGACCGAGGAGCTCCCGGTACACGATGATCGCGACCACACATGACATCGCACCGGACGCAAGGTTGAAGGCAAGCTTCAGCGGCGATTGCCGCCGGATCGCGCCGAGAGCGAATGCCTCCCCGAGCACGCGGCAGATGACGAGGACTGCAGGTGCCGCGATCACCAGCCCGAGGAGCAGCGGCACTTCGCTCAATACGAACTGGTATGTCTGTCCTCGGTAGTGGACTGAGACCGGGCCGAAGAGCACGGCCGCGAAGGTGATGGTCAGCAGGGCGGCGACCAGAGGCTGGTCAATCAGGCTCCGGACGGGCCCGAGGCCGGCGATCGGCCCCCAGATGAGAAGGACGGCCGTGCCGGCGGCAAGAAGGCCCGCGAACACCGGTACTCCCACCTTTGCAGTGAGCTTCGGCGACCGCGCCGCGAGAGCGGGGACCGTGTCAGCGGCGGTGCCACCAGGTATCGAAGGATCGATGAAGTCGTGTGAACCGACCTGTTCGGAGGCGGCCTTCACCGACCGCGCAGACACGCGATCCTCGTAGCGGTCCTTTGAGGCCACAAAAAAAATTATCGGCACCTGGCCGTCATCCTTGAGACATCTCCTCCACCACACGACCGTACTGGCCCGGATGGCCCCAGAGGGGTTTACCGTCCGTGGGGGCCGAGAGCTAAGATCGAACATATGTACGCTGAGGCGGGATGGGACGCCAACCTTGACGAGGCGCAGCTGGCCGCGGTGGTCCATGGTGAAGACCCACTTGTGATCGTGGCCGGCGCAGGCACTGGCAAGACTCGAACGCTGACGGCGCGGGTGGCCCGACTGCTCGAGCGCGGGGTGGCACCCGAGAGAATCCTGCTGTTGACGTTCACACGGCGTGCGGCCGACGACATGCTGGCTCGAGCAGCCGCCCTGAGTGGTCACCGAGAGTGGGGGCGCCGGCTTCGTGGGGGCACTTTTCACGCCGTCGC
>PMVZ01000239.1 GCA_003166375.1 Acidimicrobiaceae bacterium | reverse complement strand
GTGAGCGGACCTGCGAGGGCGATCGCGACGACGCACTGAGCCAGGCCTGCGATTACCAGCGGCAGGCGCAGTCCGTGCACGGCGAGAGCACCCCCGATGAGCGACCCGACCGGGAAAGCACCCCACACAACGCCGCGAAATGCCGAGCCGACGCGCCCCATCAAGTCTCTAGGTGAGAGGCGCTGGCGAAGCGAACCCGCTATGACGCTTCCGGCATAGACGGCGAAGCTGCCCACCGCGAAGGCCACGCCGGCGAGCAGCCAGCCCTTCGCGGATGCCATGACCAGATAGGCAAGCCCCGACACGAGGGCGCTCGTGATGAGTGTCGGGATGTTCCCGATCCGGGTCGCGACGCGATCTGCAAGCAAAGCGCCGGGGACATTGCCGGCAGCTCCGGCGGCCAAGAACAATCCGTACAGACTTTTGGACACCCCCCAGTCGACGGTCGCGATGATGACGAACACGCCCATGACGAGCCCCTGCAAGCCCGCCAATGCCGCGAGCAGGGTCACGAGAAGCCGCAGTGAGCGATCCTTTATGAGCTGGCGGGCGCCGTCCAGGATCGAACCATGCGCAGGCCCGGGCTTGAGGTGCTCGGTGCGGAAGCCGAGCAACGCCAGGCCGGCTACTCCGACCACGCTCGCGTCGGCGATGAAGGGGAGGGCCTTGGTCACAGCGAACGCGATGGTCCCGAGGATCGGCCCGCCGAGGTGTTCGGCGGCGGCTTCTGTGCCGCTCAGGATTCCGTTCGCATGAGGGAACGAGCGGGGCTCGACCAACTCCGGCACTGTTGCCTGCGAGGCGGAGTAGTAAATCGCTCGCGCGCCTCCGTTGACGAACACGAGAATGATCAGCAGCAAGAGGTCTATGTGATGGCTCGCAACCAGCAGCGCCACCGTCGCCAGGACGAGAGCGCGCCCCATGTTGGTCACGGACATGAGCCGACCTCGCTCGAAGCGGTCAGCAAGCGCGCCGGCAGGCAGGGCCAGCACGAGCCACGGAAACGTGTCGGCTGCCGCGACCGAGGCCACCGGGAACGGATGCGGATCCACGAAGAGAGCAAGGAGGGGAACGGCTCCGTAGCCGAAGCCATCGCCGAGGCTCGATACGGCGAAAGTTGCCCAGAGATAGCGGAATCGTCGCCCTAACGATCGCGTCCCCCGAGACGCGGCCTCAGTACCGTATGCGGTTCTCTCGCGCGCCTGCCCGAAGGTCACAGTTCATCATTGCTCGCGTTCGGCAATCACGCTGGCAATTGTCGAACTTGTGGCAGGTCCGACGCTCCCCCGTGAGGCGTGGCGACGAAAGCGGTGCCTTGTCTCTCGAAGCTGACGCGGAAAACAGCAGACGGAAACCTAATACCACTAAAGGATTCCGCCTGCCGTTCCGATAACAAATGAGAAGAGTCGCCGCCACGTCGAAGCAACAGCGGCTCCAGTTCTGGGTTCAAGCGGTCAAGGCCGCTCTAGCCTCCGCCCCAAATGGGCCCATAGCTGACCAAGTCGACCACCTCCCTTCACAAGCAGGGACCACGGTCGGGGGATACGAGGGCGATACGCCGAGCTACCGGTGCCCTCAAATCCCCCGCGTTCACAATCATCCCAGTTTGGGGGCCTACCGCACAACAGTCACACTAAGCACGCTGTCAACGACACGGCAAGGGGCTCTGTGACCGCGGTCTTCTGAGTGTCAACCCAGCGTGTCGCCGGGAGCGATTTTGCGGGAGTGAGCTCAACCTGTGAGATGAGGCTCTCTCGACTCCGCTTGGTGATCGCGATCGGTTGCGCGGTGGTGAGCTCAGCCTCTGAGCTGGGAGCCTTCTTCTCTGTCGGCTTTCGGGGCGCTCCCCAGCCGCCCGGGAATGATGCGAAGTGGTCGCGACGAAGGGATCTCACGAGAGAACCTGAGGCGCGGGCGTGTAGCCAACCAGCGCAACAGATCGTCCCGTCCCAGCGGAGGCGAGAAGTAATATCCCTGGACCGCGTCGCAGTCTGCGTCGGCCAGGATTGCACAGGTGACCTCGTCTTCGGCACCTTCGGCGACAACCGACAGACCCAGCGAGTGCGCCATCGCGATCGAGGAACGGACGATGATCGAGTTGCTCTGGTCGGCGGCAACATTGGCGACGAACGATCGATCAAGTTTCAGTTCGTTAGCAGGCAAGCGGTGTAGGTAGGCGAGCGACGAATAGCCGGTCCCGTAGTCGTCGACGGCTATCCGCACCCCGAGGTCGGCGAGCTGGCCTAGCACGTCGCTCGCCTCGGCGATGTCGGCCATGACCTCAGTCTCGGTGATCTCGAGAGTGAGCGAACTCGCCGGAAGCCCGTTCGCTCCCAGGTGGGCGGTGATGTTGCGGACGAGCGATCGGTCCGAGAGGTCACGCCCGGAAATATTGATCGCTAGTCCGATCTCGAGGCCGTCGCGCCGCCACTGGGCCGCCTGGCAACAGGCTTCGGTGAGCACGAAGTCGGTGATCTGGCCAATGAGCCCCATCTGCTCTGCGATCTGGATGAACTCGTCGGCCGGCACCTGGCCGTGCACGGGATGGAACCAGCGCGCGAGCGCCTCGACGCGGACCACCTCTCCGGAGACCAGGCCGGCGATCGGCTGGTACATGATGCTCAGCTGTTGGCCGCTGGACAGGGCCTCGGCGAGATGGCCGCCGAGCAGGAGCTTTCGTTGCATGCTCTGATCGTGGTCGGGCAAGTACAGCTCGATGCCAGAACGCTTGTCCTTCGCGTGGTACATCGCGATGTCTGCCCTCTGAAGCAGGGTTGCGACATTGTCTCCGTGCTCGGGTGCGAGTGCGATTCCCGTCGTAGCGGTGACCGCGAGCGTGATCCCATCGATGTTCATCGGCTTGGAGATGGCCGTGAGCAGATCACGCACGATGCCCAGGGCCTCTTCGGGCCCGAATATGTCCGGCACGACGATCGCGAACTCGTCGCCTCCGAGCCGGGCGACGGTCGCTCGGCCGCTGCTCGCGCGTACGAGGCATTCGGCGATCTCGCACAGCAATCGATCACCGGTGTCGTGGCCAAGGGTGTCGTTGACTTCCTTGAAACGGTCGAGGTCGAGCAGAGCGATCGCCACCCTGCCCGTATCTGTGAGCGCGCTCGCCGCGCGATCAAGGAACAGAGTCCGGTTGGGGAGCCCGGTCAGCAGGTCATGGGTCGCCTGGTGCCACTTGCTCTCGGCTTCGAGCCGAAGCTCCTCGACGAGCTGTGCCCTCTCCATGGTTGCACTTGCGTGAGCAGCCAACGCTTCGAAGAGCCTGAGGTCATCGGCGTCGAAGGGGTCGAAGCCCTCATCGCGGTCGAGCGCGACAAGTGCTCCGAGGGTCCGTTCACCGCTGGCGAGCGGCACGACAATGGCGCCCCGGAATGCGCCGAGGAGAGAGTCAGCGTCCGGTTCCCGCTTGTGGTTTCCGGCCGTGCCCAACAACAAGCTCGTTTGCTGGTTGTTGATGGCCCTGGCAATCACCGACGAGCTGTCTACGATCGTCCTTTCGACAGTTGAGCGGACGTCCCCATTCAAAGCGATATGCCGGACCGAGGGCCACTCGTCGACGATGATCAGCTCCGCCCGATTCGACCGCATCACCGACTGCACCTGCTCCAGGATCGCCCAGGCAGTTCCCGTGGTCTCGAGGTAGGGGCCACTCACCGACTTGCTGAAGTCGTAGAGCTGCTGAAGAGCGCCAAAACGATTCGTCAGTCGGAGGTAGCCCCGGTAAGCGGACACGATGAGTGCGCCGACAGTCACGAGAGGGAGCATCGCCCAGGTGTCCCACCAAGCCGCGTCGAGGACGACCAGGGCGAGTGCGATGCTCGATACGAGCACCAGAGTGACGGTGGTGAACTCGAATCCGTACTTGCGCTGCCGGGCGTTGCCATTGAGGCGCATGGCGATTATGACGGCCAAGTGGCCGAAGACGAACGCAGCGCTGAGCGCCAAGGCTCCCGCCGCCCAACCGATGGGAAGGACCGCAACGCGCGATCCACCGCTGACAATGAACTGTCCGAGCATCTCTCGGTACACGAGGATCGCGACCACAGATGACATCGCTGAGGACGCAAGGTTGAAGGCGAGCTTCAGCGGCGATTGTCGCCGGATGCCGCCGAGAGCGAACGCCTCCCCGAACACGTAGCAGATGACGAGAACCGCCGGCGCTGCGATCACCAGGCCTAGCAGCAGCGGCACTTCGCTCAACACGAACGAATAGGTCTCGCCTCTGTAGTGGACTGAGACCGGCCCGAGCATCGAGGCCGCGAAAACGATGATCAGCAGGGCAGCGACCAGAGGTTGCGCGATCAGGCTCCGGACTGGCCCGAGACCGGCGATCGGTCCCCAGACGAGAAGGGCCGCGGTTCCAGCAGCAAGAAGAGCGGTGAATGCCGGGACTCCCACCCTTGCAGTGAGCTTTGGCGACCGCGCCGCGAGAGCGGGGACCGTGTCCGCGGGGGTGCCACCAGGTATCGGAGGATCGATGAAGTCGTGTGAACCGACCTGTTCGGAGGCGGCCTTCACCGACCGCGCAGACACGCGATCCTCGTAGCGGTCCTCTGAGGCCACAAAAAAAATTATCGGCACCTGGCCGTCATCCTTGAGACATCTCCTCCACCACACGACCGTACTGGCCCGGATGGCTCCAGAGGGGTTTCCCGCCCGTGGGGGCCGAGAGCTAAG
>PMVZ01000148.1 GCA_003166375.1 Acidimicrobiaceae bacterium | reverse complement strand
TCAGCGCCGTACCAAGAACGGCGTGCAGTTCCTTTATAGCCCCTTCGTGGCTCTTGCGTCGCCTCGGGAGTGGCAACGCGCGAAAGTCGGGATGATTGGCTCCTGGTGGCAGACGCCAGCAACATGCCCTTCGCACACTCGGAGGCGTCGTTCGGCTTGATTAGGGGTCTAGCCTCGTTGTGCGGGCACCATCGACGTCACGCAGAAGCGTCCTTTCCTTGCGTTCTGCTCCTCACCCGCGCTACGGATCCCGGGCGGCAGTGCGACACTTCAACCCATGCCCGATCGGGTGTTGGCATGGCGGCTCTGGCGCGTGTGGGCGCGGGCGACCGGTGCGAGGGACGCCCCTGTCAAGGCCACCAGGTCTGCAGGAGCGATCTCTAGCTCGAGGCCACGGCGACCGCCACTGACGAACACCGTCGGCCAGCCCGCAGCGCTCTCGTCGACAACGGTCGAGAGGCGGCGCTTCTGGCCAAGCGGACTTATGCCCCCGACTACGTAGCCGGTGGCGCGCTCGGCCGCCGCCGGTTCTGCCATCGTCACCTTCTTCACGCCGAGGGCGTAGGCCATGGCCTTCAGGTCGAGCTCGGCAGTGACGGGTATCACTGCGACGGCCAGGCGGCCGGCGACTGCGGTGACGAGGGTCTTGAACACCCTGTCCGGTTCTGTTCCGATCGCTTCCGCTGTCTCCCGGCCGTAGGAGGCAGCCGGGTCATGCGTGTACTCGTGCAAACGGTGAGCGGTCCCACTACTGACGAGGACCTCGACGGCGGGGGTGGCGACCATCACCCCCCATCCTGACCGTTCAGGTAGCTGTCAAGGAGAATAGGCCGGGGCGGCCACACAAATCGTGAGGTGTTCAGGTTACCTGTTTGCAGAACGAGGCCGATGTCCAATGTCGTCGTACCTGTGCCTATCGGAGGTGCTGGGAAAGCTGGCGCGGCACGAAACGGCCGTGGCCGGGCTCGCCCGTATATGCGCCGGCACCGATGATCTGCCTGCCGCGGGAGAAGACCGTGTCAACGTGGCCTTTGATCCGCAGGCCCTCGTAGCAGGAGTAGTCGACGGCCATGTGATGTGTCGTCGCCGAAATTGTCTGCTCACCGGCAGGGTCGTAGATCACGATGTCAGCGTCGGATCCGGGCGCGATGGCTCCCTTGCGAGGGAAGAGGCCAAACATCTTCGCTGGGTTGGTGGAGGTCACCTCTACCCATCGAGCCAGCGATATCTCGCCCGAAACGACACCTTGGAAGATGAGATCCATTCGATTCTCCACGCCCGGCAGGCCATTCGGGATCTTGGTGAAGTCGCCCACACCTAGCTCCTTCTGCTCGGCAAAGCAGAACGGGCAATGGTCCGTGGCCACGACCGACAAGTCGTCGGTCCGCAATCCCCTCCAAAGCGCTGCCTGGTGCTCGCGAGGCCGCAATGGTGGCGTGCACACGAACTTCGCACCCTCGAAGCCGGGCCGCGCCATGTCCTCCTCCGACAAGAACAGGTACTGCGGGCAGGTCTCGGCAAAGACGTTCTGGCCGCGATCCCGGGCCTCGACGATTGCCTCGAGGGCGGGTGCCGATGANNGTAGATGGGATCTGTCTGCCCGCGGCCGATAGCGGCCGCGACTATGGCGTCGATGGCAATGCCGTTCTCGGCGTGCATCATGATGAGAGCGCCGTTGCCGGCAGAGCGGTCCATGGAGCGGAGGATGTCCTTGTCGGTGGAGTAGAACACACCGGGATAGGCCATGAAAAGCTTGAAGCTCGTCACGCCTTGGGCGACGAGCTCGTCCATCTCCTTCAACGAAGCCTCGGTGACGTCCGAGATGATCGCGTGGAAGGAATAGTCGACCGCGCACGCACTGTCGGCCTTCGCCTGCCAGGTGTCCATTCCGGCGAGCAGGGACTCGCCTTTGGTCTGGATCGCGAAGTCGATGATCATCGTGGTCCCGCCCCACGCCGCCGCCCGCGTCCCTGTCTCGAAAGTGTCGGCCGACATGGTTCCCCCAAAGGGCATGTCCATGTGGGTATGGGCGTCGATGCCGCCGGGAACGACGTACTTGCCGCTCGCGTCGACCACGAGATCGGCACCTTCCTGCCAGGTCTCTGAGAGCCCGGAGAAACCCGTGGCCAGTGCCGCAACCTTGTCGTCTTGGACCAGTACGTCCATCGGCGAAGCTCCGTCGGCTGTGACGAGGGTGCCGCCCGTGATGACAGTGCGCATGGTCAGGCCTCACAGAGCTGGTTGTAGGTCTCCGGCCGGCGGTCCCGGTAGAAGGCCCAGATGCGTCGGACGTCGTCGATCAGGCCGAGGTCGAGGGCGCGTACGACAACCGCCTCGTCGACGTCGGAAGCCACCTCGCCGAGTAGCTGGCCGCGAGGATCGACGAAGTACGACTGGCCGTAGAACTCGTTCGTGCCGAGCGGTTCCACGCCAACCCGGTTGATAGTTCCCACGAAGTACTCGTTCGCAACCGCAGCTGCGGGCTGCTCCAGCCTCCACAGGTGCTCGGACATCCCCCGGCTGGTCGCGGAAGGATTGAAGACGATCTTCGCTCCCGCGAGTCCGAGTGCGCGCCAACCCTCGGGGAAGTGGCGCTCGTAGCAGATGTACACGCCAATCCGACCGACCGCCGTGTCGAACACCGGATACCCGAGGTTCCCTGGCCGGAAGTAGAACTTCTCCCAGAAGCCGGCAACCTGCGGAATGTGGTTCTTCCGGTGCTTTCCGAGATACCGCCCGTCCGCGTCTATGACGGCAGCCGTGTTGTAGAAGACGCCAGTATTCTCGACTTCGTAGACGGGGACGACGAGCACGGTGCCGTTCTCCCTCGCCACGTCCATGAACAGCCTGATCGTGGGACCGTCTGGCACCGGTTCCGCCCAGTCGTACCACGCGGCGTCTTGGACCTGGCAGAAGTACGGCCCGTTGAACAGTTCCTGCAAGCAGACGACTTTGGCTCCTTCAGCGGCCGCCTGCTGGACCGAACGGATCGCGTTCTTGGTCATCATGTCCTTGTCGCCAGCCCATTGGGCCTGAATCAAGGCCGCGCGCACTACATCCGCCATGACGCCCTCCTTCCTCCCCTGTGGCCCTGGCCACACTCGCACCAGGCGGAATCGTTGTCAACGAGCCATCGCGACAACCACTGTCTGAGATGTGCGAGCTCAGGTGTTCTGCGGGAAACCAAGGTTGATCCCGCCGCGGCTCGGATCCAGCCACCGGCTGGTCACCACCTTGCCCCGCGTGAAGAAATGGACGCCCTCGACCCCGTGCGCGTGACTGTCTCCGAACAGCGAGCTCTTCCAGCCACCAAAGGAGTAGTAGGAGACCGGTACGGGGATGGGCACGTTGATGCCGACCATGCCGACTTCGACATCGTTCTGGAAGCGACGCGCGGCACCTCCGTCGTTGGTGAAGATGGCGGTGCCGTTCCCGTATGGATTGGAATTGACGAGCTCGAGCGCGGCATCGTAATTCGCCACGCGCACGACCGAGAGCACCGGGCCGAAGATCTCGTCGGTGTAGAGCGACATCTCCGGCGTCACCTTGTCGAACAAGGTCGGCCCCAGCCAGAACCCGTCGGTGTCGCCGTCCGGGATGGTATTGCGGCCGTCGGCAACCAGTTCGGCGCCCTCAGCTACGCCTGAGTCCAGGTACGACGCCACCTTGTCCCGGTGTGCCTTGGTCACAAGCGGGCCCATGTCGGCGCCACACCTCCCGTCACCGACCTTCAGGCGTGCCATCCTCTCGCAGATCTTGAAGATGAGCTCGTCGGCGACGGGCTCGACGGCTACGAGCACCGCGATGGCCATGCAACGCTCGCCGGCGGACCCGAAGCCGGCGTTCACGGCCGCGTCCGCGGCGAGGTCAAGGTCCGCGTCGGGAAGCACGACCATGTGGTTCTTGGCTCCCCCGAGTGCCTGCACTCGCTTTCCGTGCCGGGTGCCACCCTCGTAGACGTAGCGGGCGATCGGTGTCGAGCCGACGAACGAAACGGCCTTGATGTTCGGGTGTTCCAGGAGGCGGTCGACTGCCACTTTGTCACCCTGGACGACATTGAAGACCCCGGGTGGCAGCCCGGCCTCTGCCCACCGCTCCGCCCACCAGATCGAAGCTGACGGGTCCTTCTCGCTCGGCTTGAGCACGACCGTGTTGCCACAAGCTATTGCGATGGGAAAGAACCAGACGGGCACCATCGCCGGAAAGTTGAACGGGCTGATGATCGCCACGGGACCGAGCGGCTGACGGATCGAGTACACGTCCAGGTTCGTCGATGCGTTCTCGGAGTAGCTGCCCTTCAGCAGTTGCGGGATGCCACAGGCGAACTCGATGACCTCGAGGCCGCGGCTCACCTCGCCCAGGGCGTCGTCGAGCACCTTGCCGTGCTCGGAGGTGACAATCTCGGCCAGCTCTCCAGCTCGCTCGTTAGCGAGCTCGCGGAAGGCGAACAGCAGCTTCGAGCGCTGGGAAAGCGACGAATGCCGCCAGTCAGAGAAGGCACTCGCTGCCGCCGCGACTGCTTGGTCGACATCGGCGGAGGACGCGAATGCGACCTGTTTGGTGAGCTTGCCCGTCGAGGGGTCGTAGACGTCGCCGACACGCTTGCCACTGCCGACGTCGGCTCTGCCACCGATCCAGTGCGGCACGAGGGGCAGAACGGGCACAACATGACTTGTCATGAAAGGAGTCTCCTTAGGGATTGGAAAGAGGGGCAACCGGGACCAATCCCGGCAAAGCGATCGGGGCGTGGCTTCTTCGCGCTCGTGTGAGACTGCTCATCCGGTGACAGCGCGGTCGGTGATCTCGAGTGCCCGATCCAGGACCTCGAAGCCTTCGGCGAGCTCCTGATCTGTGATCGGTAGCGGCGGGTTGGTCATGACCTGGTTCCAGTGCAGGTTCACGAACACGCCGTTGTCGAGCAGGAACCGGTAAAGCTGGGCCATCTCGGGGCTTGTGCCGTTGAACCGTGCCATCGGTTCGCCGGTGGCACGGTTGCGTACGAGCTCGAGGAGGCCGAACAGCCCGATGCTCCGCTGCACACCGACTGAGGGGTGGCGGGCGGTGAGCTCCTCGTGGTGGTGGGTCATGACCTCGCCCATCTGCGCCGCGTGCTCGATGAGCCCGTCTTCTTCGTAGACCCGGATCGTAGCGAGGGCGGCCGCGAGGCAGACGGCGTGCGAGTTGTAGGTGAGGCCTCCGGCGAACACGTGGTCCTCGAAATACGCCGCGACCTGAGGCCGCATGCCGACGACCCCGAGCGGTAGGTAACTGGAGGTGAGTCCCTTCGCGCAGGTGATGATGTCAGGTACTACGCCCCAGTGGTCGACGGCGAACCATGCCCTCGTGCGCCCGAAGCCGCTCATGACTTCGTCGGCGATCATGAGGATCCCATAGCGGTCCAAGAGATCGCGGACACCCTGCAGATAGCCATCGGGTGGGATGAGGATCCCGTTGGTCCGGTCACCGGCTCCAGGATGAACGCCGCGATGGTCTCCGGCCCTTCGAGCTCGATCGTCTCGCGCAGTTGGGCAAGGGCCTTCTCAGCTGAGTCCATCGGCCGCTCGGTCCCGTGATAGAAGTCGAGGACATGAACTACTCCGGGGATGCCGGGCTCGTTCGCCCAGCGCCGGGGGTCACCTGTGAGCGTTATCGCCCCTGAGGTCGCGCCGTGGTAGGAGCGGTAGCGGGCGAGGATCTTGTTGCGCCCCGTGACGGCTTTAGCAATACGGATCGCGTTCTCGTTGGCCTCGGCACCCCCGAGTGTGAAGAAGGACTTCTCGATGTCGCCGGGGAACAGCGCGGCGAGCGTGTAGCGCTTGGACCACTCAATGATCTCCTCGCCAGACAGCTTCTGCGGCTCGGCTTCGACGCCCATCTCGACCTCACGTTTCTCCACGTTGCTCAACACGGTAAGCCCGATGACCAGGCGAAACAACACACGACACGCGCATTTCGTCGAGTCGGGCCGAAGTGCTCCGCCATCTTGTCGCGTCATTTGACGCACAAACTGGTCCTCGTGGATGTGGCTCGCGTTGCCGGCTGCCGCGGCAACAGGCCGAGAGGTCGACGAGGCCGAAGCCGTGGAGTATCTAGCATGACCACGTGGTTGCGCGGCCTGAGTCGTCGAACACGGGGTCCCGGGACCAGGACTGGCCGTACAGGGAAAGCATCGGCGGCCAGGCCGTCGCTTCGCCCGCCTTGCCCGCACGCGGCCTCTCCTCGCTCCGCCCGTTCCACCACCGGAACTACTTCCTGTTGTGGTCGGGTGGCATGGTCTCGGTCATCGGGTCCTGGATGCAGACGGTCGCCGTCGGAGCACTGATCGTCGCGCACACCGGAAAGGCCACCTGGGCGGTGGTGATCGCCGCGGGAGCGTTCTTGCCGATCGGGCTGCTCTCGCCGGTTGGGGGCGCGCTCGCCGACCGCATACCCCGGCGGGCGGCCCTGGTCGCCGGCAATCTGCTCGCGGGCGCCGTCGCCCTCGCCATCGCCCTCCTGGTCGCGGCAGGCCGGGACGGCCCCGGAATCCTGACTTTGCTAATCACGGTCCAGGGATCTGTCAGCGCCATGGTCGGACCGTTTCAGCAGGCGATCCTCCCCGACCTGGTGCCTCCATCAGAGTTCCTCGCCGCGGTTTCGCTCAACTCGGCGCAGTTCAATCTCGGGCGTGTTGTCGGCCCAGCGCTCGCAGGGGTCACGATCGCCGCCTTCGGCTACCCGGTCGCCTTCGTCGCCAACGCGGCGTCCTTCCTCGCCGTCGTCGTGGCTCTCTTCTTCATCCGCCTCTCCCCGCCGTCCGGACGCGCCGAGGAGATCGGGCTGCTCGCGGCGCTTCGAAACGGCGCCCGGGCGGCGCGCGGCGAGCCGGGCTGTCGTGCTGCGATAGGCACGATCGCGCTTGTTGCGCTCTTGGCGTCTCCCTTCATCGCCCTCGTGCCGGTGATGGCACGACACCTGACCCATACCGGAGCGCGCGGGATTGCTTCGGCGACCGGCCTGCTCACGACCGCCCAGGGCGTGGGAGCCGTCGCCGGGGCCCTCGCTATCGCCCCGCTCGCGGCTCGCTTCGGGAGGGGCAGAGTGCTCATCGGTAGCCTCGCGGTCCTACCGCCGGTACTTGTTGTGTACGGCTTCGCTCCGTCGCTCGCGGTCGCCCTGCCCGCGCTTTTCGTCGTCGGGCTCGTATACATCGGCGTGCTGTCCGGCCTGTCCACCGTCGTACAGCTCCGTGCCCCGGCTGAACTTCGCGGGCGCGTGCTCAGCCTCTACCTGGTTGCGCTCGGAGTGTCGTACCCGATCGGTTCACTCATTCAAGGACCGCTCGCGGACTCGCTCGGTCTGGCCTGGACAACCGCCGGTGCGGGCGCTCTCTTGGCCGTCGCGCTCGTGGTAATCCGCGTGCTTCGACCAGGCATCTTCCAAACACTCGCGGCCCCGGCCGCGACAGAGGCAGCGCCGGCTAGAGCCTCTGGCTGACCTGCACTGACCTGTCGGGTGTCCCTAGGAGGAGAAGTGCTCGATGATCATCCGACTACCAGACCCAGTGTGGTTCAGTCCTTCGCCTACCGCCCAGCAGTCATTCGCTGACGGACAGGCCACGCCGGTGAGCGTCTGAAAGCCGTACAACGGACTCGGGCTCGTTTCCCCCGACCAACTGGAACCGTTCCACCCTTCGGCAAGCACCAGTGCTTCGTCCTCCCCGGACCCGCGTGAGCCGACCGCCTGGCATGCGTTCGGAACGGCACATGCGACCGCCTTGAGCTCGGGGTAGTTGTCGGGGCCTCCCAGCTGGCTGTGGACGAAGGTGAACGAGTTCCCGTTCCAGCGCTCCACGAGGGGGCGGATCGGAATGAGGCCGGAACCTTTCGTCACGGTCTGGCCGACGGCCCAGCACGTCGTGGGAGAACTCCCCGGCCGACAGTAGACACCCGCCAGGGAGCCGCCCCCCAAGAGCTCGCCGGTGACTGTGACGCGCGACCAGGCACGGCCGTTCCACCGCTCGGCCAGAGCCTGTCCGACACCATGTCTCGGCGTCGCGAATCCAACCAGCAGACAGTCGTCCTCGGTCGCGCAAGCCACCCCGTTCACCTCGACGAACGCCGCCGAAAGCGGCGCGGCCCTCACGTAATGCCAGGTACCGCCTACGAGCCGGAACGTCATGACGCTACGGAAGTCGCTCGACGACCCGACCGCCCAGCACTGGTCGTTCGCGGATTCACACGTCACCGCGGACAGCTCCCCCTGCGGTGCCGGCGTATCGACGACCGTCCAGTCTGAGCGAGCCCCGTAGTGCTCGAGGAGGTTCCCCGGGTGCGAACCGCTGCGCATGCCGACGGCCCAGCAGTTCGTAGCCGACAGGCAGCTGATTGCGGAGAGCTCGTCCAGCGTGCCTCGCAGAGCGGGGGCCGCGGGAACCGGAGCCCAGTCATCGCCGACGTAATGCTCGATGAGGGCAGGTCCGGAGTTCGACGAGGATGACTTGAAGCGATCGCCCACAGCCCAACAGTCGCCGGCGCTTACGCAGGTCACCCCGACGAGAGAGGTGATCGACGCGCCGGGCACATTGGGCGTCCTGACCGACCAGGTCGGCACTGCCTCTGGGCGAGCGGGACCGGCGGCGGCTCGGGCGGACGGCAAGAGTCCTCCACCTAGAACGGCGGCGACGATCAGCGCAAGGACGCGAAAGCGTGACGCGGTGTGCATACGGTCAAACATAACGGTGTGGCACGAAGTTCCCCACGTGCCTTCGAGGCCGCGTCTCGGCCGTCATGAGCACTTGATCGGTCACACAGGATGGCGGATTCAGGCGGCCTCGGTCCGAGAAGCACCGCGACCGAGGCGTCAGCCGGTATTGCGCAGTCCGGCGGCGATCGCGTTGACCGTAATGAGGAGCGCGCGTCGCAGGTCCGGCTCCTCGGAGCCGGATCGGTGCCTCCCCAGCAGTTCGACCTGGAGGTGGTGGACCGGCCGAAGGTAGTCGGCACGCACCGCGAGGGTCCGCCTCAGGAGCGGCCTCGCCTCGATCAGACTGGATTCGCCCGTCAGATTGAGGATCTCGACGACCGAGCGCGTGTGCTCCTCGGCGATCTCCTCGTAGATCGCATGCAGTCCCGGCTCGACGAGCGACTTCACGTACAACCACGCGATATCCATGTCGGTCTTCGCTAGGGTCATCTCGACGTTGCCCACGAAGGTTCTGAAGAACGGCCACTTGTCGTACATCTCGCCGAGAACTTGTCCCGCGCCCTGATAGCTAGCGGCAGCGAGCCCGGATCCGACGCCGTACCACCCCGGGATGATCTGGCGTGATTGAGTCCAGCCGAACACCCAGGGGATCGCCCGAAGCGCTGAGAGGTCTGATCCCGATTCCGGGCGATAGGCCGGGCGCGAGCCGAGATTCAAGTCGTTGAGCTCGGCAACCGGTGTCGAAGACATGAAGTACTGGGCCAAGCCGGCGTTCCCGAGCAGTCCGCGATAGGCGCGCTCGGCGACAGAAGAGACCGCTTCCATCACCTCGTGCCAGCGATCGGACGTAATTGTCGAACGAAGCGACGAGCTGTGGAGGAGACTCGCCTCGATCACCGCGGCAAGGCTCGCCTCGAGATTCTCCCGCGCAAGTTCCGCGAGGTTGTACTTGTCGGATATCACCTCGCCTTGCTCGGTGACCTTCAAGAACGCGTCCACGGTTCGCTCCGGCTGAGCGAGGATCGCCTCGGCTGACGGCCCACCGCCTCGACCGACCGTACCTCCGCGACCGTGGAACAGCCGGAGTGCGACGCCGTGACGCCGTGCGACGTCGCGCAGCACGCCCTGTGCCTTGTAGATCTCCCACTGGGAGGTCGTGATACCGGCATCCTTGTTCGAATCGGAGTAACCGACCATGACCTCTTGGACGTCGCCGCGTGCCGAGACAACGGCCCGGTAGCTCGGATTCGAGAGAAGCTCGTCAAGCAGGGCACCCGAGCCGCGAAGCTCCGCCACCCGCTCGAAGAGCGGGACGATGCCTATCCGGGCCCAACGACCACGCCAATCGATCAGCCCGGCTTCACGTGCAAGCACGACTGCGGCAAGGACATCGTCGACCCCTTCGGTCATCGATATGACATAGCTCTCGATCACTCCGTCACCGAAACGGTCAAGCGCAGCCGCAACCGATTCGAAAGTCGCATAGGTCGTGGCGGCGCGTGACGAGAGCGCGAAACGCGACACTCCGAGAGGCCGCGCGCTGCTCAGCTCTGCCCACAGCACCTTGCTCCGTTCGGAGCGGTCGAGGTCCCCGTACGGCCTTGCGAGCCCTCCGAGCTGATCGAAGAGCTCGCCGAGCATCTTGTGGTGCGCTTCGGCGTTCTCGCGGACGTCCAGCGTTGCCACGTGGAACCCGAAGGTCCTTACGAGTCGACCGATGCGGCGAAGCAGCCCATCGGCGATCGCCTCGCCGCGATTGGCCGCGAGCGAGTCACGCACGAGCCGGAGCTCGTCGATGAACCCCTCCACGTCCGCATAGTCCTCGCCTGGCACGTGCGCGGTATCTGCTGCCATCCGTGCTCGGGTGTTGACGAGCCGCTGGCGGATGTAGGAGCACTTCAGCCGATAGGGCTCCTCCGCGTCGAGGCCCTTGTAGCGGTCGTAGACGTCGGGGAACGAGGGGCGGTCCGCCTCCAAGCTCGCCGACAGCGCGTCCGAGATGTCGACTATCGCCGTCGAGTTCGAGAGCGCCCTGGTCAGCCGGTCGACGAGCCCGATGAGCTTGCGGAACCCGAGCTCGTGCTGAATGAGCAGTACGTCGGTCGTTACGGCAGGGGTCACCAACGGGTTGCCGTCTCGATCACCGCCGACCCAGGAGCCAAAGCGGAGATTGGAGGTCGAGAACCCGAGCACGATGCCGTGCCGCTCGAGCTCGTCGTCGAGGTCCTCCAAGAGTGTGGGCACGGCGCTGTCGTAGAGCTGGGACAGGTAATAGAGAATGTTCTGAGCCTCGTCCTCGGGACGCAGACGACCGACTCGAATTTCGCTCGTCTGCCACAAGAGCAGGATCGTCTCGCGAAGCCGCGTGGTGAGTCGTCTTTCCTCGGCGGGCGTCGAGTCAGCTCCGAGCGCTTGCACGATGTGGGCCACGTCGAGGAGTTTCGACAGGACCGAACGGCGCGCTGACTCGGTCGGGTGCGCCGTGAACACGGGACGGAACTCGAGGCGTGCAAGGGTCGCCCCGACGCTGTCGATGTCGATGCGGTGCTCCGCTATTCGGTCCAGGGTGTCCCGCAGGAATGTTCGCTCCGCTCGCCGGGCCTGGCCGAGCTCCGCAGCGCGGTGGACCTGTTCGGTGACGTTGGCGAGTTGGAAGTAAGCAGCAAAGGCGCGCGCGAGGAGCAGGGCGGTACTTGTCGGAATGTTCGGAAGCTGCGCGGCGAGCCCGCCGTCGCGCGCCTGTCCACGCTCCGACCACTCGAGCTTGGCCACGCCTCGTATCTGTCCGACCAGATCCAGGAACTCCTGACCTTCGACGCGGGCGAGCTCGTCGCCGAGCAGGGAGGCAACGAGACGGATATCTCTGCGCAGTGCGGCGTGGCGTTCCTCCGTCGGGACGGCGTCATAGGACGTGATGGGGTCGCGCACGTAATTCCGAACATCGGGCGGCTCGCCCGTCCCTTGCGGCACGGACGGATCGTACCGACTGCGACGAACCGGTTCTTCCCGATATCGGTTGCCTGTAGGGGCCCGGCCCGATCGACGACCCGGCGTGGAGCTCACCCATCGGGCAATTGCGTGCCGCCGCTCAATCGGCGACGGGGACTTGGGCGGCAGCGACGGCGACGACTTTGGCCGACGTGATTCGAACCAGGTCGGCAGGTTTGACGGAGAAGACGGCTCTCGGCGTACCGGCCGCCGCCCACACGAGAGCGTGATCGAGCAGGTGCTCGTCGAGATAGGTGACAAGGGGCTGGGTGTGGCCCACAGGTGGGACGCCTCCGATGGCGTACCCGGTGCGGTCGCGCACGAACCTGCCGGCGGCCCGCTCCACCTCCTCGCCGATGACGCGCGCCAGGCGGGACTCGTCAACGCGGTCTGCGCCCGACACAAGGACCAGCACCGCCTCGTCGCCGACGACGGAGCGGAAGATCAGCGACTTCACGATCTGGGCGAGGTCACAGCCCAACGCGGCTGCGGCCTCTGCCGCTGTCCTGGTGCTCTCGGGCATCTCCCTCACGGCGCTTGTGACGCCGAGACGGAGGAGCTCCTCGGCGAAGCGGGCCGGGCCACGGCTCAGTTCTTCCATGTCGACCTTCTTAGCTCACGGACGCACGCAAGCTCACCTGCCGGGACGGTCGCCTGCCGTGCCAAGGACAGGACACCTGCACCGGCCCATCGGCGATGTTGGATCGCCCTCCGTCCTCTTTTCACCGTTGGGCTAGAAAGGGGGGCAGAAGTCTGACAAGCCAAGGAGGCAGCGTGAACGGACGCCAGTGGGTCTGCGTCGATGGCAACGAGGCCGCTGCTCGCGTCGCCTACGCCCTTTCGGAAGTGATCGCGATCTACCCGATCACCCCGGCGTCCCCGATGGGCGAGTACGCCGACGACTGGGCGACAGCGGGCAAGGAGAACTTGTGGGGCCAAGTGCCCGACGTCATCGAGATGCAGTCTGAAGCCGGCGCGGCGGGCACCCTCCACGGTGCCCTGCAAAAGGGAGCTCTGGCCACCACATTCACCGCGTCGCAGGGCCTTTTGTTGATGGTGCCCAACATGTTCAAGATCGCCGGAGAGCTGACTCCGGCGGTGATCCATGTCGCAGCCCGCACCATCGCGACTCATGCGCTGTCGATCTTCGGCGACCACTCTGATGTGATGCATGCCCGGACGACCGGGTGGGCGATGCTGGCGGCCAGTTCCGTCCAGGAGGCCCATGACTTCGCTCTGATCGCCCACGCTGCCACTTTGCAGTCGCGCGTGCCCTTCCTCCACTTCTTCGACGGATTCCGGACCTCCCATGAGCTGGCGAAAATCTCGCTGCTCTCGGTCGAGGACATAGCCGCGCTCATAGACAACGACGCCCTGATCCAGTTCCGCCTCCGGGGGATGAACCCCGACACTCCCGACGTGCGGGGCACCGCGCAGAACCCGGACGTGTTCTTCCAAGCTCGCGAGGCATCCAACCCCTATCACCTCGCTGTTCCCGGCATCGTGCAAGAAACGATGGACTCTCTCGCGGAGAGGACCGGACGCGCGTACCGCCTGGTCGAGTACCGGGGCGCCCCCGACGCCGAACGGGTGATCGTGCTCATGGGCTCGGGTGTCGGCGCAGCGCGCGAGGCGGTCGACGCCCTCGTCGATGCGGGCGAGCGGGTGGGGATGGTGACCGTTCGGCTCTACCGACCCTTCCCTGCCGCGGAGCTCGTCTCCGCCCTGCCTCCGGGCGTGCGCTCAGTCGCCGTGCTCGACCGCACCAAGGAGCCCGGCGCCGTCGGTGAACCTCTCTACCTCGACGTTCGCGCGGCGGTGGACGAGGCGATGGAAAGCCCCGAGCCGGCTTTCAGCCAACCGCCTCGGATCATCGGGGGCCGCTACGGCCTGTCTTCCAAGGAATTCACGCCGGCCATGGCCAAGGCCGTCCTCGACGAGATGAAGGCCGAGCGGCCTAAGCGGCACTTCACGGTGGGCATCTTCGACGACGTGACATCTCTCAGCCTTCCCTGGGACAAGGATTTCCGCCCACCAAGGCCCGCCAATGAGGTCCAGGCCGTTTTCTTCGGGCTGGGGTCTGACGGCACCGTCGGCGCCAACAAGAACAGCGCCAAGATCATCGTCGACGCGACCGACGACTTCGTGCAGGGCTACTTCGTGTACGACTCCAAGAAGTCTGGCGCCATGACCGCCTCGCACCTGCGATTCGGGCCCGAGCCCATCAACTCGACCTATCTCATAAGCGACGCCGACTTCGTCGCCTGCCATCAGTTCGGGCTGCTCAACCGCGTCGACATCCTCGAGGTGGCGAGAGACGGGGCGACCTTCCTTCTCAACAGCCCGTACGGGCCCTCACAGGTGTGGGACCAGCTACCGGGCAAGGTGCAGCGCCAGCTACAGGACAAGCACATTCAGTTCTGGGTGGTCGACGCCAACAAGGTCGCGACAGAGGCCCAGCTCGGCAACCGGATCAACACAGTCATGCAGCCGTGTTTCTTCGCCCTTTCAGGGATATTGCCGGCCGACAAGGCGGCGGCTGAGATCAAGGCCTCGGTCACCAAGGCATACGGCAAGCGGGGTCACACCATCGTGGACCGCAACTTCGCCGCCATCGACGCGGCGCTCGCCAACCTGGTCCAGGTCGAGATTCCCGAAGAGACTGTCGCCGGCGGTTCGATCGGCGTCGCTGTCCCCGAATCGGCCCCGGAGTTCGTCAGGCACGTGACCTCGATGCTCATGGACGGCAAGGGCGACCTGTTGCCGGTGTCCGCCCTGCCGGCGGACGGCCGGTTCCCGTCAGGGACGACCCGCTACGAGAAGCGCGCCATCGCATTGGAGATGCCGATCTGGGACCCGGACATCTGCATCGACTGCGGCAAGTGCACGATCGTCTGCCCGCACGCGGTCATCCGCATGAAGGTCTTCACTCCCGACGCACTCGCCAGGGCTCCTGAGGGCTTTTTGTCCAAGCCCTTCCGTTCCAAAGATCTCGCCGGTCACAAGATGGCCATCGCCGTGGCGGTTGACGACTGCACCGGCTGCGGAGTCTGTGTCGACGTCTGCCCGGCGAAGTCCAAGACCGAGGTCAAGCACAAGTCCATCAACATGGAGCCCGCGCTCGTTCACCGAGACCGGCTGCGGGACCACTGGGACTTCTTCCTGTCAATCCCGGAGCTGGACCGCTCCCTCCTGCCCCACGACTCGGTGAAGGGCTCCCAGGCCCTCCAACCGCTGTTCGAGTTCTCCGGAGCTTGCGACGGTTGCGGGGAGACGCCATACCTGAAGCTGGCCAGCCAGCTGTTCGGGGACCGCATGCTCGTTGCCAACGCCACCGGCTGCTCGTCGATCTACGGCGGCAACCTGCCGACGACGCCGTGGGCGACCAATGCCGAAGGGCGCGGGCCTGCTTGGGGTAACTCGCTGTTCGAGGACAACGCCGAATTCGGTCTCGGCATCCGGCTCGGTCTCGAGGCGCAACAGGCAGGGGCTCGGACCCTGCTCGTCTCGCTCGCCGCCGAGGTGGGCCATGAACTGGCCACCTCGATCCTCGATGCCGAGCAGGACGAGGAGGCGGCCGTGTTCGCCCAGCGACGGCGTGTCGCCCAGCTCGACGAGGTGCTGGGCCGGCTAGTTGACTCCCCCGACGCGGCCGTCGGTGTTCGCGCACGCCATCTCCTCGCACTGACCAGTGCTCTTGTCCGCAAGAGCGTGTGGATCTTCGGCGGTGACGGCTGGGCCTATGACATCGGCTTCGGTGGGCTGGACCACGTCCTTTCCACCGGACGCGACGTCAACATCCTCGTTCTCGACACCGAGGTCTACTCGAACACCGGTGGCCAGGCGTCAAAGGCCACGCAGCGGGGCGCGATGGCCAAGTTCGCGGCCGCCGGAAAGGAGTCGGCCAAGAAGGACCTCGGTGCGGTGGCTCGCTCTTATGGCAACGTGTACGTCGCTCAGATCGCGGTGGGGGCCAACGACGTTCAGGCGACCAAGGCCCTGCTCGATGCCGATGCTTACCCCGGCCCCTCGCTCGTGATCGCCTACTCGACCTGCATCGCCCACGGGATCGACATGTCAAAGTCGATGACCCACCAGAAAGATGCAGTCCGGTCCGGCTACTGGCCCTTGTACCGGTTCCACCCGTCGCAAGCCGAGGAGGGACAGCCCTTCCAGCTCGACTCCAAAGCGCCATCGATCCCGCTCGCAGAGTTCGCCGCCACGGAGGCCCGTTATGCCACCTTGGCCCGGACTTACCCCCGCCAAGCTGCTCGCCTGGCCGCCCTGGCACAGGCCGACGTGACCGAGAGGTGGCGGTACTACGAGCAGCTCGCCTCGGTGCAGCGCACCGTTCCCCGGGTCGCGTCCGACGTGGAACCGGAAACGGGTCCCGATACTGGAGACAGCGACAGCGAGGAGGTCGCGTGATGGCCGGGCCAGACTCAGTGGACCTGAAGACCACCTATCTGGGCCTCCGGTTGTCGTCGCCGATCGTCGCATCGGCAGGACCGCTCACTCGTGACGTCGACGGCGCCAAGGCGCTCGCCGACGCAGGGGTCGGCGCTCTCGTCCTGCCCTCGCTGTTCGAGGAAGAGATCGTCGCCGAGGAGGTCGGGCTGTCCTTTGCCCTCGAAGCCGGGAGCGAGCACTTCGCCGAGGCGCTCGACTACTTCCCCGCTGTCACCAACTTCACCAGCACGGCCGACCGCTACCTCGAGCTGCTCGAGGAAACCAAGAAGGCGGTAGAGATACCCGTCGTCGCCAGTCTGAACGCTTCGTCGGGCGGTGGTTGGGTGCGTTACGCCAAGCTTCTCGCAGAGGCTGGAGCGGATGCTCTCGAGTTGAACGTGTACCGGGTCCCCACTGACCCGCAGCTGACGGCGGCACAGGTGGAGGAAGCGGACCTGGCGCTCGTGACGAATGTGTGCGCCAGTGTGTCACTGCCGGTTGCCGTGAAGCTGTCCCCTTACTACTCGGCCATGGCCAGCTTCGCCGCCAGGGTCGTTGCCGCCGGCGCGCGCGGACTGGTCCTGTTCAATCGCTTCTACCAGCCCGACCTGGACCTGGAGACGATGGACGTGATATCGAAGGTCGAGTTGTCCCGAACCTGGGAGCTGCGCCTGCCGTTGCGTTGGATCGCCATCTTGCGCCCCCAGCTGGGAACAGGCATTTCCCTGGCCGCAACCTCCGGGGTCCACACCGGGTCCGACGTCGTCAAGGTCCTGGCAGTTGGCTCTGACGTGGCCATGATGACCTCGGCCATCCTGCAGTCGGGCCCAGGCCACGTGAGTGTCGTCGAGTCCGAGTTGCGCTTGTGGCTGGCCGAACACGACTACACCTCGGTGGCCCAGCTTCGAGGCTCGGTGTCTCAAGCGACCTCGCTCGACGCGAGCGCCTTCGAACGGGCCAACTATCTGAAGACCTTGCACTCCTGGACGACAGGCGACCAGCATCTCGTTCCGGGACCGGATTGAGAGCCAGCTTCACGCGGGAGACGCGCCGTGAGCTCTACGACGACGCAAAGTTCAGGAGGCCTCAGCGGCCTGGTCGTCCGGCCCCTGTTCGAGGGTGACCTCGACCGGGCTGACCGGATCTATCGCACTGCGTTCGGCACTTTCCTGGGAGCGCCTGAGCCGGAGAAGTTCTTCGGCGACGTCGACTTCGTGCGAACACGCTGGCGGGCCGATCCGGCGGCNNTTCGGAGCCGAGCTGGACGGCACGCTGGTCGGCTCGAACTTCCTCACGAACTGGGGCAGTGTCGGGTTCTTCGGGCCCTTGACCGTGCAGCCCGAGCTCTGGGACCGCGGCATAGCCCGGCGGCTGCTGGAGCCGACCATGGACCTGTTCGCCTCGTGGAAGACCCGGCACGTAGGGCTGTTGACCTTTGCCGAGAGCCCGAAACACGTCGGCCTATACCAAAGCTTTGGGTTCTGGCCCAGATACCTGATCGCCGCGATGTCAGCGCCGGTGGTTGCACCGGAACGGACAGTCTCGTACACCAAGTTCTCAGAGGTCGCCTCGCACGACCGCACCAGCGCGACCAGCGAGGTCCGTGAGCTCACGTCCGCGGTCTTCGACGGCCTCGACGTCACCCGAGAGCTCGACGCCGTTCTCGACCAGAAGCTCGGCGAGACCGTGTTGATCCACGACGCCTCAGGCCTGCAGGCGGTGGCGGTATGTCACATCGGTCCCGGGACCGAGGCGGGGAGCGGCACATGCTACGTGAAGTTCGGGGCGGCAAGGCCCGGGCGCAAGGCGGCCGTTTCGTTCGGCCGGCTCATCGGCGCGTGCCAGGACCTCGCCGCGACCGCGGGTGCCTCGGTCATCTCCGCCGGAGTGAACCTCGGGCGTGAGCGGGCCTACGCTGCGCTTCGGCAGAGAGGGTTTCGCAACGAATACCAGGGGGTCTCGATGCATCGCCCGAACGGGCCCGCCTACGACAAGCACAACTGCTACGTCATTGACGACTGGCGATGATGTCTCCCCCGCCAGCGGAACTGCCAGCCCCGTCCACGTCATCCGCGGAGCCACCTGACAACTGGACGTTCCGCGTCGACGCTCTCACCAAGCGCTTCGGTGCCCTTGCCGCCAACGACTGCATCACGCTCCGCGTCGAGCCAGGCGAGGTCTACGGTCTGCTCGGCCCGAACGGAGCCGGCAAGTCCACGCTCGTGAAACAGACCATCGGCCTTCTGAAGCCGACCTCGGGTCGTATCACGCTGGGTCGCTTCGACCTCGTCGCTGACCCCGATGCAGCACGGCAACTGTGCTCCTACCTGCCGCAGGTGCAAATGCCGATCGACTCGTTTCGCGTCTCCGAAGCGATCGAGCTCGCCGGCCGCATCCGCGGCGGGAGCGCGAAGGACGTCCGGGTCCGCACGGCATCGCTCATCGACGCGCTCGATCTCGGAGAGTGGAAGAACGCCCTCGGGCACAGCTTGTCCGGCGGCGTGAGGCGCCTGGTCGGGTTCTGCATGGCCATCGTCCGACCCGGGCGGGTGGTGATCCTCGACGAGCCTACGAACGACGTGGATCCTCTGCGCCGGCGCCTGCTATGGGAGGAGATCCGCGCGCTCGGCGCGCACGGGTGCGCCGTGCTGCTCGTGACCCACAATGTGCTCGAGGCCGAGAAGTCTGTCGACCGCCTGGCGGTGATCCACAAGGGCCGACTCGTTGCAGAAGGAACGCCGTCCTCCATGAAGGCGGCCGACAGGTCACAACTCCGCCTGCAGTTGATGCTCACTCCGGGAACAACCACGCCCGACCTGCCGCCATGGGCTGGACCGCCTGTGCGCGTCGGGAACAACCTCGTCACCACGATCGCCGAAACCGACGCCTCCACGGCGATTACATGGGCGGCGCAGATGACCAATGCCGGCGTCGCCGAGGAGTACGCGCTGGCCGCGATGACCCTGGAGGACGCGTACATCAGGCTCACCTCGCACATGTCGGAAGACGGGGACGACGAAGGTGGCTGAGGCCTCAGCCGCAGCCCTCGTCCCGCACGGCACCGTCGAGCGCGGGGCGAGGCACTGGTGGCACGAGTACACGGTGATGGTCCGGTGGCACCTCGCCAGCCTGCGCATGTGGCTCGCGACGCTCACGATCGTGCAGCTGCTGGCTGGAGTGGGGTTCGTGCTCGGAATCTCCTTGTTCTTCGCCCACATCCCGACGACGGCTGCACTTTTCGTGTCGACTGGCGTGCCCGTCATCAACCTGCTGACGGTCGGGATGATCCTCGGGCCCCAGCTCGTGGCCGACCAGAGGTCCAACGGCAGCTACGAGTACCTGCGCTCGATGCCCGTCAGCCGTTCCGTGGCCGCCGCCGCTTGGTACACGGTCTGCCTCATCGGCGGCGTGCCGGCGATGGTCGTCGCCCTCGGCGTGGCGCAGCTGCGCTACGACCTTCCCCTGCACGTCTCGCCGATGATCGTCCCCGCCGTCCTTCTCACGTCGTTCGCCGGCACGATGCTCGGCTACGCCCTCGGGCACGCCATCGGGAGCCCGATGGCGACGAGGATGGTCACACAGCTCCTGGTCTTCGTCGTGTTCGGTTTCGCTCCCGTGCTCTACCCCCTCTCCCAGATGCCACGCTGGCTCGGCGCGGTCAACTGGTGGCTCCCTTTCCGTCACATGGCCGTTGTCACACGGGCCGCTCTCACACCGGGAGGCCACGCGGCGGTGCTGTCCGCGTACGTCGTGCTGTGTGTGTGGGCGATCGTCTGTGCGGCACTTGCCGGCCGGGCGCTCGGGCGGCGACCATGACCGCCGGTGCCGTCGGAGTCCGCCCGAGGCACGTTCCGCAATCCGAGCTGCGGTCGGGCATCGGCTACTGGGTTGCCAGCCTGGCCTCGATGGTGCGCTTCGACTACGGCCGCGTGCGCCAGTGGGTGCCGATGATGATCGTCATCCAGACCCTCATGGGGGCCGGCATGGCCCTGCTGTACGGGTTCTTCTACCCGCATGTCACTGCGATCAGAGCCTTGTACATCACGACCGGCGCACCGACTCTGGCTCTCATACCCGTCGGTTTCGTGATGCTCCCGGGCACTGTCGCCGAGCAGAAGCTCGAGGGGACCTTCGACTACATCTGGTCATTGCCCGCACCGCGCAGCGCCCAGGCCGCGTCCACCTTCACGCTCTTCACGCTGTTCGCCCTCCCGGGCTCGGTGTTTGCCCTCCTCGTGGCGGCGTGGCGTTACGACGTGCACCTCGCCTTCTCACCGCTGCTCGTCCCGGCGGTCCTTCTCTGCGCGCTGATGGCGATCACGGTCGGTTACGGCATGGCACTGGCCATCCCCAACCCGATGGTGACCAACGTCATCACCAATGCACTGATGTTCGTCGTGCTCTTGTTCTCCCGATCGTCTATCCGGCGTCGCAATTGCCCGCATGGCTCGCCTCGGTCCACTACTTCTTGCCCTTCTACAACATGGCCGTCGTCATCCGGGCCGGCCTCACCTCCGGCATCGTGGCTCACGTGGCAACTTCGTTCGTGGTCCTGGCAGCATGGACCGCCGCTGGCGCCGCGGCGACGGCGTGGGTCGTCGGCCACCGCCGTTAGGTCGCAGCGTCCGCGGGGCCGCGCGTCTTCAGGGTGCTAGGTGCTCCACCCGGTCGAAGAGCGGACCGCCGACCTCGTGCCAATGTGGCAGCCCCCACAGCTAGTCTTGAACTGTGCTGTTCATGAGTGACAGCCTCTTCCGTGTCTTGTACAAGAATGGTTTCTGCGCCGCCCCGATCGGTCTTCAGCGGTCGGTGACGCTGCCAAGATTCTGAGGGAACCTGCCGATGGCGAACTGGGGTCCTGTCGAGCAAGGCCAGATGAGCTCTGAGCTCGGCTGGACCAAGGGCGACCCGCTACGGAAGATATGGGGCCTGAGCCACACTCATCTGGCGAATGCCATAGAGCTGTTCTCGAAGAAACCCGAGAAAGGAGCGGGCCCTTCGGCGGTACAAGAGGCGATCGCGGCGTGGACGGGCTTTGCACGGTTGGCAGAGCTTGGAGAGCGACTCGAGCTGACACAGCCGCTGGCGGCCGCATGCGACGACTTCGTGAAGGGATTGAACGAGGGAGACGAAGGGCGGACAATCCGCGGGTATTCGGCCGTTGAGACAATCGTAAGTCGTATTCGCGCGCAGTTCGGTTACGATCTCGGCCGATCATGGAACAAGCAAGGGATCGACGAGGAATTCGATCAGCTGGTCGATGCCTCAGCGTTGCTGATAGACCGGCTCAAGCATGAGAACCTGACCGATACCGATACAAAGAACACCTACGAGTTGGCGGTCAAGATCGCCCACGGTTGGGCCCGGCTCGTGAACGGGAGTTACTTCCTCTTGTACTCCGAACCGTACTCTAAGGCAGCGGCGGACATCGTCTCGGGGATGCGCCAGCGCGACTCAGTGCGCGTCCGGGCCGGAGTCAAGCACTTGGTCGATCTCAGCGCGCGACTGTCCGGGGGCTCGACAACGATCGTCGAGGGTGAAAAGCCCCGAAAGGGCGACCCTGTCGAGTTCTCCAATGCAGTGCCGGGCGGCCGCTATGTCGCCGCCGCTGACGGGCGCCCCGTGGAAGGCAATCCCAACAGATGGTCGGTCGACGTCGTTCTCTCCGACCCGCGGGGCGCGTGACAGCGCAGCGCTCGGCGGCGGGACACCTCAAGTGATGTCGGAGCGCAGGGTCGTGAAGGTACCTATGAAGGCGAGCGCGACACCGTAGATCAGGAGCATGATGGCACCGCCCCACCAAGGCAGAAGTTGGGTGGTGCCGCCCCCAAAGTTCGTCCGAGCGGCGTCCTCGAGTGCCGTGGCGGCCTGTCCTGGGAGGTACTCGCCGATAGACGGCCATATGGCCCCGATGATCGACTCCACTACCAGGGTGAAGACCAGACCCACGACGATGGCGACGATCTGGTTCTTGAGCAGAGCGCCGAGACCGAGGCCATAGATGGCGAACAGGCCCGTTCCGAGCACGACACCGGGCGCGATCCTCGACCAGTCGTGCCACATGTTGTGGGTTGTGGCGACGTAGTAGGTCCCGTGCTGCACGACGCACAGTGCCTGCGACATTCCCTGGTTCACGCCGACTGGCGTCAGGCAGGAATGCACCTTCATGGCGACGAGCACGAAGCCGAGGATGAGCCCCGTCAACATGGTGAGCACGCCGAGCGCCATTCCGCTCCCGAACCCGATGCCGATCTTGGCCGTGACGACGCGGCCCCGACGCGGTTCCGCGAGAAACGTCGGGGTCACTGTCTTGTGCCGGTACTCACCCGTGATGATGATCGCGCCCAGAACAAGGGCGAGGATCCGCGAGACGTCGAGCACGGAGAACACGTTGGCGAACCACTGAGAAGAACCGTGAGGAACGATGCCGGCGCTGCCGCCGTGTCGGCCGCCGGGAGCCAAGGCGAGGCCGAAGCCGAACGCGAGGTCGATCAGAACGACGATGCCGAAAAGCACATAGGTCGACCAGATCGTCCAGAGCTTGCGTATCTCGGCTTTGAGCAACCCGGTCATCACTGACCGCCGATCGGCCCGGCTGAGGGCGACGCCGCGGGCGACGCCGACGGGCCGTCGCTGAACCGCCGGTATTCAGCTGTCGCACCCGCCGCGTGCCCCAGTTGCATACCCTCACCGCCCGTCAATGCAAAGAAGAGCGATTCCAGGGACTCAGTCGACGAGACCATCTCATGCACCTCGATGCGGTTCTCGACCATTATCGGGCCCACTGCTTCAGGTGTGCAGCCCTCGCAAACCACATAGCCGTCCCTCGCCACCGCTGGAAGCTTCGCGGCATGCAGCGCCTGAATCAGGCGTTCGGCATCGGGCGTCCGCACGCTCACAGACCGCTTGGACCCGGCAAGCAGGTCCTGCAACCTCCCTTGAGCCGCGAGCCGACCGGCCGTCAGAACGATGACGTCGTCCACGATCAACTGCGCCTCGGACAGCAAGTGAGACGACACGATCACGATGCGTCCGCCATCACGCTCGGTCGCGCCCTCGGAGGCGTACAGCTTGAGAAAGTCCCTCAGCCACGCGATGCCCTGAGGGTCGAGGCCATTGGCCGGTTCGTCGAGAACGAGAACGTCGGGCTTGCCCAACATCGCGCGAGCGAGCTCGAGCCGCTGGCGCATGCCCATTGAGAATCCGCCGACGGCCCGATCCCCGACTTCGGACAGGCCCACGAGCTCGAGGCACTCATCGACCCGGCTGAAAGGCAGTCCTGCCACCGTCGCGATCACCTTCAGGTGGTTGCGCGCCGTGCGGGCCGGATGGAATCCGGAAGCCTCGAGCACAGCGCCCACCCGCATCGTGGGGTTGGGCAGGTCACGGTATCGGTGCCCGTCGATGAGCACCGAGCCCGACGTGGGGGTCACCAGCCCGAGAAGCATTCGGAGCGTCGTGGTCTTGCCGGCACCGTTGGGCCCGAGGAAACCTGTGACCCCACCTGGGATTGCGTCGAAATCGAGGTGGTCAAGGGCTAGGACGTCCGCGCCGAAACGCTTCGTCAGCCCGCGGGCTTGGATTGTCGGCATGTACGGCACGGCCTCCATCAAGCTTCGTCGATCGGCATCCGCCCGAGGCGGTCGGGGTCGACCTTAGTTCCACCGAGACATCGACTTGCTCCACCCGCAGCAGGGCACAGCCCTCCTCGTCATTTGGCCTGAATGCCGGGACTTCGGACCAACGCCGGACGTCGCGCTAAACCCATCTGCCCTACGCGCCGATAAGCTGAATTCAGCGAGGGCGTTTTTGCGCGCTCCCGAAAAGGAGGCCGCATATGTCGAGCAAGCCGAGAAGACTACATCTCGGGGCAATTCTGCCCGCGGCGCTGGTCGTGGTTCTCGCAGGATCTGTGGTCGCCGCTAGCGCCGCATCCGCGAGCCCGCACCAACCCGGCGGCGCCGCGGGGGTGGTCACCTCCGTCAACGGCAGCCACGCAAGCGTGGGTGCTTGCGTCAGCTCGGACACGGGCACATTCACGATGGTCGGCCACATTCGCCAGGGCATCGTGACCGTCGACGTCGCGGCGACGACGACCTACACGGATGCGGCTCTCACCCCACCAACGTCGGCGACCTACGCCGACGTCTGCGTCGGTGACCAGGTCAAGGTCCTCGGCACGCTCTTCTCCGGGGCGCTGGCCGCGACCGAGGTGACGATCGTGCCGGCCGAGGCCCAAGGGATCGTGGCCTCCGTGAACGGCGTCCCGGCCGCGGGCACCTGCGGCACAACCCTGCCGGGCAGCTTCATGCTGGCGGCCAGGCACCATGACATCGTGACCGTCGACGTCACGTCGACTTCGGCCTTCACGGACGCCGCCCTCACCCCGCCCACGTCGGCGAGCTTCGCCGACGTCTGTGTCGGCAGCCAGGTCGACGCTCTCGGCACCCTTTCGTCGGGTGCGCTGGCAGCAACCTTGGTGACGATCGTGCCGGCCCAGGCGCAAGGGACGGTCGCCTCCGTGACGGTGGGTACCACCACGAGCACAACCGCAGGCTCCTGTGGCACCAGGGGCTCCGCGGGTAGCTTCACGCTGGGCGGTTTCTGGGCCCTTCCGGTGACCGCGGCTACCACGCGGTTCGTCACGGCAGTTGACGTCACCTCGACGACGACCTTCTCGGACGCCGCCCTCACGACGCCCACGTCGGCGAGTTTCGCCTACGTCTGCGTCGGTAGCCAGGTCACCGCTCTCGGCACCCTCTCCTCCGGTGCGCTGGCCGCGACCTTGGTGACGATCGTGCCGGCCCAGGCCCAAGGGACCGTCACGTCCGTGACGGTGGAGGGCGGCACCACGAGCACAACCGCAGGCTCCTGTGGCACCGGGGGCTCCACAGGCGCTTTCACGGTGGGCGGCTTCTGGGCCCTTCCGGTGGCCACAGCTGCCCTGCAGCGTCTCACGACAGTTGACGTCACCCCGACAACGGCCTTCACGGACGCCGCTCTCACACCACCTGCGTCGGCGACCTTCGCCAACGTCTGCGTCGGTGGCC
>PMVZ01000175.1:1764-10133 GCA_003166375.1 Acidimicrobiaceae bacterium | reverse complement strand
GTAGTTCGCGTCGAGGAACTCGGCGGGCAAGTTGGGGGTCCGAACCGACTGCGGCTTGTAGGCCGTGACGATGTGCAGCTTGGCGTCGAACGTCTGCGCAAGCTCGACGGCCGCTTCGACAGCGCGCAGCGCGGTCGCCGAATTGTCCGCGCCAACCAACAGCTTCTTGAACATTTGGCCTCTCCCCCTCGGGCGGCGGAGCCGCTCCTTTCGTAATCGTATCGTCCTGCAAGCGCCGCTCATCAGCGAGCTTCAACCGCGCACGACGCGTCGCCCGACGGTAGACGAGA
The DNA here is from genome assembly GCA_003166375.1 of Acidimicrobiaceae bacterium. Classification (GTDB taxonomy): domain Bacteria; phylum Actinomycetota; class Acidimicrobiia; order Acidimicrobiales; family Bog-793; genus Fen-455. Next base: position 9,843 of record PMVZ01000175.1, on the reverse strand, counting down.
CGGCGCTAGGGCAGGTCCAGAACCGTTCCCTGTACCGCACCTCCTACCGGCAACTCGGCACTCTCGTAGCTCTTCACGATCGCGTCGATCTGGTCGTCGGTCCGCGCTGGATCGTGATGGTAGAGCAGCAATTGTCTGGCTTCTGCAGCTTCTGCCAGCCCGACAGCGTACCCACAAGCGGCGTGACCGAAAGAGGCGCGCACCGGCAGCTCCTCGTCGGTGTACTGGGCGTCGTGAAACAGTAGATCGCACCAGCGCGCGAGAGAAAGAGCCGCCTCGTGGTACTCCCCGAGCCCTGCTGGACCGGGACCCAGGTTCGTCGGGCAGTGGTCAGAGAGATAGGCGATGGTCGTCCGCCCGTCAGAGATGCGGTAGCCGAAGGTGCGTCCGCCTTTGTGCGGGATCTCGAGAGCCAGGACCGAGAAGCCTCCGATCAGTGCCGCTCCGGGCTCGAGGGCATTGAAACTCCACGAGCCGAGCAACCCGGAGGGCGGGATGGGGAAATGCGGCGGCGACATGAACCGGCCCAGGACCCTCTCGGTGTCACCCTGGGCGGGAGCGTAGAGATCGACCCGAGAACCGGCGCTGTTGCCGGCAGCGAAGAACGGGAGCCCCTGGGTATGGTCCCAGTGCAAGTGGCCGAGCAGGATTGCCCCCTGGTACGGCTGGCCGTTGAAGAGGTCGGTGCTACCCCCGAACAGGTCGCTTGCCAGGCGGATGCCGGTGCCTGCGTCGACGATCAGGCTTGGGCGCTCCCCGTCGAGGGCGATGGCAAGACAGGACGTGTGGCCGCCGTAACGGACAAACTCACGCCCGGGTGTCGGCGTAGAGCCGCGGACGCCACAGACCCAGATTCGCATCGTCACAGTGTTCCATGTCGCCGGGACCTGCTCTCGCACCGGTCGTCTACTTGAGCTTGGCGTGGCGTCGGCCGTGGAGCCCCGCCGAGGGTCGGCGTTGCTGTCGCGCCTCGTACAACAAAGCGTGCCGCCCCTAAAGCGCGTACGCTTTGCCTGCAGGTCAACGGGGGGAAGAGATGATCGTGGTCACCGAGCCTGGGCTCGCGTCCCCGACGGGCGTCAACGCCACGGGCGTCAACGCCACGGGTGTCGCGCGCGCAGCTGCCGAACGTGAGCTGCTTGCTCCCTACTTGCCGCGGCTGGTCGTCGACTGGATCGGGTCCATCCCCCAGCGCCGGCACCTGGTGATAGACGGCACCGTCGCGTTCGTCGACATCTCCGGCTTCACCAAGCTTTCCGAGGGTCTCGCAAAGCACGGCAAGATCGGCGCCGAAGAGCTTGCCGCGACCATCGGAGAGTGCTTTGTCCAGCTCCTCGATATCGCCTATGAGAACGGAGGTCGCCTCCTCAAGTTCGGAGGCGACGCGCTGCTGTTGCTGTTCTCCGGCGTCGGCCACGAGTCGCGCGGCTGTCGAGCGGCCTTCGAGATGCGGCGGAAGCTGGGCGTGGTGGGCAGGCTCACGGTGCTCGACCAGCGCGTGACCCTGCGGATGTCGGTCGGCGTTCACAGCGGCCGCTTCGACGTGTTCCTCGTCGGTGAATCACATCGCGAGCTTGTCGTGACGGGCCCGGCCACCAGCACCACGGTCTCGATGGAAGGGGCCGCCGTCGCCGGGGAGATTCTCGTGAGCGAGCAGACTGCCGCCGCTTTGCGCTCATCCGACCTGAGAGCGGCGAAGAACGGCGGGCGGCTCCTGCGCCGTGCACCCACAGCCGACTCGATCTCGGCGACCCCGCAGGACCCGGTTGACACCCGAGCAGACCTGTCCCGCTGCATCCCGGTTGCCATCTTGGACTCGGTGCTCAGCGCGAATCACGAACCCGAGCATCGCCGCGTGACAGTCAGCTTCCTGCACTTCGACGGCACCGACGCCATCTTGGAGTCGAAAGGCCCCGATGCAGTCGCCGACTACCTCGATCAGCTGGTCACAGACGTGCAACATGCCGTCGACCAACAAGGGGTCACCTTCCTCGGCACCGATATCGACCACGACGGAGGAAAGATCATCCTCGTCGCCGGAGCCCCCTCGACCCCCGGCGAGGACGAGCTGCGCATGCTCGTAGCCCTGCGCCAGATCATGGACCGGGAGCGCAATCCGCCGCTGCGTGTGGGCGTCAACCGTGGACCGGTCTTCGCGGGAGACATCGGTCCGGCTTATCGACGCACGTTTACGGTCATGGGTGACACGGTGAACCTGGCGGCACGATTGATGGCCAAGGCGGCCCAAGGTCAGATACTGGCGATATCCGATGTCCTCGAGCGATCGCGATCGGAATTCGAGGTGGCGCACGTCGCGCCCTTCTACGTGAAGGGCAAGGCCAAGGCCATCGAAGCCTGCGAGGTCCGGGTCAGAGTAGGAAGACCCCGCCCCGATGCCGGGGCCGGTTACCCCCTGGTCGGACGCAACGTCGAGATGAAGGTGTGGCGCGAGATGGTGCAGTCGACGAGCCGGGGTGCCGGCGGCACCGTCGTCGTGATCGTGGAGCCAGGGGTCGGGAAGTCACGTCTCATCGAGGAGTTCAAGTCGGTCGCCGGTTACATGACGAGACTATCGACGACCTGCGAGTACTACGACTCGTCAACTGCCTATGCGGTGCTACGGGCTCCGGTGCGCGGGCTGCTCGGCCTGGATGAGGCGGGCAAGTACGCGCCGAACGCTGAGGGCCTGAGAGATGCTCTGACAGCCGTCGCCCCCGGGCTCGTCCCGTGGGCACCTCTCGTGGGTGCCGTCGTCGGCGTCGAGACACCCGCCACCCCGGAGTCCGCCGAGCTTGAGTCAGAGTTCAGGAGCTTTCGCCTCGGCGCGGTCGTGACCGAGCTCCTCGAGCGTCTCGTGCCCGGTCCGATGCTCGTCGTGCTGGAAGACACGCACTGGATGGACGAAGCCTCAGGCGAGCTGTTGTCGCGCGTGATGGCTCGTGCCAACAACCGACCGTGGCTGCTGGTCCTGACCCGGCGCGACGTCGAGACGGGCTTTAAGGCCCCTGAAGGCGCGACCAGTCTCCGACTGGAGCCACTCGTCGGGGACGAGGCGATCGAGCTGGTCCAGGTCGCCGCGCTTGACGGACCGCTTCCGCCGCACGAAGCGGCGGCACTGGCCGAACGGTCCGGTGGCAACCCGCTGTTCCTACGCGAGCTGGTCGCGGTGGCTAGCAGAGGGGGCAGCATTGAGTCGCTGCCGGATTCGGTAGAGGCGGTGATCGCGGCGCGCATCGACCAACTGTCGGCAAACGACCGGCACTTCCTCCGACGCGTCTCAGTGCTGGGACGCCTCGCGCCCTTTGATCTGCTCGGTGCCGTGCTCGACGAAGTGCCGGACGAAAGCGATCCGGTATGGGCCCGCCTTAGGGAGTTCGTGGCACCCGACGGTGCCGGTGATTTCTTGTTCAACCATGCCCTCGTCCGCGACAGCGCGTACGACGGTCTCTCATACCGGCTCCGGCGCGAGCTGCACTCGAACGCGGCCGAGGCCATACGCAGCGCAGTCGGCGCCAAGCCGGAGGAGAAGGCGGAACTTCTCTCCATCCACTACTTCCACGCGCAGCGCTACCTCGAGGCCTGGTCATACTCGCTCGTTGCCGCGGAACGCGCGAAAGCCGTCTACGCGAATATCGAGGCGGCTGGGTTCTATGAGCGCGCGCTCCTCGCCGGCCGGCGGCTACCGCAGTTGAGGCGGACCGAGCTTGCAGATGTCCACGAGGCGCTCGGCGACGCCAGGAACCGCTCGAGTGCGTATGTCGAGGCGGCAGCCGCCTACCGGACGGCTCGGCGCCTTGTCGACGACGACGTTGTGGCCAAAGCGCGCCTCGCACTGAAGCTCGCGCGGGTCCAGGGGTGGCTCGACCGATACGCGAACGTTCTCCGCTGGATCACCAAGGGTCTGAACATCCTCAAGGGTGACCAAAGTGACGAGGCGGCGCGCCAACGTGCTGAGCTCCTCGCGTGGTACGGCCGCTGCTGCCAGGACCAGGGTCGGCACCGGCGTGCCATCAGATGGTGCACACTCGCGGTCGCGGAGGCCGAAGCGGTTGGGCACAAGGAGGCGCTCGCGGACGCGCTCAGGTTCATCGACTACGCGAAAATGGAGCTAGGCCAGCTCGAGGAGCCGGTCAACTGGGTCCGTGCCCTCGATGCTCGACACGAGCGCGTCGGAGTTGTTGAGGATGCCGACGAGCACGTCCTCTGAATTGTCATACGGTCCTACGCCGCTCTCGTGGGTCACGGTGGCCGAGGCATCGCCGTTGACCGTGATGAGGTACCCGCACCCGCTGTCGTCTCCCACAGCAGGGCAGCTGTACGACGGTGTCCCCGATAAAGGCGAGGCGCCTGCAGGCGCCGATATCGCAACAGCCGGGATAGCCACCGCCGTGATCGCACCCAGGCTCATGGCCAGTTTGACCCACCGTCGCGTCAATGTCGTTGTCGCATGCATGAGAAGCCCCCCGGCTAGCCAACACTGCACACGTCTGCCAGTGTCGTGTGCGGCAAGCTACGGCACGTTTCCGCCTCCGTCGACCAATATTAGTTCTAGCTACTGACCGTGGTCAGTACGTCACGTTCGGTGCCGACTGCTCTGCGCCGAGCGTCACGCTCGCCGACGCCGTCTGCTGCGAGCCCCGCAAAGGTCCGGTGCAGAGACGACGCCGAGCTTCGCCAGGGTCGCCTCTGCCGTCCTCCGTAGCTCGTCGGCGACGCTCAGATTGGTCTGGACCTCCGCCATGACGAGCGAGGTGAGCGCGACCTCGTATTCGGCACCGCGCTCCCGGGCGGCATTAAGGCTCTGGTCGAGGGCCTCNNGACGCGCTCGTGTCGAGCATCGAACTCTCCAGCAGCAGCGACATCTTCGGCTTCGACGGCGACGGGATCTGCACCTACACCTTCACCGGTAGCGGCTATTGCTCCTCGGCCCCCACCGGTTACGAAGGCCCGGACAACACGTTTAGCCCTTCCTCCGGCAATACCGGAACTGTGAACTTCACGACCTCCCTCGTCCCGGGCAACGGGACCTACTTCTCGCTCGAGGATTCACCTTTCACTGCCAGCACTGTGGGCCTGCAACCGGACATCGTCGTCGCTGCGTCCGCCGTTTCCGGGATCGAGGGCACCACCGGGTCCGCACAGGTGGCGACCTTCAACGACGGGCCGGACACCTCGCCGGTGACGGACTTCACGGCGACCACCAACTGGGGTGACAACTCGACCAGTACGAGCACCAGCATCATCCAGCCGGCTGGTAGTGGGACCCAGTACGTCGTGACGGACAGCCACACCTATCCAGAAGAAGGCCCGTACACGACGAAGGTGACGGTCAGCGACCTGAGTTTGCTCGGAATCAACTTCGGATCGGCGAGCGGCAGTGCCAGTGTCGCCGATGCGGCGCTCACTGCCGCGCCCCCGCAGCCGGCGATCCCGGACGCGACGAGCGGTAAGTCCTTCACTGCAGAAGTGGCGACGTTCACCGATGCCAACGCCGGGGCACTTGTGGGGGATTACACCGCCTCGATCAACTGGGGCGACAACACCAGCAGCTCCGGCACAGTGACCCAGCCGGGTGGCGCTGGGACGACCCTTGATGTCTCCGGAACGCACACCTATGCGTCAAACGGGACGTACAACATCACCGTGACCGTGTCGGACGACGGCGGTTCCAACGTGATCCTCACGAACACCGTCAAGGACTACGACGCCGTCATCACGTGCTCTTCCTCGCCTTGCACAGAACAGCGACGTCCACGTCGCAGTCGACGGGGGCAAGCACCTCCTCGACCACGGGCACCATCCTGCTGGATCTCAACAACACCCCGTCGATCGGAGCGTTCAGCTGCGGCGACCCGTTCCGTCATGCCCCGCAGTACTCCGCCATCTTTTCGAGCGGGCTAGCGGCGAACGGGAGCGTCGACCTCACGATCACGTTCGCCAACAACGCTGCGGCCGGAAGCTGGTGGGTACCGTTCGCGGTCTGCTACGACGCGCCTGGTGTACCGTTCACCAGCCTCACCGGGCGCACCGTGACCTTGGGCTTGTTGCCTGTCTGCCCGTTCCCACGTCCGGGGCACCCGGTCGCTGGCCCGTGCGTCCAGTCGATCAGATATTCAACCTTTCTTCCGCTCCCGTCCGAGAAGGGGACCGTAACCGAGCAGCTCGTCCTCCCGCCGAACGACCCGTTCTCTCACTGATGGCCGAGCGCGCGGAAGCTCGCGGTGGCGCAGGGCCAGCCCAATAGGTCCCCCCTGCCATGGCCATCGTCCCCGACACCAAGGACTGGACGTGGGTGCTCGAACGACGCTGCCCAGAATGCGGCCTCGTCGCGTCCGAGTTGCCCACGGACCAGATCGCGCCACTGATCCGCGCCAATGCCCAGGCATGGGTGGACATCCTGGCTGACGATCCCGAGCGGCTGCGCCGAAGGGCACGCGAAGATCGCTGGTCACCTCTCCAATACGCCTGCCATGTGCGAGACGTGTTCCGCGTCGGCGACGAGCGTCTGAACCTGATGGTCACGTTGCACGATCCGCATTACCGGAACTGGGACCAGGACCGAACCGCCGTCGAAGATAATTACGAGGACCAGGACCCGAAGCCGGTCGCGGCAGAGCTTTCCCAGGCCGCGGACACTCTGGCAGGCGACTTCGAGGGAGTTGACGAAGCGGCCTGGCAACGCCGGGGAACCCGAAGCGACGGCGCGAACTTCACAGTCGAGACCCTCGGTCAGTACTTGCTTCACGATGTCGTGCATCATCTCGACGAGGTGACCGGCGACCTCGCTATACCCGCTTCCTGAGCAGCCAACAATTCGCCAGCTCTGACGAAGGCAACGTCTCGAACACGGTCAACGAGGACTCGACGAGTCCAAGGATCATCAGTGCGACGTCATCTCAAGGTGACGTAAGCGTTGCCTACGGGGCAGAACATCCAGCCTCCTCACAAGCTCTGGGAAACCGGACTTTCGCTGACCTATCACAACGACCCCCGCGACGCCCGCCGATCGGTGTAGCACCGGAACTGTCGGCCTGCTCGGCCGGCTCGTCGGCTGGACGCGGGAGGGAACCGAGACGGGGACTACGCGCGCACCGTTCCCTTGCTCTCGAAGATCATGGCGCGCTGGAGAGCCGCCGCCCTGAGCTCCTCGGGGATCTCGACCGGGGCGCCAAGGCCGCCCGCATTGATCCCTGCTTGGGGGGCCTCCTCGACGATGCCGCCGACCGCAATGGCCAACTCCGGGGTGCGGTGAAACACCAACACCCCGTGATTAGCCAACAGAACCGCAGGAACGCCCGAGGTGATCGCGGCCCGGATGTTGGCCACCGCTTGCTCGGACCCGCGAGGGCCGTATCCGGCCACCGGCACGCCAGTCGGCAAGCCGAACATGGCCAAGGCTTCGACCCAGCAGCCGATCGGACGGTGCGCCACCGCGTAGGCGGTCGCGTACGGCGAGTGCGTGTGCAGGACGCAGCCGACATCAGGGTGGTCCTCGTACATCGCCGTGTGCATGGCGACGACCGCGCCCTGGATGGGCGGAAGATCACCCTCGAGAAGGGTTCCGTCCAGCCCGACCCGCACGACGGCGGACGACGCATGGTTTCGAAGCGACGGGCCCGCGGTGAAATACATCTCATCCGCGCCTGGGACCCGGAGGCTCACGTTTCCATGCCCGTTGGCGGAGATCGCTCCGCTGGCTACAACCCGCTGCGCGACATCAACCACTTGCTCAACCAGGTCCTTGTCCACGACACCCCCCCCGGGCCTTGGCGGCCCACATGATCCCGAGCGAAACGCTACCTCCGCTGGCTCCGCCAAGTGAGCCGCTTGGCGGCGGTGACGGCCGGAAGCACCCCTGGCACCCGGCCGCGCCCATGCAGTGGTACGAACTGGCCATCTCCTCGGCCTCGCTCGCGCCGAGCTGAGTCTCGAAGCCCTCGTGGCGACCAGTCCGAGTTGGCGCGCCTTTGGCTCAGGTACAGGTCAAGGTGTACCAAACGGTCTCCTTGGCCGACCGGGCGTGAACAACTAGACTTTTGTACAGGCAAAGAAGACTCTGAGGAACTGAGGTGCCCGGGC
>PMVZ01000175.1:0-1759 GCA_003166375.1 Acidimicrobiaceae bacterium | reverse complement strand
TTTCTTCTTGCTTGCTTGGCGTACCTGACGGTCGCCTTGCCTGGTTCCACTCTCGGTCTCTTATGGCCCTCGATGCAGCTCAGCTTCCACGAGCCGGTCGGAGCCCTCGGGATCCTGCTGGCATTCGGGGTGACTGCTTCGGTGGTTTCCAGTGCTGCCACCGGGCGAATCCTGTCTCGAGTGGGCGTTGGGCCGCTCCTTGCCCTCGGCACCGTGCTGACAGCTGTGGCGCTGGCCGTAGAGGCTCTCGCGCCGTCGCTCTGGGTGGTCACTGGCGGATTTGTGCTCTTCGGGCTCGGCTTCGGGTCGACCGACTCCGCTCTCAACGCGTACGCCGCCCACCATTTCGGTGCGCGACAGATCAACTGGATGCACGCCAGCTACGGCCTCGGTGCCACCACGGGACCGCTGCTGGTTACGGCGCTCCTCAGCGACGGGCTCAGCTGGCGTTGGACATACGGGACCATGGCAATGGCCCTAGCAGGCCTCGGTTGGGTGTTCACGTTGGCCCGTCGCCGCTGGGACGCGCCTTCGCAGCCTCTGACCTCGCCCCTGCCCCCCACGGAGGAGGGCCCACCCGAGCCATCTGCGGGAGCAAGGCGCCGGAAGCCGCCAGCCGCAGGCGTCCTCAGCGCACTGACCTTCGCCGCCGTCGAGACCGGCATCGAGTCCGGAGCAGGCATCTGGGGCTACATCTTCCTGACAGCCGGACGTGGTCTCTCTCACGACGTCGCAGGCGTCGCCGTCTCGGCGTACTGGGCGATGATGTTCGTCGGGCGGGCCGTTCTCGGCCTGGTTGCCGAGCGAATTGGGTCAGCCCGTGTCCTTGGTGGAGGAGTTGTTGGCGTGACCGTCGGCGCCGCGCTCATGACGGTACCCGGACCGGCCTTCGTGGCCGTCATCGGCATGATGACGCTTGGCTTGGCGGCCGCGCCAATCTTTCCCCTCCTCACCCTCACTACGGCGCAGAGAGTCGGTACCGGAGACGTAGCAGGGACTACGCGGGCCGTGAGCCTCCAGGTCGCGGCGTCGGCCATCGGCAGCGCTGCTCTGCCGGCCGGCATAGGACTGGTCATCGGAGCCTTCAACGCCAAGGCGCTCGCGCCGTCATTGCTCATCCTCGGACTGGCAATGGGCGGCGTCTACGGGCTCCTGTCGCATTTGGGCAGAGCGGACAGCAAGCTGACATGAGAACGATCGGGATTGCGTTGTTCCCCAACTCATGGGTTTCCTCACCTCTGCCTCGACTGGGACCGAGACGTAGGCGCCTGCTCAGGTCATGCCATTTCAGAGTCCGCTCAGGTTTGACCACCTAGGCCGGCGATCAGACTCGACGCGGCCTTCTGGAATCGGGCAATGTCACCGAAGGGACGGGCGACGAGCATGGCGCCTTCCAGAGTGGCGACCACGAAACGCGCGGTCTCGCGGGTCGACCCGGTGAAGCGGAGTGTTCGCTCCTTTCGCCCTTGCTCCAAAACCCTTGAGAGCCAGATCTCGTTGTCCTCGAAGAACCGGATCACAATGGCTCGCATGGGCTCGGAATGGTCCGGAACTCGGCGGCCAGCCAGGGCTGACCGACAAAAGAGCGTGGAGCGACCAATATCACGCGACAGCACCGACGCCGGATGCGCTCGGGTCGGAGGATCGTCGGACTAGTCGTACAGCTCGCTTCCGGTCAGCTTCGAGAGGGCGGCCCAAGTCGATACGTCCGGCCCACAGCACGCGAGTGAGACAAGCCAGGAATAGACGGCGAACCGCT
>PMVZ01000030.1 GCA_003166375.1 Acidimicrobiaceae bacterium | reverse complement strand
GCGTCCCGCTCGGCCGACGCAGCTGAGTCCAGTGACCGCCGAGCGCGGACACCTCAGCTTGCCATCCTGCTGAGCGATCACGTTCTCGCGCCAAATGACAAGGTCATCTATCGCGTCCGTAATGATGGTCCACAAGACTTGGACGGCGTGGTTGTACACCCGCCTCGGCCACCAGACCGAATCACGTATCCGATCGCGATCACCGGCGCAGGCTGGGCGGACGACGAAATAGGTCTCGGTCCGCTGGCAATGACCCAAGAGACGAGGTTCACGCTGTGCTGTGGCACCGCTCGGGACGTACCGGAGTTTCGCGTCGTCATCGAGTGCTGAGCAGGGACTGACGAATGGTTACTGACTCAGCTGCTTCCGCCTCCTCGCGGCAGCCAAGGCGAGAGCTGAGGTTGCGCTCTGCACTCGTTTGCTCGTGTCTTGCGCGCTTTGGTGGTATCAGGGCAGGAAGGTGCTGCAAAGAGGCCGGATCGACGTGGTGACCACAGCCGCCAAGAAGGTCCGCAACAGGTCATCAACGTTCTCCGGCCTCCTGATCTCTGGAATCACGATCCCGAATGCCACTGTCACTGGCAGGTTCGCCTCAGGCTGAGGCTCAGCGAAGACGAAGCGGCCTAGTTCAGCGCCTGATTCGTAACGCCATGGTGGTGGTGGACTTTGAAGTGGACTGTGGCCGACTTCGGTTGGCCAGTTCTCCATGAAGATGCCTGTGCTGTGCGCGGCAGTGATGAGGGAGTGGTGCTTGTCGGCGTTGTCTAGTCTTGCGAGCGTCGCGAGAATGGAGTTGTCGGGAACGCTGGCGGTGATGTACGGCTGTCTTCGCTCAATCTGTTCCTGGGCGGCGGGTTTGACGTGCGAGAGCCTGCCTGCCCTGACCTGACTCGCGAACTCGTCTGGGGACGAAGCGATCGGAAACTGGATGTGCCTAGATTCCCTCTCGGTCATTCTGATTCCTTCGGAGGCCGCGCCATCTTCAGCCAGAGCGACCGCTACGTGATCGAGCGCCGAGCGCAGATTGTGGACTGCATCGCCGATAATCAGTCCGAGGCGATCTGGCGGCTTGGTGTATCGCTCCCAGTAGAAGACGTGCATGGAACCGTTGCCTTCGATGACTCTTCTGACGGAGTATGGCTCCTTATTGAGGAACATCTGTATTTCGCCTTGCAGTGCGTCAATGTGTTCTTGCACTCGCGTTAGTTTGAGCTCAACACTCAGGGGGATGCTCATGCTCTAGGAGAGGTCCTCTTGGAACCGTGCGAGAACATCCAGGCCGTATGACGTGATGTTCCAAGCGTTCGGAATGGGCCGCAAGCCCTCAGCAGGGCTGTGCTCGGCGAGTCCGTGACTCTCGAGCACGCGAGAAGACGCTGTTCATGACCGCGCAAGACAGGACTGATTTTGCCCAAGTCATCGGGCTCGTAATACGCGCCTCCTAGTAAGAGTGCCGGTCGCTGGAGATCATTCGCTGTACCTAGGATCTGCAACGCCTCAACGTGAGCGGCGTCTAGATCCGCGAGCAGCCGGAGGAAGTCTGTCTCGCCGACGGCAGCCTCCGCCGACGTGACACCGCGAGCAAGCGCCTCGGCGATCGCGAACCGCTTCGTGTCAAGCGACGTCGAGCGAGCTAGCTCTAGTGCCTTGATGAGCAGCTCTCGCTGTTCGGGTGAAGCGTCGAGGTCAGTGAGGAGGTTCTCAATCCGACGGCCACTCCGCGAAGCGCCCCTCGTCACCACGTCGCCGATCCAGGTGAATCCGCTGGCGAGAAATGGCTGGAGCGCGGCGAACGCACCGGCGCCGAGCATCGACTCCAAGGGGTGGCCGGCGACGCTAGCGGCGGCGGCACCCATCGCCGCGACGACTGCACCGGCCGTTGAGCCAGCGTTGGCACTCTCGTCCGCGCTCTTTCGTTCTCCTTTATCAGCCGCCACTCTTGAGCACTCTAGGGACCGCAGCGGGCGCTCGTCGGGATAGAGCCCTACAAAGCCTCCGGACCGTCTTGAAGCCGAGCCGCCATACCCTCGTGCCGTCATCTCCGGCCTCGTCCTCGGCGCCGCAGGATCTCCTGACGCATTGTCGAGCAGGCATTCCTCGCCGAGTGCAAGCAACTCGCAACCCGTGGCCAAACCATTCTCGGTTTCCTCGCTCAAGCATGGCGAACACGAGTTCGCTACGGTTGGAGTGTGACCGATCTGTCGCCGGAGGAAGCCGAAGTCCTCCGTCGGTCCATCGCGATGCTCCCGCCGCAGGCGCCGAGCGGCTTGAGTCGTGAGCGGGCGCTCGCGATCCTCGGTCAACTCGTGCGGACGCTGAGAGAGCTAACGAGCCCGGGCCAGTCAGGCCGTATTTCAGGCAGGTAGCGTGACTACAGCCTGGACACGCCCAGAACACGGCGCCTTCCATCTCATAGAAGGGAGCAGCGATGAGCTTTGTACGGCGAGCCGTCAGCAAGCAGGGCGAGCGCATAGTTGCGAGCTTCGGCGCACCGGGCGAAACCCTATTACATAGAGACTTGGTCGAGGACATTTCGAGGCCGGATGTTCATCACGTTGTGACCGGTCTCCGCCCCAAGGATCGACGCCTCGTTGCTACGGCTACATCGAGGGCAGTGTATTTCGACCGAAAGGGCGAACTGTTATCGCTGATTCGCTACGACTCAATCGCGTACGTAGCGTCAGTAACTGACTCACTCCGGGCTGACNNAACCATACGACGTGACTCAAGATGTTTCAGGCATCGAGGTCACGCTGCGTTATCGACCCTGGCGACCCGACACCATGAGCTACTGGGAGATCGAAGTCTTCCCGGAAGGGGTTGTGGCTGTCCGCCCCGATATTGAGGCAGGAATTCGAACACTACGGGAGGAGGCAGGTAACGAGGTGTTGCGCCGCGCCAGTTCTGGTCCTCTTGAGGTCCCGCGCTGGGCGTCGGCGAGCGACTGGCTGACACGTGACTGGGGCGACGCGCTTGGGGCTCTTCTCGATCATCGAGGCCAGCCACCAGCGGATGTGTGGGGACACGGGGACTATCTCGACCGTGATGGGCGTTCAACAGAGACCTGCATAGTCGGTGTAAGCACAGAAGCGCTGTACACGGCTGTATTCGAGTCGATGAGGGCGTTGATGTTGGAATTCGACCGCTCGCCGGACCTAATAGTAAGGCCCTTCTCCTGGGTTGACCGCTTTCGCTTTTCGAGTGAGTCGGATGGCCGAATGCAGGTTTCCTTTCGTATGACTAACCCTGCCAAGAACGAGGCGACGACGTTGTGGTTAGGGCTGCCTGCTCCGAACACTGCTGGCCCTCTCGTCGCGGCGATATTCCAAGGCGTACTGCGCTGCGGGCGCGCCCTCTGGCTGAACGATCAGATCTTTGAGATGGGGCCGTGCGCGGGACGGGGATGGATTGAGGAACTCGACACGCCAACGAGTTCGGAGGGCGTGTTCGACGCCGGCACGGACGCGCTGGAGCGATGGCTCATTTTCGTTGAACACGTGGCGATTGCTTTCCCAGAGCAGTCAGGCGAAGGGGCACGGCAAGTTGAGGTCAGTGGCACTGGGGTGTCGTCGACTCCAGTGACGGGCATCCCGTGGTCCTGCGTGGAATGGGTTCGGC
>PMVZ01000128.1 GCA_003166375.1 Acidimicrobiaceae bacterium | reverse complement strand
CAATTTCATCGGGCTCTCGCGCCATCAGCTTGAGGGACTGCAAGTGTTCACTTCGGGTTCGGACAATCTTCACGTACCCGGACGAACATCTCGAGCGATTTGGTAATAAGGTCAGTCTCGACCGGTACCCGGGCCGGGGCGAGGATAATTAGGCTCGGGTACAGGTCGGCCAGAGAGCCAAGGGACTGGGTCCCCTGACCGGTGCTTGGGCTCGTGGCGAGAAGCGTAAATCCAAAGCACGGGTCCGTCGCCGAGGCTCTGGTGCCTTCGGGTGCCAGGGCGTTTTGCGTCAGAACAGCCCGGAGAACTCGACCTTAAGTCCCGCGATTCTTCGACTGAGCCAGTTAGTCCTCGCCGTGATCCAGTGCGGTCCAAGCGTTCCTGTTCGCCGGTATCACGACGGTGGCCTCGCCCTCTAAGTGGACGATCAGATCCTCCGGGTTCCTCAGGGAGTACGCGCCAACCCGGACCCCACGATCGGGTGGCCAGGTCAAGTCGATCGCGAGTCCAACAATCAGGATCGGGCTGCACCCCCTCACGCAGACGTACGTCATCCTCATCGGATCGGCAGAGCTGAGGCGCGCCCGGTTCAGCCTCTGCGACTGACTGCAGACCGGGCACTTCGTCTCCACCATTGCATCCGTTACCGGAGCGTGCGCCAGATCGCTCAGGAGGTCGCCTGCTCTCGGCATGGTCTATGGCTGCTCTGAACGTGGCTCTGATTGCAGGTCCGTCATCGTGGACTCCATCGTCAACGGCCCCAAAGTCTCGGATATCGAAACAGCAGGACTCGGTCACTGTACCCTGCGCCTATCCGGTGACGGCGTATCCGCCCTGGCCACTGACCCGGCAAAATCAGCGGTCAGGATGACCCTGAGCACGCGATTCGGCATGGCTCAGTCCTGCCGCTCGGCCTCGACGGCCTCGAGGAACTCGAGGACCTTCGGGCCGGCCGCGCCGCCATGAGCGAGCGCCCGTCCGCGGTTTCCGGCTGGTACCTCCCACCCCGTCGTCCTCCGTCTCTGTACCCGCCCCTCCCGTCGAGTTCCCAGCCGGAGCGTCGTGCGCCCACAGGCCGGCGCTCGTCATCGAGGTGGGCGCGTCCCCCCGGTCATGGTCCGTCGGCACGCCTGCCGGTGCTTGTCCAAGGCCGCTTCGACGCTCCAGACCCACTGGCATGGTCTCCATCTGGCTACTTCGGGGCGCGAAGCAAGCCGTTGCTCGAGCGGCACGAGCACCCTCCGCTGCAAGTCGGCGAGCGGACCGAACTCGGCGGCGAGGTTCAGCACTTCCACCGCTAGGTATGAGCGCGCCGCGCGCCACTCGTCATCGGAGGTGACCTGGCGGGGCCGCGCTACCGCACGTTCCGAGCGCAGGTCATGCTCCGACCCATGCGCCAACAGGTTCATCCACGCCCACGCGGGTACGCTCGCAGCGCGTCCTATCGATCCGCTCAGCCACATGCCCCACGAGGAACGCCTCGCAGTCGCCGATCAGCTCAGCGTTGCGCGCATTTCGATCGCGATGCCACAAGTGAACCTCCCTCCGGCACCCGACGGGCGGTCTCGAAGCTCACGGCCGGTTGCCTGCACCACCGTCGCCACTCGGTTCGCCGAGGTGGACTCGGCCGGAAGCTCCCGGTAGACCCATCCCCAGAGAATCTCGCCCAGCAACGGCGTGTCTCTCATCTCGACTACCTCTCTGTTGAGGGTATGCCAGCCCAGGCTGGCAGGACACTCCGAAGCGCTGAGCGAGCGCCCGCTGGCTCGATGGAGGTGGTGACATTTGGCCCTGGCAACCTCCGAAACCGACCTGCAACGCTATGGCCAAATAGCCAGCGGGTATCGGGCCACGATTGGCTACGGCGGCACCGGGCCTAGATGGAGCTGGGTGTGTCATCTCGCTACTTTCACGCAATCGCAGTGGACTTCGATGGGACGCTCGCCGACGCGGGCGCGGTCTCGGTCGACGTCCTCGACTCCCTCCGACAAGTCCGGGATGCGGGCATCTGCGTCGTGCTCGTCACCGGTCGGATCCTCGAGGAGCTGCGCCTCGTCCGCCCCGACATCGACGGCGAGGTCGATGCGATCGTTGCCGAGAACGGCGGCGTGGTCTCGAAAGGTGCGCGAACGCGCACGACCGCGCACCCGATCGACCGTCGGCTCGCCGAAGCCCTCTCAAGAGCGGGTATCGTCTGCCGAGCGGGCGAGGTGCTGCTCGCCTGTTCTGGGGCAGACGAGCCGACCGTCCTGTCTGAGATCCGCCGGCTCGGTCTCGACTGCCAGCTCGTGCGCAACCGGGGCGAGCTCATGGTGCTTCCCGCCGGCGTGAGCAAGGCGGCGGGGCTCATCGAGAGCCTCGCCGAGTTCGGGATTTCCCCGCACAACACGGTCGGGATCGGCGACGCGGAGAACGACGAGAGCCTGCTCGGGGTCTGCGAGCTGTCGGTCGCCGTCGCCAATGCAGTCGAGGCCTTAAAGGAGCAGGCCGACATCGTGCTCGATGAGCCAGACGGCGCTGGTATCGCCGGCTTTCTGCGAGGGCCGATCGTCTCGGGGGCAGAGCGTCGCCGCTCGGACCGCTTCAGCCTCCTGCTCGGGACCGACGACGCCGGCGCAGAAGTCCGGCTCGCTGCCTCGCAGCTCAACCTGCTCATCACCGGCGGCTCTGGGGAGGGTAAGTCCTACCTC
>PMVZ01000277.1 GCA_003166375.1 Acidimicrobiaceae bacterium | reverse complement strand
CTACACGAGCGGTGCCGCGTACATCGCGCCGGTCAACTGGAACCCGATGAACCTGGGCAACTACGCGACAGGGACTCAAGGTCTGATCTACGAGACATTGTTCCTCTACAACCCGGTGGCGAACACGTACATCCCGTGGCTGGCCAAGAGCGGTACCTGGACGACCCCGAGCACCTACACNNCCTGCGCCGACGTGGCCTACACGATCATGCTTGCAAAGAACAACCCGGCCGTGCCGTACTCCAACCTCGGCGCGAACCTGAGCGGAGTCTCGTGCACCAATGCCACAACGGCAGTGGTCACCTTCTCCACCCCGGCCTACACGCAGTGGACGAGATTCCTCTGGACCGACCCGATCATCAACCAGTCGGTCTGGTCGAAGCTGTCCCCGGCCAAGCAGGTGACCGGCGCGAACGTCCATCCGATCGGTTCCGGCCCGATGGTGTTCTTCGCCGCCAACGACCAGGAGGTCGTGTACACGGTCAACCCCAACTGGTGGGCGACCAAGGACCTCGGCTTGAAGTTCCACTTCAAGTACCTCGTTGACATCGTGAACGCAGCCAACCCGGTCGAGCTCGGCCAGCTGCTCGAGGGCAACATCGACATCAGCAACAACTTCCTTGCGGGCATCGGGTCGCTCGTCAGCTCTCCGGCATCCACGGGAGTGCTCAACGGCACGGGCGGCGATGGCCTGCTGACCTACTACCCGACGGCGCCGTACATGATGTCGGCCAACACCGTCTGGCTCGAGCCCAACATGACCAAGTTCCCGATGAACAACGTGAACTTCCGTAAGGCGCTCGCGTACGCGATCAACCCGCAGCAGATCGCGTCGGTGATCTACGACAACATCGTGAAGGCGGCGAACCCGGTCGGACTGCTGCCCAACCTTTACCCGTTCATCCCCAGCAGCGTGAAGTCGTTGGAGTTCAGCTACAACCCGGCGAAGGCGAAGGCGTTCTTGGCGAAGTCCGGTTACAAGGGCACGGCCGTCACGATCCAGGACCCGGTCGGTTGGACGGACTGGAACTCAGCCACTGACCTCATCGTTCAAGAGCTGAAGGCCGTCGGCATCAACGCAGTCGCGTACTTCCCCCAGGACTTGGCACGCAACAACAACCTGACAGACGGGACCTACGACCTGGCGCTCGACAACAACGCCGGGCCGGACTCGAACCCGTGGTCGTACTTCAACCGCGTGTTCGCGCTGCCGATCAACAAGCAGCAGACTGCGCAGCTCAACTGGGAGCGCTACAGCAACCCGGCGGCGTGGGCACTCGTCCAGAAGATCGGCACGATCGTGCCGACCGACACGGTAGCCCTCCAGGGCGTCTACACCCAGCTCGAGACGATCTTCCTGCAGAACCTGCCGGAAATCCCGCTCTGGTACAACGGGGCGTGGGCGCAGTACAACACGACGTACTGGCATGACTACCCGGTTTCGACCGACCCGACTGACCAGTACACCCCCGTCGTATGGGGTGGCTGGCTCGGCAACATGACCACTGTCCTCGGACTGGCTCAGATTGAGCCGGTAGTCGCGGCCAAGTAGCGGTCACCAGCTAGCCTGTTGCGAACCGGCCACCTCGCCTCCTGCGAAGGGCAGGGGTGAGGTGGCCGGTCGCGACGAGCAGAGGATTCACGGGAGAGAGCCGTGCGCCGGTATTTGGTGAGAAAGCTCATCATTTACATTCTCACCTTCTTCGTCGCGGCCACGATTGACTGGATCCTGCCCAGACTCGTCTCCGGGAATCCGATCTCGATCCTGCTGTCGAAGATGAGCCTGCAGCCGGGAACCTACAACGCCACCTACAAGCTGTACATGAACGCCTTCGGGTTCAACCGGCCGTGGTGGAAGCAGTACCTGACCTTCTGGACGGCCCTGTTTCACGGGAACCTAGGGATCAGCATCTACCAGTTCCCGAAGCCCGTCACATCGGTCATCGCCGACTACGTGCTGTTCACCCTGGCACTGCTCATCCCCGCAATCCTGCTGGCGTACTTCGCGGGGAACAGGGTCGGCGCCATGGCGGCTCGCCGCAAGCTGCTCGACAACAGCGTCCTCCCGGTCAGCTACCTCCTAACGGCGACCGCCTACCCCTGGCTGGCCCTGCTGCTCGCCTTCCTGTTCGCGGCGGGCGGGATCGGCCACTTCTTCCCCATCTCGGGCGGCTTCTCGTACGGCCTTCTCCCGAGCTGGAATTGGACCTTCATCTGGAGCCTCGTGACGCACTGGTTCCTGCCGTTCCTCACCTTGTTCCTCGTCGCCTTCGGGGGCTGGGCGATCGGGATGAGGAACCTCATCATCTACGAGCTCGAGTCTGACTACACCCACTATCTGGAGGCGCTCGGCGCGCCCACCAGGCTCGTGCGCAGGTACGCGTACCGCAACGCCGTTCTGCCCCAGTTGACCGGGCTCGCCCTGTCGCTCGGCATGGTCGTGGGCGGGGCGGTGGTCACCGAGGTCACCTTCGCCTACCCCGGTCTTGGCTATCTCGTCTTCCAGGCCGTCGGCAACAACGACTATTTTCTGCTGCAAGGCATCTTCTTGTTCATCATCGCCGGCGTTCTCATTGCCAACTTCGTGATCGACATCGTCTACGTGATCGTCGACCCCCGCACCCGCGTCGGGATCAGCGGTGCCTAGCTACAACTCCGCGCCGAGGAGGCCGATATGACGGTTCTCAAGACGGACGAGGCCGCTGAAAAAGCGGGGGCACCCGACGCGGCCGTCAGTGCCGGGTCGGGAAAGCCCAGGCGCTTCGAGTTCCTCTACTTCGCTTTGCGCAACAAGAAACTGCTCCTCGGCTTGAGCGTCGTGGTGCTCTTCGTGCTCTTCGCCGTCTTCGGCCCCTTGTTCGTCCAACACCCGATGCTCAACTACTACATACCGTTCCGCCCCCCGTCGAGCTCGTTCTGGTTCGGCACGAATTACTTCGGCCAGGACGTCTTCTCCGAGTTCGTCTCCGGGCTCAGGGAGAGCCTGCTCGTCGGGCTCCTCGGCGGTTGCGGTGCGACCGTGATCGGCATGACCTTGGGTTTTGTCTCCGGCTACAAGGGGGGCTTGATCGACGAAGCTCTCAACGTGCTCTGCAACATCTTTCTCACGATGCCCGTCCTCGTGCTGCTGATCCTCGTCGCGGGCTTCCTGCATCACACGAGCGGCCTGATCGAAGGCATCCTTATCGCGTGCACGACGTGGACCTGGTCCATGCGCGCCATCCGGGCCCAGACCTTCTCCCTGGTTTCGCGGGACTTCGTCGGCCTCGCCCGGCTGTCGGGCGAGAAGAGCCGACAAATAATTATGCGAGAGATCGCACCCAACATGAGCTCTTACCTCTTGCTCGTGTTCATCCTCTCCTTCGGCGGGGCGATCCTCACCGCGGCGAGCTTGGACTACCTCGGCCTCGGCCCTACCAACGGCATGTCTCTCGGCATCATGATGCAGCAGGCCAGCGACTGGAACTCGCTACAGCTGCACCTGTGGTGGTGGTTCGTCCCGCCGGGCGCCGCGATCACCTGCATCGTCGGGGGCCTCTACCTGGCCAATGTCGGCCTTGACGAGGTCTTCAACCCCAAGCTGCGGGAGCTCTAGCACGATGGGGCTTACGGTGGACCATTTGCAGGTCTGTTACCGCACGCTCCGCGGCGACGTGAAGGCGGTGGACGACGTCACCTTCAGCATCGAAGACCGGGAGATCATGGGGCTCGCCGGTGAGTCCGGCTGCGGCAAGTCGACGCTCGGCAACAGTCTCGTCCGCATGGACGTTCGCATGCGCCAGCTCGGTGGCCATGTCGAGCTGGACGGCAAGGAGCTTCCCATCTCGGACTCGCGGGCGATGCGCGATTTCCGCTTCAAGGAAATCTCAATCGTCCCCCAGTACGCCATGAGCGCGCTCAACCCCACAAGGCGAGTCGGCCGGATGGTGGCCGAGCTGCTGAAGGCGAGGGGCTTCGACTACAAGTCCGCACTTCCCGAGCTCGAGCGTCGCGTAAAGCTGGTGGGGCTCGACGCGGACATCCTCAAGCGGTACCCGATCGAGCTCTCGGGCGGGATGAAACAGCGCGTCGTGATGGTGATCTCGACGTTGCTCAACCCGTCGCTGCTCATTGCCGACGAGATCACTTCGGCTCTCGACGTCTCCACCCAACGCGCCGTCGGCGAGATGCTGCTCGAGTTCCGCGATCGGAACTTCGTGAAGACGACGATGGTGATCACACACGACCTGTCGATCCTGGCCCAGGTCGCGGACACGATCCTCGTCATGTACGCAGGCAAGCTCGCCGAGAAGGCGAAAGCGGACGTGGTCATCAACAACCCGCTGCACCCTTACACCCAGCTGCTCATCTCCTCGCTCCCGGACGTGGGGATACGCCACGACGAGCACACGCTTGTCGGCATCCCGGGCCGTCCTCCTCCGCTCCTCAATCCCCCGGTCGGTTGCAGGTTCCGCGACCGCTGCCCGTTCGCTTTCGACCGCTGTACGGACGAGCCGCCTTTTGTGGAGGTCAAGCCCGGCCATTCGGTAGCGTGCTGGCTTCATGCGGACGGTGCCTTGCCGTCGGGAGGCGTTTGAGCCGTGCTGGTACTCGACAATGTCACCAAGGCCTTCAAGACAGGCACCTTCGGCGGTGGGACACTGCCGGCGGTGCGCGGCGCCAGCTTCGAGATCCGCCCCGGCGAGGTGACCTCCCTGATCGGCGAGAGCGGCAGTGGGAAGTCCACGCTCGGCAAGATGATCCTGCGGCTCACACCCGTCACTTCGGGCACGATCACCTTCGAGGGCACCGACATCGCCACTTTGAAAGGCAAGCCGCTCCGGGAGTACTACCGGCACGTCCAGGGCGTGTTCCAGGACCCGTTCAGCTCGTACAACCCCGTCTACCGGGCCGACCGCGTCTTCGCGACGATAAGGCACTCCTACTACCCCGGCGTGAGCGCCGATGCGTGGCATGAGCGAGTGGACAAGACGCTCGAGTCTGTCGGCCTCAACCCCGTGGACGTGCGCGACAAGTTCACCCATCAGCTCTCGGGCGGGCAGCTCCAGCGGATCCTCATCGCGCGGGCGCTGCTCTTGGACATCAAGCTCCTCATCGCGGACGAGATCATAAGCATGATCGACGCCTCGACCCGGGTGGACGTGCTTAACCTCTTGGCGAACCTGAAGACCCGGGGCCTCGGTGTGCTCTTCGTCACCCACGATCTCTCCCTCGGCAACTACATCAGCGAACGCACGATCATCCTGCGCCGTGGCGCGGTGGTCGAGATGGGCGCAACCCCGAAGGTGTTCGACAACCCCCAGCACGAGTACACGAGAATGCTGCTGACCTCCGTGCCTCAGCTCCACAAGAAGTGGGAGGCCGAGTCGGGTGCCGAGATGGAGGCCATGGGTGCCACCTCGCCGGGCCAGGACCGCGGGCGCCCCGGCCGCTACTCGAAGAGCAGCCTTCACCCGCTCGCCGGTATGCGCGACCGCAAGGGGCGTCGCGCCCAGGCAGCCCTGCACGAGCAAGATCTCGCAGAAGGCCTACTCCGCACCGACACGTACCTGCGGACCCACGAGGAGGTTCTGCCGCTCGTCGAGATCGAGGAGGATCACTTCGTGGCGACCTCCACCGGTGCGAGATGACCCGGCTGCTCCCCGGGCGGTAGCTCGTCCCCGAGAGTCGCCCCAAGGCGGCGAAGACAAGTGGCGCGCAGGCCCGGCGGCTAAACCGAAGTTCACCCTGATCACCCCGACGCGGACACCATCGCAAGAATGGTGAGCAGCTCTTCTATGCCTTCGAGGTGGTAACAGCGTAGTCATGTAATGAGGAGCCGAGATGGGTCAGAATTCTTGTAATTCTTGACACTAACTACATTGATGTGATATTGTTGTCGGCATGTATGTGGCGAGGGTGCCGAATCGGGGCTCGCCGCCGGCGATCCTTTTGCGGGAGAGCTATCGCGAGGACGGCAAGGTCAAGAACCGCACGCTCGCCAACCTCTCGCGCTGGCCGGAGGAAAAGGTCGAGGCGCTCTCGGCGGTGCTGCGCGGCCTGCCGCCGCAGGTACCGCTCGAGGACAGCTTCGAGATCGCCCGCAGCCTCCCGCACGGCCACGTCGCCGCCGTGCTCGGGGCGCTTCGGCGCCTCGGGCTGGAGGAGCTGATCGACCCGGCTCCCTCACGGTCACGCGACCTCGTCTCGGCGATGGTCATCGCCCAGGTGATCGATCCTTCGTCCAAGCTCGCTTGTGCACGCGGTCTTCGCAAAGAGACGGCGAGCTCGTCTTTGGGTGAGGTGCTCTCCCTCATGAGCGCGGACGCGAACGACCTCTATGAGGCGATGGACTGGCTCGGTCCCCGCCAAAAGAAGATCGAGGACGCCCTCGCGGCGCGCCACCTCGAAGAGGGCACGCTCGTGCTCTATGACGTCTCCTCGGCCGCCTTCGAGGGCAGGACCTGTCCTTTGGGGGCGCTCGGTCACCCGAAGGACGGCGTGCGCGGACGGCTGCAGATCGTCTATGGGCTGCTCGCCAACAAAGAGGGGGTGCCGGTGGCGATCGAGGTGTTCAAGGGCAACACCGGCGATCCGAAGACGGTGGCCTCCCAGGTGAACAAGCTGAAAGAGCGTTTCTCCATCTCGCAGATCTGTCTCGTGGGCGACCGGGGAATGCTCACCAAGGCCCGCCTCAAAGACGACGTCGTCCCGGCCGAGCTCGACTTCATCACTGCCCTGCGTGCTCTCGAGATCAAGTCCTTGGTCGAACAAGGCGCCATCCAGCTCGGCCTGTTCGATGAACAGGACCTGTTCGAGATCACCCACCCTGACTACCCTCAAGAGCGCCTCGTCGCCTGCAAGAACCCGCTCTTGGCCAAGGAGCGGACGAGAAAGCGCGAGTCGCTGCTCAGCGCGACCGAGGCCGAGCTGCAAGCGATCGCCACCGCGGTCGCACGCGAGAACAGGCCGCTCAGGGGCAGGGACAAGATCGCGCTTCGCGTCGGCAAGGTGGTCAATCACTACAAGATGGCCAAGCACTTCGCGATCGAGATCGCAGAGGACTCGTTCTCGTTTTCCCGCAAGGAGAACCAGATCGCCACCGAGGCCGCCCTCGACGGGATCTACGTGCTGCGCACGAGCCTTTCTCGCGAGGCCCTCACTGGTCCCGAGGTCGTCTCGTCCTACAAGGCGCTCGCGAACGTGGAACGCGCCTTTCGGGGCTTCAACACCGACTTGGACATCCGTCCGATCCGCCATCGCACAGAAGACCGGGTCCGTGCGCACGTGTTCTTGCGGATGCTCTCCTACTACGTCACCTTCCACATGGAGCGCCAGCTCGCCCCGATGCTCTTCAAAGACGACGACAAGCAGACCGCCGAGGCGGCCCGCACGAGCCCGGTTGCCCCAGCGCTTCGCTCGCAGCGCGCGCTCAAGAAGATCCGCACCAAGCACACCGAGGAGGGCGAGCCGGTCCACAGCTTCGCCACCTTGTTGAAGGACCTGGCGACGATCACTGCGAACCGCGTCCAGCCGAACGACGTCGACCTTCCCGCCTTCGCTGTGATCACAACGCCGACCATGCTCCAGCGCCGAGCCTTCGAGCTGCTCGGTGTCTCGCACCGGCTCGGCTACGCGTAGTCATAACTCCAGCCGGCAATCGACGCGAATGTGCAGGTAGCAGGCAGAGTCGGCCGAAACTCCAGGGTGAACTTCGGNNGGCTAAAGGAAAAGGCAGATGATCCGGTCAGGCCGTGGGGCCGCTGCCGAGCCAGCCGCGCCGCCTGAAGAGGATGAACAAGAGCACGAGCGCGACGAGCTCAGAACCGATGCCGAGGAAGAGGAAGTAACTGATGTTCGACTGCAGATGACCTGTCAGCCAGGCGAAGTTCTGCCCGAAGAACCCGGTGAGGTATCCGAGGGGCATGAAGATGGTGGCGATGATGGCCAGTTGCTTCATGACCACGTTCAGCCGGTTGGACACCATGGACAGGTGCGTGTCCATGGCGCCACCGATCAGGTCCCGGTAGCCGTCCACCATGTCGCTGATGCGAATGAGGTGGTCGTAGAGGTTGCGGAAGTAGGCCGCGCCTTGATCGGTCATCCCGGGGATGTTCACCATGCCCGAGTTGAGGCTGGAGATCATGTCCCGCTGGGGCGAGATGACCTTGCGGATGCTCATGATCTGCCGCTTCATGTCGAAGAGCGTCCCCAACTGCTGTTCGGTCGGCTGCTTCAATATGGCGCCCTCGAGATCGTCGATCGAGTCGTCGAAGTCCGACAGCACGGGGAAGAACGAGTCGATCAGGCTGTCCATGATCAGGTAGAAGACGGCAATTTGCGGTGCGGCCAGATCCGAAGAGTGGTGGTTACCGAGGCGGTCGCGCACCGTGGCCAGTGCCGGGCAGTCGCCCTGGTGGAGGCTGATGATGAGCTTCTCGGTAATGAAGCAGTGCACCTCGGCCACGTTCTTCCCGTCGGCAGCCATGCCGAAGGTGACGATGTGGACGAAGTCGTCGTAGTCGTCGATGCGGGCCCGTTGGCCGAACTGGTCCGCCGCCTCCACGGCCACAGGGTGGAAGTGGAACGTGTTGATCAACATACCCTTGACGTCGTCGTCCGGCCCAGGGTCGTGGATGTCGAGATCGAGCCAGAAGAACGTACCCGCGGCCGCTGCCTGTTCGATCCCAGGCCCGGTGGCATCGGCGGTCTTGCCATCTTGAGTGAGGGTGCCCTTCATGGGATTGATGCTCTCTTTCTCAGGAGGTGGATGTTCCTTGATCTGGCTCGATCGGCCTGTTCGCCTCGGCCTCTGCGTCTGCCAACGCATCGACGGCGGCCACCTCGGCGGGGGTGGCGCCGAGCCGCCGTTCGACGTCGGCGAGCCGGTCGCTGATCACCGCCAGCTGCTGGCCCAGATCGGCGTGGCCCTTCTTGAACGTCTCCTTGTTGGCGTCGGTGTGCTCTTTGATGAACACCGAAGCGACGGTGGCGGTCAGCACCCCGATGAGGCCGATCCCCACGAGCATGAGGACCGCGGCCACCACCCGGCCACCTACGGAGACCGGGTACCGGTCCCCGTAGCCAACGGTGGTCACCGTAACGATGGCCCACCAAAGAGCGTCGGGATAGCTGTGGATGTTGCTCGCCTTTGCATTCTCCTCGAAGAGCAGCACCAGCCAGGCCCCGGTGATGAGGGTTGCGCAGGCGGCGATGAGCACCCGGAAGAGGCTGTGGTGCTTGAGGATGGCCTCCAGCCGCAGCTCGCCCTCGTGCAAGAGGAGGCTCATCTTCTCGATCCCGATGAAGTGCCAGCCCTGGAGCGCCGGCACCAGCACAGTCGCCGGCTCCGCCCAGCGCCGCTTGAGATAGCCGCGACTGTCGGGGGTGACTACCAGGCGCACGAGGTACTCCGCCAGCATGATGGCCCAGAGCGCAAAGAGAGTGCCGACAAGGGGTATGGAGGCCGATCCGCTGACGTCGCTCGTGAGGACGATGATGGTGATGACCAGCCAGGCGATTCCCAACAGGGCCATCGGGAACTTCGTGACCTGTTCGATCTCATCTACGAGGTCGTGGCGCCCACCCGACGGCTTGACCCCGGCGATGGTCTGGCGCCGTCGCTCCGCCTTGCGAGCCTTAGCTTCCAGGCGCTCCTGCTCCAGGCGCTCCAGGCGCTGGATGCGCTCGATAGAGGACGGCTTTTTCTCCAGCGTCGTGCCGTCCGGAGCAGTTCTCACTTCGGTGGAGTCCTGCATGCTGAGACGAAGATAGTGGGTGGACGACGCTCTCTTCGGTTTCTCGTCTCGTCCCTACTGGCGGAGGTTCGGTTCCGCCTGACCTAGGCCTGGGCGAGGACGGTGTCCATGGTCTCCATGATCGCGACGGTCTCGTCGAGCGGCATCAGCGGGCTCTCCAGCAGCCCGGCCCTAAGGCAGCGCGCGACCTCGTCGGCTTCATAATGCAGACCTTTCCCCTTGTGCGGTGGCGCGAAGCGGGAGGCACCCCCGTCGCGGCCGATCAGGCTGAAAGACGAAGGTGCGTAGAACAGGCTGTCGATCTCTATGCGGGCCTCAGTGCCGACGATGACCGCGCAAACCGGAGTCCTGGCGGAAGACGTGCATGTCAGGAGCGCTTGAGCTCCGCTCGCGAACCCGAAGAGCATCGAGGTTTGACCGTCGACACCCGTGAACGCCGGGGCGACCAGCGCCACGATCTTGTCCGGCTTGCCGAGGACCATTGACGCGAACGACACCGGGTAGACACCGCAGTCGAGCAGCGCGCTACCGCCGAGCTCGGGCGCGAAGAGACGGAACGCAGGATCCTTCGGGAACCATTGACCGTGATCGGCCATGACGGTCACGATGTCACCAAGCGCGCCGGCGGCGAGCAGGCGATTGACTTCGGCTATGTGCGGCAGGAACCGTGTCCACATCGCCTCCATCAAGAACAGCCCCTTGGCGCGCGCGCTGGCGACGAGCTCGCGGGCCTCACCGGCGTTCATGGTAAACGCCTTCTCCACCAGCACCGGCTTGCCGGCTTCGAGTGCCAACAGCGCGTTGGCGAGGTGCATCGGGTGTGGTGTCGCCACGTAGACAACCTCCACGTCCGGGTCAGCCACAAGCGCCTCGTAGGAGGCGTGACGGTGGGGGATGCCGAACTTGTCGGCGAAATGGTCGGCTGACTCTTGGCTGCGCGAACCGATTGCGACGACCCGACCAGAGTCCGTCACAGTTAGGTCGTCCGCGAAAGCCTTGGCGATCAGACCCGAGCCGATCAGCCCCCAGCGCAACGGTTCAGTCGTCAACTCTCGCTCTCCTTCTCGTGTGGAAGCCACGTGACACCTCCTTCTCGACTGACCCATCGAGTCCCTCTGATGCCATCCGAGCTTGCCCAGTCTTGCAGCTGAGGCGGAGTGTCTTGTCAAGACAAACGAGACCTGCTCCCGGTTGAGCGTCCGGGACAGGGCCAGTCAGAAGTCCTTCGGGAAACTGCGGCCCTCCTCGATGGGAGCTACAGCGGCCAGGAAACCTCCATGCGAACACCGCCAAGTCCCGCACTCGCGTCGACCCGCCACCGACCTCCGGTAGTGCGAACAATGGAATCGGCTATCGAGAGACCGAGGCCGTGACCACCTGCCTGGTTGGTGCCGCGCCGGAACCGGTCGAACAACCGTTCACGTTCCGCCGGCGGAATGCCGGGGCCGGTGTCTTCGACCGCGAGAACGACGCGCTGACCCACTCGTCCCACCTCGATGCGGACACGGCCGGCTTCGCCTGCGTACTTGCAAGCATTGTCCACGAGCACGGCCGCGAGACGGTCGATCCACTCCGCGGGTGCCGTAATTGTCGCGGGGGCGGCTCCGACCCGTTCCAGCTGCAGATCGAGCGACCTGGTGCTGGCAAGAGCCCGAAAGCGCTCGGCACATCCTTCGGCGACTGCTGCGACGTCGATCGCGCCTGAGGCCGGGGGCGGCGGGGCGGCGTCAAAGCGGGCCAGCCACAGCATGTCCTCGACGATCCGCTTCAAACGCTCGCTCTCCCGGGCTATCCGATCGAGTGCCGCTGGCTCAGGATCCCCCTCGAAACTCTGGGCCAACGACAACTCTGCCTCGATCACACTCAACGGTGTTCGCAACTCGTGGGAAGCATCGGCTGTGAATTCCAACTGCCGGCGATGAGCAAGCTCGATGGGCTTTGCAGAGCGGAGGCCAATCAGCAACGACGCCAAGAAGATCGCCAGGAGAAGCACCGGTGCAGCGACGAGCTCGGAGTTGACGAGGACGCTCTCGACATGGGCCAGCTCTGTCAGGCTCTCACCAGCAACGAGAAGGCCGCCCCTGTAAGGCACTGACAGCAGCCGGTAGTCAGTACCCGAGAGGCTCCTGGTGACCGACCCGGCGCCCGCCCCAGGCCAACTCAGCGAAGGCAGCGCCGGCGACTCGGCGTTCGCCTGGGCGACGCGGCTCTGAGGGCGAACCTCCCAGACGTAGATCGGCTCGCCATAGATCCCGAGCCCGTATTGGACACCCCCACCTGGCGAGTCCGGCTCCTCGGTGGCAAGAGCAGGTGGTCGCCGCCGGGCGACCGCAAGACGGCTGTTGAGCTGGCGGTCGGCCTGAGCGACCAGGCGGTGCGCCACCAGCACGTCGAAGGCCGCGACGGCTCCCGCATACACGACGATCACTACCAGAGCGGCCGCCAAGGCGACTCTGAGCGAGGGCGCGAGATGGTCACTCGCGGTCCCTCGTCGCCCTTTTCTCATGCGGGCACGAGGCGATAGCCGACGCCGCGGTGGGTCTCGATCCGGACCTGCGCGCCGGAGAGCTTTGATCGAAGGTGGGCGACGTGAACCTCGATCGTGTTGGAGCCGACGGCGTCGGCTTCGTACTGCCAGACCTGCAGGGCAATCGATCGCCGGGTCACGACGGCAGGAGAGCGTTGCAGGAGAACCTCCAGAATGCCGAGCTCAATCTGTGTCAGGCCGATTGCCTTCCCGCCAGCCCTTACGGTTCGCGAGGTCGGTTCGTAGACGAGGTCTCCCACCAACAGCTGAGGTGGGTGCGCGTCCGACGGCCTGCGCTGCAGTGCTCTCAGCCGTGCAAGAAGCTCGGGGAAGTCGAAGGGCTTCACCATGTAGTCGTCGGCGCCTTCGTCGAGGCCGACCACCCGGTCGGTTGGCATGTCCCGAGCTGTGAGCATCAGTACCGGCACGCCGGTGCCCGAACGGCGTAGCGACCGGAGGACCTCGATCCCGCTCATGACGGGCATTCGCCAGTCGAGGATGGCAACCTCGTACTCGTAGGATCGGAGATAGGTGAGCGCGTCCGATCCATCGGCAACGCCGTCGACGATATAGCCGGCTCTCTTCAGGCCCCGTTCCAGCACGGATCTGAGAGCTTCGTCGTCCTCGGCCACGAGGATCCTCATCACCCTTCCGTTCTAGCCGACAGAAGTTGGGCCACAGCAGGTCACAAACCTGAACCCAAGGCCGAAGAGTACGTCTTGGCGGCCCGACGAGCCCTACCTCCTACGGCCGGTCCGCCGGCGGGTGAGCCGAGACAACTCGTTTGCTCGCTTCACAAGATCTTAAGGGAGCATCCCTAGTCTGAGTCTGGTGGCCGACGTTTCTGGCAGCGAGCTCCCTGACTCTGATGAACCTCCTGTTCGTCGGCGGTTCGGCCGCCGGCGCAGGAGCTCGCGCCGACCACGCTGGCTCCGCAACCTGATCAAGGCATCGATAGCTCTCCTGGTGGTCGTCCTCGCTCTTGCCGGGGCCGAGGTCGCTTTCGTTGCCTTTCGGCTCCACCAGGTCCACCGGGTGACGGTGTCTCAGCTCGCCCCGCCGGCGACCTCGGGTCCGAACGTGGGCACCCAGACTTTCCTCCTCATCGGCTCGACGTCCCGGTGCGTGCTGGACAACAAACAGACTTCGGCCTTCGGCAGCTGCGCGGCAGGCATCACCGGCGTCAACTCGGACGTGATCCTGCTGTTGCGTGCCGACCAGCGGGCCCATTCGGTCTCCGTCCTTTCCGTCCCGCGTGACCTCGTCATGAACAACGTCCGGCCCGGGCAGTTCTACAAGATCGATGCCGCGCTCGCGGACGGTCCCGGCCAGCTCGTCGCAGCCATTGAGGAGAACTTCGGGATCCCGATCAACCACTTCGTGGAGCTCAACTTCGACAGCTTCCAGAACATCGTCACCGCCCTCGGTGGGATCAAGATGTATTTCCCCTACCGGGTCCGCGACGACAGCAGCGGGCTCCACATCCGAACCACCGGTTGTGTGTACCTGAACGGCTTCAACGCTCTCGCCTTGGTCAGGGCGCGCAACTACTGGTATTTCAAGGATGGTCAGTGGACAGACGATGGCAGCGGCGACCTCGGGCGCATCATCCGAGTGCACGAGTTCCTCCGGGTGCTGGCCACCGCGATCGCGAAGCGCGGCCTTTCGAACCTGCTCACCGACAACTCGCTTCTAGGTGCTGTCGCCCCGGACCTCGAGGTCGACTCGAAGTTGTCGCTCGGCGACATGGTCGATCTCCTGCGGGCCTTCCGTTCGACCAATATCGGCACGGTTCCTGAGCTCACCATGCCGAACATAGAGAACTTCGCGGACTACATGTACGAGGGCTACGACTACGGATCGGTCGTGTTGCCGACCTATCCTCAAGACCAGCAAGCCGTCGACAATTTCCTTGGGCTGAAGACTCCACCGGGCTCGGCGGTCGCGCCCGGCTCGGTCATGGTCTCGGTCATGGACGGGACGGGGACAGCCGGTCAGGCCACGACAACCGCCGATCAGCTCTCGTCGCTCGGGTTCCACGTCGTGGGCACAGGCAGCGCGACACCGGTCGGCCCGATCTCGGAGACGGTCGTCTACTACGCTCCGGGACACTTGCTCGACGCCCAACGGGTCGTCGAGGATCTCCGCGGCATTGTCGCGATGGCCGAAGGAACGACCGCCGCCGGCGCAGACGTGACCGTGGTCACAGGGTCGGACTACTCCGTGGCGGTCAACCACGCTCCGGCTCAGGGCACGACGACAACCGCGGTGGGCACGACGGCAACCACGGTGGAGCTGACGGCAACCACGGTGGAGCTGGCGGCAACCACGGTGGAGCTGGCGTCTGTGAGCACTCTCGGGCCGCCGAGCCCGGCAGTACAGCCCCTTCCCTCCTACGACCCGAGGGCCTGTCCCTCCTCCTGAGGAAGCGGCCGCAGCCCGCGGGCTCGACAGCGATGACCGCCGCGGATTTCACCCGCCGGTCAGCGCATTCCCTAATAGCGCCGCCGCCGATGGCCACCTGGATTTGACGTGCTGCGCCTGGCCGGGGCGAGGCGCACGAGGGCGTTATAGGTCACGAGGCCGATCGCAAGGTGCATGATCATCAGCACGAGCACTGCCTTGACGGGCTGGCCCTTGGCAAGGATGTACAGGTCCGGTGCCAACAGCACCACCGTCACTAGGGCAGCCATTCGCAAGAACACCCAGCGCGGAGCCGATGACACTCGAGTCACGACTGGCCAGGCGGCACAGGCGATGATCACGCCGATGGTCGTCAGCTTCCCGTAGTCGGAGAACCGGAAGTGTACGTAACCACTAGTGACGGGGAAGATCCGCGTGCCGATTGCCACGAGGGCCGCGTCCGCTGACAACGACCCGATCAGTGACACGACCGTAGCAAGCAGGAGACCGGCAGCCGCGGGCTGTCTGTGTTCCGGGGCAAAGTCGATCCTGAAGACCACCAGCGCGCTCATCGCGGCCGAGTCTTGGCGTTGCCATGACGGCTTGGTCGGAGATGACATCGAGCAATCCTAAGCGTCCCGGCAGGAAGCGAGCGCGCAAATCCCCAGTTATCTGGCGGCTTTTGTCGAGTCTTTACCAATTGCTGGAAACGAATTGGACAACCGCCGCCGGCAGCGCCCCGATCTCTTCGCGACTGCGCGCTCAAGCATCACAGGCGTCAAGCCGCACCACTGCGTCGATCCCGCCGGACGGGGAGGCGTCGAGCCGCGCGGTCCCACCCGACATCCTTGCAAGCTGAGCGACGATGGCGAGTCCGAGGCCGGTGCCGCCGTGCGGGGCTCCTTCCCGCCTCCAGAACCGATCGAAAGCTCTCGTCCTGTCAGCAGAGCTCATGCCGGGCCCGTCATCGATCACATGAACCTCGATGGCGTCTCCCACCCGGACAGCCTGCAGCGACACCCTTCCGGCGGCAGGCGTCGCGTCGAGAGCGTTCGCGAGGAGGTTGTCGAGGACCTGCTCGAGATGACCTGGGCAAGCGAGGGCTCGTAGGGTCGGAGCATGCGTGGTGACAGCAGCCGGTGACTCGCATCTGAGCGACACCTGACGTTCCTCCGCGAGGGCGCTCCATGCATTGGCACGCTCGCGCAAGGCAATTGCGATGTCGACCGCTTCTCTCGTTGGTCGGACACCGCCCTCGGCTCGCGCGAGCGTGAGCAGTCCGTCGACGATCCTCGTGAGCCGGTCGGCTTCAGCGAGGGCCGGCGTGAGATCGGCTTGCTGTTCAGGGTCGAGCGTGTCCTCGAGGCTCTCGAGACGGAGGCGCAGCGCTGTAAGGGGAGTACGGAGTTGGTGAGAGGCGTCGGCAAGGAACGCCCGCTGAGTGTGGACGAGCTCCTCCAAACGATCTGCCATGTCATTGACAGTCTCACCGAGAGCGGTGAGCTCGGCGGGGCCGCGCCCGATCGGCGCCCGCTCAGACAAGCGGCCGGCTCCGACCGCGGCAACGGCTGCCTCAATGGCCTCTAGCGGACGGGTGAGGGATCTCGAGAGAAGTGCCCCGAGCGTGGTGGCCACCGCGAGCACGCCGACTCCGAAGAGGACCAGAGTGAGCCAGTGGCTCCTGATGCGCGAGTGGAGAGGTGCCGCCGACTCGGCGACGAGGAGGACTACGTCGGGCCCGTAGCTCGAGGACGAGACGCCGCTCGCGCCCGGCGCCGTGAGCGCGACCGGCAGCGCCACGTACAGGAAGTCGTCGTCCGGATCGTTCGAGCCCTCCTCGCCTGAGGTGTGGCCGGCAGCAGCCACCCTGATGATCGCTTGCGTGCGGACGTCGCGCAGCTCCTCGATGGCACCACTGCCCGCCACTGCCAAGACGTGCCCCGCCGAGACGACCGCGACGACAGCGCCCTCAGCGCGCGCGAATTGGCTGATGACGAGTTGAAGGCTGGACCCTTCGCCGTGGTTCAGACCGGCGGCCACGAGCACCGCGAGCGACGAGGCGTCGCGTTGGACCTCCGACATCGATGTCGTCCGGTCGTTACGAGCCAGGCTGAGCCCGAGCGGAACTTCGAGCGCGACGACGAGAGCGAGCGCAAAAAGGAAGAAACCCGCGAGGAGCCGTCGCCTCATTTCGGAACGGCGAGCCGGAATCCGACGCCCCTGCTCGTCTCGATCCACTTAGGGTTGCCAAGCTTTTTTCGAAGAGAGGCGATATGGACATCGACTGTCTTCGAAGTGCCGTACCAATGAGGATCCCAGACCTCGGCAAGGATCTCGCGTCGAGTGACCATCGCTCCTGGATCGAGAGCGAGCAGAGCAAGCAGGTCGAACTCCTTCGGGGTAAGCGGCAGTTCCTCCCCGCCCAGCAGCACACGGTGTGAACGCCGGTCGATCTCGAGCTCGCCGATCACCTGCGAACCGAGCACGGGCGCAGGCGTCGTGCTCCGACGGCTGACGGCTCGTATGCGGGCCACGAGCTCGCGGAAGCCGAACGGCTTGACGACATAATCGTCGGCTCCGAGCTCGAGGCCCACCACTCGGTCGGTCTCGTCGTCGCGTGCGGTGACGATGATGATCGGGACCGAGGAGCGTGCGCGCAGCTGTCGGCAGACCTCGAAACCGTGGGCGTCGGGAAGCCCCAGGTCGAGCAGGACGAGATCGGCCGGCGGTGCTGACAGCGCGGCCGCGGCCGTCTGCACGAGGGTCACATCGAAGCCTTCACGACGAAGCTTGGTTGCTAATGGCTCGCCGATGGCATCGTCGTCTTCGACCACGAGAACTTGCACTGTTCTCTTAGCTTTCCACAGGCGATCGGGATCGGGCTGTCGGGTCGTGACAGAGGCCACGCCACGAGGAGCTCTAGTCTTGTCGGCGCCCCGGATCGAGTCTGTGCTCCTTGTCAAATCTTTACCGGTTACTGGGCCCATCTTGGAGGGCCGCTTTCGTAAGGTCAGAATCAACATGGCCTCAGTCACCTTCGACCCCACCTACGCCCCGCACAGCGGGAAACATCGCCGGCAGTCCGTCATCTCCCGTCCGGGAACAGCTCCGCGGCCCGTCGTCGCCGATGTCGCAATGGTCCTCGCGGGGCTTGGCTTCGGGGCATGTATCGCTCTCGCCGTCACCGCGGAGACCTGGAAACAGCTTGCGGCCCGGGGAGGTGTCGCCATGTTCCTCGGCAATTTGACCGGCTTGTCCGGCACTTATCTGGCGCTGATAATGGTGCTCCTCGTCAGCCGGATCCCAGTCGTCGAGCGAGTGCTCGGTCAGGACAAGCTGCTCGCGGCGCACCGCCGGCTCGCGCCATGGCCTATCTCCCTCATTGTCGCCCATGCCGTGCTGCTCACCTTTGCCTATGCCGAGGCCGCCCAAACAGGTGTCTGGGGCCAGGTCGGCGCGTTCATCAGTTCGTACCCGGACATGCTGACGGCGACGATCGCGCTCGTGGTGATGGTCGCGATCGCGGTCACGTCGGTCTACTCGATCCGCCGCCGGCTCCGCAGGGAGACGTGGTGGGCCGTTCACCTGTTCATGTACCTCGCGCTTGCCCTGGCGTTCGCTCACGAGATCGCGCTCGGACCGTCGTTCGTGGGGCACCCTCTCACGAGGNNCCGGGCACGGTCTCGGTCGTCTGTCGTGGGAGGCACCTCGACCGCCTCGCGGTCGCAGGCGGGCAGTTCTTCGAATGGCGGTTCCTCACAAAGGGGATGTGGTGGCAGGCCCACCCGTTCTCGCTCTCGGCGCGGCCACGGCCGCCCTTCTTGCGTCTCACGGTGAAGGGCATCGGTGACTACTCGTCGGCCGTGGCCAGGCTACGGCCAGGCACCCGTGTCGCCATCGAAGGGCCCTACGGAGCCTTCACAACTCATGCCCGTCGCCGCTCAAGAGTTGCGCTCATCGCCGGGGGCATCGGCGTGACGGCCATCCGCTCGTTGCTCGAGGACCTTCCCCGAGACTGCGACCCAGTCGTGATCCTTCGCGCCTCGAGCGCCGAGGAGCTGGCCCTCGCATCGGAG
>PMVZ01000011.1:9090-11018 GCA_003166375.1 Acidimicrobiaceae bacterium | reverse complement strand
ATCTTCGCCACGAGCAGCACGGCACGTCGGTCACGGGAGTCCGCCGCGGCACCGGAGAACACGACGGCCAAGATGCCGGCAAGCGGGCTCATGGCCGCGGCGAGGGTGACCAGGACCGGCGATGTCGTGAGGCGTTCCATGATGAAGCCGCCGACGAGCGTGACCATCCAGACGCCGGTGTTGGCGAACAGGCCCGTCCCCTCGAGCCACCGGTATGCCCGGCTCCGCAGCGGAGCGAACAGTTCCGTCACTGGCCCACAGAACAGCAGGGAGCCGCGCGAGTCAACTCACACGTAATAGCCCACACAGTCGGCGCTATAAGCGGCCGGCGGGGAGCGTCGCTGTCGTCACAGGCCACTACATGAACAGCTACAGCGTCGTCGCCCAGGCCACAGACAGCGCCGGGAACCTCGGGACCAGCACGACGGTAACCTTCACATACACGCACCGCCGGGCCCTTTCCCCTCTGCGCCTCGAACCGCTCGACCCGCACGGCGTCAATCCCGCCGCGGCAGGGCCGCTGGCGCTTGCGGGACGCGGCGACGTGCTCCTCGCCGGTCCCGGCGCCTCCCCGATCGGACCGCATCGCGCGCGGTGCCGAGGTGACCTCGCGCGGCCGCGAGCTGCCGATGCCCTCGGGGCCGCGGTCGGCCCGATCGCTCAAGGCACTACGAGGATCGGGAAGTGACCCCGCGCGAGCAGTTGTTGCGGGACGCCGCCAAGGTGGAGATGGGGATGGGCCGAGCGTCCCACGACGACAAGGTCGGCCTTGCAGCTCACCGCCAGCAGCTCGAGCTCGGCGGCGACCTCACCGCTGCAGCAGGTGAAGTCGCCGCCGACGTGTGCCTGGCCTAGTTCCTCGGTTACGAAGCTGGCGAGGCGGTCGTCGCTTTCCGGGTAGGTGACGAGCGGAACAGGCGCTAAAAACCCGCCGAGGGCGGCTGCCCCGGGCACGTGGGCGACGAAGCAGGCATGAACGCAGCCCTGCTCGCGCACAGCAAAGCCGACGGCCATCGCAAAGGCGCGATAGCTCGTCTCCGAACCGTCGGTCCCGACAACGATGCTTTTGATGGCCATCGGACTGCACTCCTTGACGGTGCCCGGCGCCAGAGCCCACCGCTGCCGACGAGCCCGGTCACGGCGAGGAGGCGTCGCTCCCTTGTCTTGCGCCTAGACGATCGTTCGACGAGCCCTTTCCTCCCTATTCTCGCCTGGCGGGCGCCGTGGGCCCGGGGATGGCCGATTGCAGAAGTTCATCGGGCGACGGTGTGGCCCCGTCCCGCTCGGCTGCGCTGCCGAGTAGGTCTGGGACAGCTTTGCCATCGCCACCGGGGCGGATCCTGACACGGTGGGNNATCGCTGCGATCACGCTCATGACCACGGCGAAACCGAGGATGAGGAGCAGGGCATCCTTGAACGGGGGGCCGATGAGGTGGGGGAAGAATGCCCGGCCGGTGATGGCGGCTGCCTGGCCGGGAGCGAGATGGCTGAGCACCGCAGGGCCGAGCAGGCTCTTCAGCGGGTTTAAGCCCAAGAAGGCGGCGAAGATGTAACCGAGGGGCGGCATGTGGGAGAGCTGCGTGGCGGCCGCCACGGGCACGCCGTGGGCGACAAGGCCGCTAAACATTGCCGAGGGCACCTTGGAGTTGAGCCCGACGACGAGCAACGTGAAGAAGAGCCCCATCGAGAGCGGCAACCCGGACTGGGCGAAGGTGACCCGCATCCCCGAAGCCGCCCCGCGGTGGCGAGCGGGGACCGAGTTCATGATCGAGGCCGTGTTCGGCGAAGCAAACAGGCCACCGCCGATCCCCTGGACGAACATCACCGCGGCAAAGGGCCAGTAGGAGAAATTGGCCGGGAAGGTCATCATCACCGCGTACATCGCCCCCGAGAGCAGCATCCCGCCCGTGGCGAAGGGACGGGCGCCG
>PMVZ01000011.1:0-9063 GCA_003166375.1 Acidimicrobiaceae bacterium | reverse complement strand
GCGTTGCCGGCGGTGAACGCCCGTATGCGAAACAGCGACAGGCGGAACATGGGGTCGTCCACCCTCATCTCGACAATGGCGAAGACGACGAGGCACGCCAAACCTCCGAACATCATCTCCAGCACGAAGGGATTCCCCCAGCCGGTTAGGGAGTGGCCGTAGGGCTTGATGCCGTAGGTAGCGCCGGTGAGGATCATGGCCAGGCCCGCGGCAAACGAGAGGTTCCCCAGCCAGTCGATCTTGGCCTTGATGCGGACGCCGATCTCCTTCAGCTTCAGGTAGGCCCATACCGTTCCGAAGACCCCGACCGGCACGTTCGCGAGGAACACCCAGCGCCATCCGACCTGGGAGAGCAGCCCACCGACGAGGATGCCCAGGAAGGAGCCGGCGATCCCGGCGACCATGTTCATCCCGAGGGCCAAGCCGAGCTGCTCTGCGGGGAAGGCGTCGGTGATNNATGGCCGCCGAGTTCGCCATGAGCAACGCTCCGCCGATGGCTTGGAACATCCTCAAGATGACGAGCTCGAGGGCCCCGGCCGAGCCCGTGCTCCAAACGCACGACAGAAGGATCGCCCCGACGGTGAACCAGGCAAAGCCCAGGTTGTACATCCTCACGCGGCCGAACATGTCGCCGATGCGCCCTACGGTCACCACCACGGCGGCCGACACCAGCATGTAGCCCATCATGATCCAGAGCAGGTACGGGAAATTGGACGCCTGCAGCGGNNCCACTTGTAGCGCGGCCCCACCGCCGTCGAGCGGGTCGGCGTCAATACGCTCACGTTCGAGTCTCCTTTGAATGGTGGTGTTCTGCTGTCGTCGCAGGCGTTCCGTCCTTGCACTCGGTCGCGAACGACTCGAGCAAGGTCACAGCTCTTTCGAGAGCTAGCCGGTCGGCCTTGTTGAGGGCGCTCAAGTGCCCGGCAAGCCAGGCGTTACCGACCTGTGCTCGTCGGGTGAGCAGCTCGGTACCTGCGGTGGTGGCCATGAGCTGCACGCCCCGGCGGTCGGCGGGATTCGCCCGGCGGGCTATGAGGCCAGCCTCCTCCAGCCTGTCGGCAAGGCGTGTCGCGGCCGGGGAGGGCAGGCCCTCGATCTCGGCTAGGTGACCAACGCCGAGCGGGCCGTTACGAACCACGGTCGCGAGCGCGGAGAACTGGGTGATCGTGAGCTCCGAGGGGTCCATGCGACGGAGCTGACGGGAGAGGTGGACCATCGACAACCGCAACCGGGCCGCCAGCACGTGGGGTGCGCTCACATCACTTGTCGCGCTCGTCACCTCGCTCATCGCACTGAGGCCTCTTTCCCAAACTGTCCAGCCGCCGGCGCTGTGCTCATCGACCACCTCGTTGGCTGAGCAACCGGCTCGCCGCTAACGTGCCGACATTACTATATGCCGGCAGCATAGATCTAGATTCAACCGTGAGGACCACATCGGCTGCCCGAGACAAACCGCTGGTGCTCCTCGTTCGCCCCTCCCGGCGACGGCGCGAGCCTCGGGTGGCACGGTGCGAAGGAGGTCATGATGGAGCCGGCAACCGAGTGGTCGGATCTCGACAGCCCGGCGGGGCAGGTCTCGGCCTACTTCGCCCGACCGGTGCCGGCGAGGTCGCCGGCATCGCGGTGTGTCCCGTAAACACCTCATCATGCCGATACCTCAGGCATCTCAAGGCGAGAGTTGCCAGTCGGACATTGGTGCCGTCGGTCCTCCGACGCGAACCCCACTCCACATCGAGATGTCGTGATCGAGAAAGAGGCCGGTGCTCGCTGCTCTACGGCTTGGTCACGGTCCAGCCGCGACGCCGAAGCTCGACGACCAGCTGCTCGACAGGCATGTGGCGCAACATCTGCTCTCGCGCGGAGAGCCTCGCCACTGTGGCAGCGAGTAGGAGCTGGGCGAGCGGCGGGTGGAGTCGACCGCGCCCTTTCGGCGTTACGTGCTTCGGGACCGCGCACCGCAGCCCCGACGACCGGCACCTTGACGGGGCCGCAGCAAGGTGACTTCCCGAGAGCCTGAGGATTCAGCGGTAGATAAAGTCGATCTGCCCGGACGACTTCTCGTCCTGCGGTAACGGATCTGATGGACCAGTGGACGGTTTGCTCGTCGTCCACTTGGTCCATCGACAGGCGTCTCCCGGAGGGTCTCTAACGGGATGACGGGGTGCACGGCCCTTAGGCTTCCCTCGCAAGGCGACCGGGGGTCGTGCACCTTCTATCAATATCGGCGCGGGTAAGTCGGCCCTTGAACTCGCTTGAGATGGTGGGCAGCGCCTGACCGGCGGCAGGTACTCTCCCGACCGGTGCCCCGACGCCGCAGACGGGCGGGCCACCCGCAGCGGTGGGCTCTGGCGCCGAGCACCGTCAAGGAGCGCAGTCCGATGGCCATCACAAGCCTCGTTATCGTGAGTCAGAGTCAATCCAGACCGGCACTGCCGGCGGGAACGGATCATCTCGTGGTTCGACTGGCCGGATGAGCGAAGAAGAACCCGAGCTGGGGATATCGGCGCATCCACGGGGGAACTCGCCACGACGGGCATCCACGACGGGCATCCGACTCTCATCCTCGGCGTTGCCTGTCAGGACTCGACCAGCCGGGCCACTTCGGCGACCTCCTCGGCGGAGAGGTCCGCCAGCGTCGAGGCGGCGTTCTCCCGGAGTGTCGAACCTTGCGACCGGGTGCGTCGAGTACCTCGCCGATGAGCGGCGCCAGGCGAGCCTCGACGGCTTCTTCAGCCAGTTCAGCGCCGATGTGCGCAATGGGATCGAGGCTGTCGCGATGGACATGTGGGACCCCAGACCTCCTGATCCCTACATCACCTCGACACGCCAGCACCTCGCCGATGCCGACGACAAGATCGTCTTCGACCGCTATCACCTCATGGCCTACCTCACCAAAGCGGTCGACACCGTTCGCAAACAGGAGAACCGGGCGCTTGTCGCGACGAGCGACAAGAGGTACTTCTGGGCGACCCACTTTCGGCTCCAGCCGGTGATCGACGCGGCCAAGTCCTTGAAGCGCCACGAAGCTGGCCTGCTGTCGTACTTCGCTCACCGCCTGACCAATGCCGGAGCGGAGGGCCTCAACTCCCGCATCCAGGCGATCCGCGTCGCTGGGCGCGGGTATCGTAACCGCAAGAACTTCAAGACCGCGATCTGGTTCCATCTCGGTGATCTCCAGCTCTACCCGATAGCTCCTTGACCTGGGTTACCCACTGAAGTCCCGGAAGAGCCGTGAAAAAGGGCCTCGTAGTAGCATCCTCTCGCGTCGCAATACACCTTCCGCGTTGCTGTAAGGGGATCAAAAAGGGAGGAAGTTTCACGAATGCCGCCTTTACGTGGTGTCGGAGGTGACGTGAGCCGGACGGTTCGTCGTGCATCGATCGTGCGTGGCGAGGTGATCTAGTGGGTCTCGACGAGGCTGCGGGAGGGGAGACCCCGCTCGAAGGTGGCGTTCTGGCAGGTGTCGATACCGAACCGGAACGGTCCGATGCCGCAGCGGAGCCCACGGGTCTTGCGACGGTTACGAGTGCCGATGACGCTGATACCGGCGCAGATCGCATCGGCTCTGTTGAAGCACCTCAGACGCTTTGGCGATTCGGTTCGCACGGCGATGGAAAGCGCAGTTGGCGGCCGATCGCTGCGGTGGCAGTAGTCGGCCTGTTGGCGGTCGCCTTTGTGGCGCCTCTACCGGCGATCCTCGTATGGCCAACCTGGACCCAGGACGAGGGCACGTTGCTGGTTCTCCCCTCCATGATCCTCAAGGGCGCGACACCCAATCACACCTTCCTGTCGATCTATGGCCCGGCGAACCTCTACGCCATCGCTGCCGCGTTCTTCATAGCTGGACAGAGCGTGCTGGTGGAACGGATCGTGGCCGTCTTGTACCACCTGGTCCTCGTCAGCTCTCTGGCTGCGCTGGCCTGGCGGCGACGCGGAATGTTCGCCGGGTTGACCGCTGGCGCGGTCACCATCGTCGTCGGAGTGAGCTACCCGATGATGGCTTTCGCGTGGGTTGGGGCCATTGCCTTTCTCGCTCTGGGCCTCTACCTGATCGACCTGGGTCTTGGCGGCCGGTCTAGCCCCCTCTTCGTGGGCATCGCCGGTCTAGCCCTCGGCCTCGCAATTTCATTTCGTGCAGACATCTCGCTTGCCGTGCTCCTGATCGTGATCGTTGTCGCGGCAACCCGTCGGCGGGTCGTTCGTTACCTTCTAGCCGGTCTGGTCGCAGGCCTGATTCCTACGATCGTGAACGTTGTGCAGGTCGGAATAGTCGCTGTGTTCGAAGATGAGATCGTAAGGCCAGTGTTCGTCATTGGCCCCCAAGTGCGCCTTTCCCTACCTTCGCTGGGGACGGCACCCGGTTTGCTCATGCTCTTGTCTCTGCTGATCCCTGTCGCCGAAATCGTCGTCGGGATCGCGGGCTGGCGACGATCACATGGGGCATGGGACGACGTGTGCGTCGTCCTCGTGGGGGTCACCGGCCTCGCGATCGTCAGCAACATGTTGCACCGACCCGACCTTCAACACATCGCTTTCGTCGCTAGCTTCACTCTGGGCGCCGCTGTGCTGCTCGACTGGGCGCGGATCGTCACGTGGCTGGCGAGACGCAGTTTGGTTCGGGCTGGGATGAGGATCGCATGGTCGGCAGCGATCGGGATCGTGGCGATTTCAATCGCAACCGCCGCAAGCGATAATGCTTTCGGCGGAGCTGCGCTGGCGACCATGGAGGCCGTACACCATGGAGCATGGCCCAACGCTCAGTTCCCCGTGTCGAACGCGGGGCGATCTGTGCCCGTCTGGGACCACAATGCAATGGTTGACTACGACGCGGTCCTACAAGCCGTCGACTCGTACTCCGTGCCGGGCACGTCGGTGTTCATCGGATCTCAGGACCTCCGTGTCACGGGCTACTCAGACACCTTTCTCTACTTCCTCCTGCCTCGGCTCGTGCCCGGCAGCTTCTATCTGGAGATGGACCCAGGCGTCACGAATGCGGCCGGGTCTGGCCTGGCCAGCCAGATCGCTCGAGACGACCTCTTGATACTGAACTCGGTGTACGACACCAACAGCTCCGAGGGCACGGGCGAGCCCTACGCCTCCTACGGGTCGAGCGCTCCGAATCTCGTCGTGGAGCGAGACTTCCGTCTCGTTGGAAGTTGGGGGACACTCTCGTTGTACGTTCGGCGCGGTTTTCGCGCGCACCAGTGAGCAATCAGAGGTTCGTTGGCAATATGTGCCGAGCGTCTCCGGGATCTCGTTGGCGGGACCGGCATCGGTGTGGAACATTCTCGGTGGCGGGTGTCATGGACTCCTCCCAGCTCCTGGACGATCACGACAATCAGGCGGAGGACACCGGGAACCGGCCTCCTGATCGTGGTGCCACTCTCGCAGGTCGGACGAAGTCGCGCTTTGGTCCGGCCACAGGGGGCGTGATTGCCAGTTGCCTCGTCTTGTACTGCTTGTTGGCGGTACTCATCTATTGGCCAGCCAATCCGGTTGACTCGAATCGAATGCCAGGCGGCGGCTTCGGAGACCCGGTGCAGGCTGCGTGGTTCCTGGCGTGGATCCCTTACGCGTTGCGCCACGGCCTCGAGATCTTCCACAGCAACCTTGTTGACTATCCCTCCGGCGTCGACCTGGCCAACAACGCGTCCATGCCTCTACTCGGCATCCTCGCGTCACCGGTCACCGTGCTGCTCGGTCCTGTTTCATCGCTCAACGTGCTTCTGCGCTTGGCGTTCGCCGCCTCGGCCGGGTCGATGTTCCTTGTCCTCCGGCAATGGTGCAGCCGCTGGCCGGTGGCGTTCTTCGGAGGGCTGATCTACGGGTTCTCTCCGTATATGGTGAGCCAGGGTCAAGGGGACGCCCACCTTGACCTCGTCTTCGCGGCACTCCCGCCCGCAATCGTTTGGTGTGCCTACGAGCTTGTCGTGGTGCAACGTCGACGGCCAATCAGGATCGGCGCGTTGCTCGGCATCTTGGCCGGTGCACAAGTCCTCATTTCCCCCGAGGTCCTGAGCGACCTCGCCATTGTCCTGGCGCTGGGCGTGGTGGCTCTTGCCCTTTCGCACCGGCATGCGATCCGGGCACGAGCCCGCTACGTGTTGACTAGCAGCATCATTGCCGTGGTCGCCTTCCTCGTGGTCACGGGATACTTTCTTTGGTGGATGCTGTTCGCGAAAGGCCATGTGAGCGGCCCAGTTCAGCCGACGGAGATGCTCCAGCCGCTCCGGGCCAGCCTGGCGAGCCCTTTCGTGCCCAATTTCCAACAGCTCATCGCCCCGACCGGGCTCGCTAATTTCGCGAGCCGGTTCGCCGCCGGGAATGTTTCAGAGCAAAGTGGGTATCTCGGGGTGTTCCTCGTGGCACTCGTCACAGGCTTTGCCATTGCCTGGCGACGTGAGCGGATGATCCGATGGGCTGGCATTCTCTCGCTGATTGCGTTCTTGTTATCGCTCGGATCGTCCCTCACCGTCGCCGGATATGCCACGGGCATTCCGCTTCCAGAGGCGATCTTCGTTCATCTCCCGCTGCTCGAGAGCACGGTGCCGGCGCGCTTTTCCCTCGATGTAGTCCTCTTTACTGCCGTCCTCTTCGGGCTCGGACTTGATCGCACGCTCACCTGGCTCTCGGCGAGCCGGCCGACCGGGCGCACCCGGCGCCAATGGCGTGTCGGCCTGGGTATTGGCGCAGCGTGCGTACTGTCGATTGTTGCGCTCATTCCCTCGGCACCGTTCGCGACTTCCAAACCCCCGTGGCCATCCGCGCTCCCGGATGTTCTCGACACGATCCCCCCCGGGACCGTCGTGCTTAGCTACCCGTACCCGATTCGGGACTGGTCGCAAACCATGCTCTGGCAGGCTTCGAGTGGCATGCGCTTCCGCATCCTTGGGGGCTATGCCACGGTGCAGGGGCCCAATGGCGACGGTACCAATGTCCCGCCCTTAGCCGAACCGGCATCCGTGCAGGAGTTCCTGGTCGAGGCTCAGGGGGGTGTCGGACCTGCCTACCCGACGGTGCCTCCGACAAGCGTCAGCAATGGCGACCTTTGTGCATACCTCAACATCAATCTGGTCGGTGCGGTCGTGTACTGGGCTGCAGGCACTGACCCTGCGGATGTGCTCACGCTTCTCAACAGTGCACTCGGGGTGCCCACCAACAGGAAGGATCGGGGCGTGCTGATCTGGCGGATCCCCAAGTCGGGCTGGTGCGCTGGCCCGTGAGGGTGACCCAAGATCCCCGATTTCGGTCGCAGATCGCCGCAGGCTTAGCGCCTGTCCTCGCTCGGTTCTGTGTGCCGGACGCCGGTGGCCAGCTCGACAGCGATCGTCGCACCTTCGAGCCGGGCAACGAGCAGCAAGGGCGCGGCCAGCTGGCCAGCACAGAGCGCGTTGAGCAGGCGGCGGGAGTCGTCGCCTTCGCACTGGTCCAGGGCACCTGGATGGTGTCACCGATCCTGTCGGGCAGCATGCGACCTGGACTCGCGGTCGGCGGCGTCGTCATCAGCCANNGCAGATCGTGCACCGCATCGTCCACATCGCCAAAGGCAAATCTGGGCAACTGCTGTTCAGCACCCAGGGCGATGCGACACGGTCCGCGACCCGTGGACCTTGACGATACCTGAGGGCTACGTGTACCGGGCTCGCTGGTCGGTCCCCCTCATCGGCTATGTCGCCATCGCCTATAAGAACCAGCGTGGCTTCTTCCTCTCGGGGCTGGCATCGTCCTGATACTGATCGCTGTCACCACGGTCCTTGAAACACGCCCACGCCGACCTCGCCGACATGCGCGGCGAGCCAGTCCGGCTACGTGATGAGCCTGCGGTGATGAGCCACGACGGACCCAGTGAACGATTTCCTCGTCGTCCACTTGGACTCGATCGACAAGCGTCTCCTGGAGTATTTCGACCAGGATGACAGGTGCACGGCCCCTTGGCTTCCCTCGCAAGGCGACCGGGGGTCGTGCACCTTCTATCGGCGCGGGTCATTCGGCCCCTGAACGCTCGCTTGAAATGGTGAGCAGCGCGTGTGTGGCGGCAGGCACGGCCCCGACCGGTGCCTCGACGCCGCAGACGGGTGGCTTG
Organism: Acidimicrobiaceae bacterium; assembly: GCA_003166375.1. GTDB lineage: Bacteria > Actinomycetota > Acidimicrobiia > Acidimicrobiales > Bog-793 > Fen-455. The sequence continues at coordinate 980 of PMVZ01000011.1, read as the reverse complement.
CTGACGGGCTGCCTGCCCGCCGACTTCACAGTGAGACCGGGCACGTTCTCGACCAGCACCGGCGTCACGGCATTCCCGTATTCTCTGGCACCCGGCGCGGGAATCGCCAGCCCCGGTCCCTCGAGGGCGGGGAGCCAACGCGCCAATTGTTTGCGCGAACGGAACGGTAAAATCACGTACACGGCCAGCTAACGGGCACCGCGTAGACCCCCAGGCCCGCCGAGACCCCCCCAACGGCGGGTCTGGACATCGGTCCCCGGCTCCATCTGCCTTCATCCTGGGGTCGGGGACCCTTCTCTGTGCCCACTTCTGTCCTACAGGTTTCCCGAGTGCCTGAGGCTTAGGTCCTGCGCAGAGCCCACGCGCTCGGAATACTTCTCGGCCAGTGGTGATGGGCCATGATGGAACCGTGAACGACTTCCTCGTCACCTACCTGGACTCGGTCGACGAGCGGCTCTTGGAGTACCTCGACGAGGACGACGAGTTGAAGCTCGACGCCGTCCAGCGCCTCAGTGCATCTCGGGGTACATGTCGAGCCCGCTAAAAGGGCGACCGTCCTGATACCGGATGCCATGCTTCCACACGAGGTTGCCGTCCCTGTCCCTGATCGTGAGGTCGGACAGCTTGGAGACGAAGCGATCGCCAGGGCTCGACGTGTCGGCCGTCTTGCTGGTATCGGTCATGATTCCACCCCCAGTCGGACATCACTTTCTCCGCCTGAGAGAGGCCCCCAATGAGCAGGCTGGGTCGTCAGTCGGACGTTCCGCCTCCTGGGTTGGGAATCTCGGCGGTCGTGTCCTTAACAACATGTCCGAAGAATCGCTCAGTAATCAGGTCCCCCGTCAGGCCGCGTCGGTCCCGGGGGTGGAACAAACACGTCAACGCCGTCAATGCGTCGCCATCGTGAAGGATTAGTTGTAGTTCGCGGCCGAACAAAGTGGTTTTGCGGCCTACACCCGCGAGGTCATCGAAGGAAATCT
>PMVZ01000105.1:30292-31121 GCA_003166375.1 Acidimicrobiaceae bacterium | reverse complement strand
GGGGCGGTCTCCCCCACCGCCCTCGAGAAGGCGAGCAGCACGGCGGTGATCAGACCCGGGAGCGCGGTCGGTATCACCACCTTGCGTGCAATGACGCTCCTGCGCGCTCCAAGTGCGAGACCAGCTTCGCGAATTGGGGCAGGGACGCCTCGCAGCGCAGTTTCGGAGGCCTTCATGATGACCGGGATCATGAGGACGCCGATGGCGAAGCTCCCGGCGATCCCCGAGAACCCGATGCCGGGCAGCTTTACGCCCCACTCGTCGAACCCGATGACGATCATCTGATACGCGAAGATTCCTAGCAGGATCGACGGAAGACCGGTCATGATCTCGGCCGTCGTTCGCAGCATGCTCGAGAACTTCGAGCTCGACTCCGCCAGGAACAGGCCGGCAACGATGCCGATCGGGATCGCGAAGAGCGCCGCGATGCCGTCGATGACGAGCGACCCGATGATCGCGTTCGAGACCCCTCCGATGGCGTTCGGGTCGATCAGCGAGGGGAATTGCGGGACCTTCGTGAAGAAGTCGAGGTTCCACCACCGGATGCCCTTTTGCAGAAGGGAGTACAAGATCGCGAAGAGCGGGACCAGGGCGAGGAGGAGCGCGACACCGCAAAGCCCGACCATTCCCCTTGAAATGAGAATGCGCCGGTCCAGTGTCTTGCGCGCCACGCGTTGCACCATCTCACGGCGTTCGAGGATCGGGTCCGGCGGGATCCCTTCGATCACTCCCATGGTCATATGACACCCGCCCGGAAAGCCGAACCTCTGACGAGCCGACGCCCGAACCAGTTCACGATCGCTGTCAGTGTCATGAGAATCACTGCAAG
>PMVZ01000105.1:0-30282 GCA_003166375.1 Acidimicrobiaceae bacterium | reverse complement strand
CCGACGATTCCGGTTCGGGCGCCGGGCAGCACGACTTTCCGGAGCACTTGCCATTTCGTCGCACCCACACTGAGTGCCCCTTCGAACTGCTCGTGGGGCACGATCGCAATAGCGTCTCTCGAGAGAGCCACGATCATCGGCAGGATCATCACGAAGAGCACGCTGCCCGCGAGCAGCAACGAAACTCCCTCAGGCGGAGCTTGGAAGGGGAATCTGCTACCCGTTATGCCCGCGAGGCCTGGTTCCACAGTGTGCTCAAACCACGGGGCCAGCACCAGCAGACCCCATAGTCCGTAGACCACGCTCGGGACCGCTGCGAGAAGCTCGACAAGCGACGATAGGAGTATCCGCAGCCTGCCAGGCAGCACGTGCACTATGGCAAGGGCCGATCCGACACCTATCGGGATGGCAAAGAAGAGCGCAATAGCTGTCGTCGCCAGTGTGCCTGAGATGATCGGGAGCGCACCAAAGGAATCTGTTCCCTGGCTCCACACCCTGCCGTAGATGATCGAGAGACCTGAGTGGCGCCACGCGGGTATCGACGAAGCGACGATGCTGAGGATGAACACCGCGCAGATGAGCGCGAACAATCCGGATACCCCATAGAGAACACCCCAGTGCGCCGAATCGCCCTTGACCGAGAAGTGCTTGGCGTTCTCGGTCAAGGGCAGTTCCGACATTGCCAAAGGAGGGGTAGCCGACACCTCGGGCATGGTTATTGCTCAGCCACCTCGCCGCTCAGCCGCCGTTGCTGGTCAGCAGCACCTGGCCATGTGATCCCGTGACCTTGAGCAGCGTGGCGCGGGCCAGCGCCTGGATGTTGGCCGGAAGTGGAACGTAGCCCTGCAGCGCTGCGACATCCTGCCCGGCGGTCGTGCCGTCGACCGCGCCCGAGTGCGACAACCAGTCGAGGTACTTCACGAGCAGCGTCCCCTGGGCGTCGCTCGTCTGGTTACCCCTCCAGATGACCGCCCAGGTGTATCCAGCGATTGGATACGCTATTGGGCCCGCCTGCCAGTCGATCGAGAAGTTCGCCGCTGTGATGTTCGGCTTGGCAGCCGCGGCGGCCGCGATGCCCGCAAGTGACGGGGTCAGCGCCTTGCCTGCCTTGTTGACGATCGCCGCGACTCCTTTGAGCAGGCTCGGGTTGAGCAGTACGTAGGAGTACTCGACATAGCCGATCGAATTCGGCGTGTTCTCGATGTCCGCCGCAACGCCCGCATTCCCGCTACCCGCGACGCCACCGGTGGGCAGTGTCAACGGGGTCTTTGAGGGTTGGGTCGTCCACACCTTCGGAGCGGCGCTGCGCAGGAAGTTCGTAAAGATGTACGTCGTACCCGAAGAGTCCGCACGGGCGACAACGACAATCTTGCTGTCCGGCAGCTTCACCTTCGGGTTCAGGCCTTGGATCGCGGAGCTGTTCCAGTTCGTGATGTGACCCTCGTAGATCCCGGCAAGCACCGACGCCGTAAAAGTGAGCGGCGTCTTGGAATTCAGGCCAGAAATGTTGTACGGAATCGCCACGCCGCCGAGAGCGATCGGCACCTCGAGAAAGGCTGACGCCCTGATGTTGAAGCCGGAAGGCTCCTTTTGATAGATGTCGGTTTGGGACATTGGTACGTCGGTACCGCCCCAGTCGACCACCTTCTTGAGGATGTCGGACTCGCCAGTTCCGGAACCGACTGCCTGGTAGCCGTTGATCGTGGCATTTGGGGTGCGGGCCTCGTACGCGGCCTGCGCGGCATTCTGCAGGGGCGCGGCGAAGGTCGAGCCTGCGCCACCGATGGTCGCTGACTTGTTCAACCGATTGTCGGCTGTGAGGTACGGGTCTCCGCTTGTCTTTGCGCTGCGCGTACCCGCGAGCGCCGGCACCGCCACCATTGAAAGGGCCGTGACTGCGACCGCCGTCGTAGTTAGTGCGAGCCGAACAGTCCTGTGGATCCTCATCAGTCTCTCTACCTCCGTGGGGTCTCGTGATAGTTGGGGTTTGTGCGGCCACACCGTCAGCCCGCGCCACGCGGCGGCCTTATGCGTCCGTTACGACGAAGCTACGAAAGCGAAGTGAACTGAAAATGGCCCCACGATGTGGACTGTCTGAACTCTGGGCCAACTTCCTGGGAGGCGGGTGAACTGCGGGTGAACGCTCCCTCGGGGGCCCCGAGCGCCGCAGGGTGGCACCACTAGAGTGACCGGAATGAGAGTCCTCGTCACGGGGGCAGGCTCCGGCGTTGGCAAGGCCACCGCGACACTGCTTGCCGGCCGCGGGCACGAGGTCATCGCGACGGCCCGGGACCTTGCCACACTCGGCGAGCTCGACGTGGCGGCCCGGCTTCACCTGGACGTGACCGAGGCGGCATCAGTGGACGGGGTCCGACGAGAGATCGGCTGGGTAGATGGCCTGGTGAACAACGCCGCAATCTCCTTCCATGGGCCGATCGAGCACGTCGCGCTGGAACACGTCCAACAGATGTTCGAGACCAACGTCCTCGGACCAGTTCGCCTGATCCAGGCTTTCGTTCCGGGCATGCGCAGCCGGCGGTCAGGCGTCGTGGTCAACATCTCCTCGGTGGCCGGACATGTCGCCCAACCCCTCAGTGGCTACTACGCGGCCACAAAGCACGCCCTGGAGGCGATCTCCGAGGCGCTCTACGTGGAGCTGTCCCATTTCGGTGTACGGGTCGTCATCGTGGAGCCCGGCTTCATCGCCCCGGGAATGAAGGAGCACGCGCCCGACAGCGGGCTCGCCGCTTATGACGAGCTCGACGCCCAGCTGGCTCAGGTCGCGCTCAAGATGCAAGGCAGCGCCCGCCCTGGCCCGGACCTGGTGGCAAACGCTGTCGCTGATGCCATCGACAACGACGCAGGCCCGTTGCGGCGGCGTGTCGGCGACGACGCGAACCTGATCCTCTCGGCGCGCAGCACCCTTGGGGACGAGGAGTTCGAGAAGGCCATGCGCGAGGTCGCGGGTCTCTCCTGGTAGCGGTTGGAACGCGGAGGACCAGCCACTCCAGCACGGCCGGCNNCCCAAGGCAGGGCGTCTCTTTCGACGCCGCCTCGCCCTTGCCGCAAGGCAGAGCCAAGCAGGATCTCGTGCGATCGATGTTCGACTCGATCGCACCGCGCTACGACCTCGTCAACTTTCTGATGACCTTCGGGCTCGACGCCATGTGGCGCCGCCGGACGATCGAGATGTTGCAGTTGTCCCCCGGATCGATTGTGCTCGACATCGGGTGCGGGACGGGCGACTTGGCTCGCAGTCTCCGCCGCAAAGGCCACCAGCCGGTGGGGATCGATCTCTCGTTCGGGATGCTCACTGCCGCACGTGCCGGCGGCGCTCCCCTGGTTCACGCCGACGCTGCGCAGCTGCCCATCAAGTCCACAGCGGCCGATGCGGTGGTGAGCGGGTTCGCAGTCCGCAACTTTGCCGACCTGACCAGTGTCATGAACGAGCTCGGCCGCGTGCTCGGCCCCGGGGGGAGATTGGCACTGCTCGAAGTCGGCGAGCCGCAGAGCCGGTTGCTCCGTTTCGGCCATCGCATCTGGTTCGCCCATGTCGTGCCACGACTCGGGGAGCTCTTGTCCGACGGCGCAGCGTACCGGTACCTGCCGCGTTCGGTCGCGTATCTTCCCTCATTCCCGGATCTCGCCAGCCTTCTCTACGATGCCGGCTTCACCGACGTCAGGCGTCATCTCATGAGCGGCGGCATCGCTCAATGTGTGACTGCAACCCGATCAGCCTGCAGAACCAGGTCATGAGCCCTCGAGCGGCCGGGCTCTGCTATGCCGCACGCCCGATCGACGCGGGCACGTTGGCCCGGCTGCGGGTGCACGCGTACGAGACCGGACGCGTCATCGAGCGTGACGGGCTCATGGTTCTCGGATTCGGGACTGCAGCTGCGCTCAGGCTCTCCGGCGGACTGGCGAACCCCCTCAGCCTCGGGCGCGCGGTCGCTGAGCTTCGGGCGATCCCTCTCGTCACAGAGAGCCCATCGGTCGAGGTCGCCGATGAGGTCGGTGACAGCCCGGATGCTGAGCCGGTGCCCATTGCAATCGGCGCACTCCGTTTCGACCGTTGCGCTGATGGCGAGCTGGTCGTCCCTCAGGTGACGGCGATCGCGCGGGCCGGCCGCAATCCGTCGGTCGTGGTCGTCGCTTCGCCAGATCGTGTCCGTGAGCTGCTGAGCGGCCTGCCGGACATCGTCGCGGTTGCGCACGCAACTGAACCGACCTCGCCGCCTGATGAGTTCCGGCTCGCGTCAGCTCGACCTCACCAGGACTTCCTGAACCGAGTCAACGCCGCGTTGGTCGAAATCGCTGCCGGGAGTCTCGACAAGCTTGTCCTCGCCCGTGAGGTGACCGTGCACGCGAACCGGCCGCTTCGCCAGGCGGACCTCCTGGGACGCCTCAGGGCGCTTCATCCATCCTGTACCGCCTTCGCCGTCGACGGCTTCATCGGCGCCACGCCCGAGCTCCTGATNNGGCTCTCGCCCCGGTCGTCGAACAGCTCGACGTGCCCGACGGACCGGTCATCCGCGAGCTCCGCAACGTGAGCCATCTCGGCACCTCGATAACCGGCACGCTCGCCAGGCGCGACGGCAGCTATCCCAACGCGCTCGAGCTCGTCGGTCTGCTTCACCCCACTCCCGCGGTGGCAGGGACGCCCGTCGACGTGGCGCTCGACTACCTAGCCAAGCTCGAGGAACTTGACCGGGACCGCTATGCCGGGCCGGTCGGCTGGGTCGACGCCCGGGGAGACGGGGAGTGGTACCTCGGGATCCGATCGGCAGTCGTCGTGGGAAGCTCCGCGAGACTGTTCGCAGGGGTGGGGATCGTCGCCGACTCGGATCCTGCTGCAGAGCTCGCCGAGACACAGCTCAAGCTTCAGGCGTTTCTCGCCGCCGCCGTCCGTCCCTGAGGCCGGATGCGAGCGCCGAATAGCGACGCACGACCTCGGCGATCTTCTCTGGTTGATCGAACGGGAGAAGATGGCCGCCCGCGATCACGACCAGCTCAGCGCCCGGCACCCGCCCGGCGAGCGACCTGGCCGCCGACACCGGCACCACGTGGTCCGAAGCCCCCGTGATGACCGCCGTAGGAACTGCAATGCGACAGAGCGAGCGCTCGAGCTCCGGCGTCTCAGCCAGGAGCGCACGCTGCTCGACGAGGAAGCTCTGCCTCGATCTGCCGACAATGGGGCGGCCATCGGTCCCGATCGCCGCCTGAACGGTGGGCAGCACCGACACGATGTTCGCGACCCGGGCCCCGGGGTGGTGCTCCGAGAAGTGCGTGGCCGCGATCAGGGCTCGCCGGAGGGTGGCGACCCCGGCGCGGAGGATGCCGTTTCCTAGCAGGGGGACCGCGAGCAAACGGTCGAATCCCGACAGCGACTCGGCTACGCCTACCGATCCGACCAGCACGAGCGCGCCGACCCTCTCCGGGTGCTTCAAAGCGAGCTCGAGCGCGACGCCACCACCGAGCGAGTGACCCACGACCGTGACAGGGCTTCCCGCCCCTGCATCATCCAGCAGCTCCTCCAGTACGACGGCGTTGGCTGCGATTCCCATCGCGCCACGAGCATCGGATCCCCAGCCGGGACGGTCCGGCGCGAGCACCCGGTGATCGCCTGACAGCAGGTTCGCGAGCGCCACCCAGTCAGCTCCTGCGCCCGGCTGGCCGTGCACCAGCACGACGACTGGCCCAGCACCGGTGTCGACCGGCGCCATCGATCCACCGGCGGTGGCCTGTGTGCCGCCCTTGCTCACCGCGACGAACGAGGCCGCGCCGCGGCAAGCGCCATCCTGCCGCCGCCTCGAAGCCGGCCGGCGGCTCGCTTGGCACCCCACCACGTGACCAGTGCCAAGGCCTCCACGACCGTGTAAGTCGACATCTTGGAGGTCCCCAGCTCCCGGTCCACGAAACGGATCGGTACCTCCCTGACCTTCGCGCCCACGCCGATCGCCCGGTATGTCATCTCGATCTGGAACCCGTAGCTCTCCGCCCGGACCGAGCCCAAGTCGATGCGTCGAAGAACCGTTGCCGCGTACGCCCTGAACCCGGCGGTCGAGTCCCGCACGCCCAGGCCGAGCACGAGATCGGCGTAGATGTTGCCGCCTCGCGACAGCAGCCGGCGCGGCAGGCTCCAGTTCGGTATCGAACCGCCCGGAACATACCGCGACCCGATGCACACCTCGAATCCTTCGCCGAGGGGCGCAACAACTGCGGGAAGGGCATCGGGATCGTGCGAGAAATCCGAGTCCATCTCGACCATCGCCTCGTAACCTCGCTCGAGGCCCCACCTGAACCCGTCCCGGTACGCGCTGCCGAGGCCCAGCTTTCCCGGCCGGGACAGGATGTCAACACTGCCGAACCTCTCACCGACTTCCGCGGCGACCTTGGCCGTCCCGTCAGGGCTGTTGTCATCCACGACGAGGACCGACGCATCCGGGAGCGCCTTGCGGACACGATCGAGGATGTTCTCGATTGTGGCAGCTTCATTGAAAGTAGGCAGCACAACGAGAACGCGCACGCTTGCAGCCTATGGCCAAACTGCTGACGAACAGCACCGCTCCACTAAAGGGCCTCCTCGGGACTCCGGGACTTTACTGGGCCGGCGTGGAGGCGCGGATCGGCGCTCTCGGCGCGGCGGCCACCTCGTCGGGGGGGTGCTCATCGGCGCTCTGGCCCGATCTGCGCCCGGCCCAGAGGTCCCTCGCGATCACTTGGATGGCGCTCGCCGCGGGAACCGCGAGCAGAGCCCCTACAAGACCACCGAACGTGGACCCGACGATCCCGCCCATCTCGACACCTACGAGGATCGCCAGCAGGACCCAGAGGGGGTTCAACCGCACCGTCCGGCTCATCACGACTGGATTGAGGATGTGGTTCTCGAGCTGTTGATAGATGAGGAACACGGCAAGCGTCACGATCCCCGCCGGCAGCGAGTGCAAAAGAGCAACGGCCACAGTCGGCACGCCGGCGAGCAGTCCGCCCACAAGCGGGAGGAAGTCCACGATGCCCACCCAGATCGCGAGCACTCCGGCGTATGGGACGCCCGTGGCTCGCAGCGTCACGAAGATGACAACCCCGGCAATCATCGAGGTCGCGAGGTTGCCGAGCATGTAACCGGCCACGGCTTGACCGACATCACCCAATATCTTGTGACCGCGAACCGCGTGCTCGGGCCGCATCCAGTTGAGAACGCCGCGGATCATCGTTGGCGCTTCGAGGAGGATGAAGAAGGTCAGCACCCCAACTGTGACGAGCGCGACGACGCCGCTGACGACCGTCTTGCCGACGGCAAGGGCGGGGCGGCCGAGACCGCTGATCAAGGTCTCGAGCCGCGGCACGTTCTGCTTGACATAGCTCTCGAGGTGCAGCCGTTTCACGAGGTGCCCGATCTGTCCCTTGCCGTGCTGAGCCTGGCGGACAAGGTTCGGCAGCTCCTTCGCGAAGCTCGTAGCCGACGTATAGACCGGGTGCACGAGCACATACCCCACCGTCACCGCGACCGCTGCCGAGAAGAAGAACACGACAGCCGTCGCGATCCCCCGGCGGATCCCCCGGCGCTCCACGAAACTGACAACGGGGTGCAGGAGCGCACCGAGGAACAACGAAACGACTATCAGCAAGACAACGACCCGGAGCCGCCACAAGAGGGCAAGGCCGATGCCGACGCTCACGACTGCCCCCGTGGCGATGAACGCAGTGCGCGCCACCCGTAGGTCGTGCACGCGCTGGCTCTCGGAGGGATCGAGCTCCCGGTCGGCTTTCTGCTCGGGCACCGCCACAAGTCAACTCCATGCAGGACCGCCAAGGCGTGATCCAGGGACGCACTCGAGCGGGACCGTCCGCGGAGCACGCCCCTCCCTCGACACGGAACCGGCTCCTGTCGTGAGGCTCGCCACGCGACCTGGTCGCGCCTGCAAGCATGGGGAGGTGGGCGACGCACCCGAGCTCGATGGCCCAGTTGCCGGCGTGACCGCGCCGCACCGTCGCCACAACCTGATCGGATGGATTCCAGGGCCGCTACGTCATGGCATCACGATCTTCATCCTTCTGCTGTTCGTCGAGTACGCCCTCATTCCCAGTTTCCTGCACTCCAAGGCACGTTCATCGCTCAGCCAGCTGGGCCGCGTCAATCTTCTGTGGTTTCTCGCCGGCTTCGCTCTCGAAGCGGGAGCGCTCATCGCATATGGGCGCCTGACGCAGTCGGTGCTGCCGAAAGAAGGTCCAGACCTCTCGAGAGTGCTCCGTATCGACTTGTCGACGCTCGCCGTGAGCCACGTGATCCCTGGCGGCACCGCCGGCGGGACCGGGCTCGGCTACCGGCTCCTCACCTCGAGCGGTGTGAGTGGCCCCGACGCCGCTTTTGCGCTCGCAACTCAGGGAATCGGCTCGGCTGTCGTCCTCAACGCGATGCTCTGGGTGGCTCTCGTGGTATCCATCCCCCTCCACGGCTTCAACAGCGCTTATGTCACGGTCGCGGTGGTCGGTGCTGTGCTGCTCGCCGCCTTCGCCACACTCGTCTTGTCCCTCACGCGGGGCGAGGCCCACGCCACCCGCGCACTGCGCGCCGTTGCCAGGCGGGTGCCGTGGGTCACCGAGGAGCAGATGGAGAAGCTAGTCCAACGCCTCGCCACCCGCTTGCGAACGCTGGCAGCGGATCGCCAGCTGCTGAAGAACGCCGTATCGTGGGCGGCTGCGAACTGGCTGCTCGATGCGGCTTCCCTCTGGGCCTTCGTAGCGGCCTACGGCCATATCTCCAGGCCCATCGACCTCTTCGTCGCCTACGGCGTGGCGAACGTCCTGGCGGCGGTGCCGCTCACTCCGGGCGGCCTTGGCATCGTCGAGGCAGTGGCCGCAACCTCTTTGATCGGCTTCGGCGTCCCTGCGGCCATTGCCTGGCTGGGAGTGATCTCCTGGCGCCTGTTCAACTTCTGGCTGCCGATCCCGGTGGGGGCCGGCGCCTACCTGTCCCTGCGAGTCAGGCGCGGAGCGGGCCTCAAGGAGCGCCGCGACGCGCTCGGGGGCATGACAAGGGCAACATACCCGTCGACTCCGCCGACTGCCGAGATGCCGGTCATCAAGCCAGACCGGCCTCCTCGCAAGCAAGGGCCTGCATCTCCTCCGGCCCCGTCGGCACCACCTCAAGACTGATCGGGACCTCGAACAGCTCCTGGAAGAGCTGCACCTTGCGCTGGAGCATCCAACGCTCGAGCTCAGCGTCGCCGCGCGCGCTGACAACGATCTCCACGCGCGTGCCACTCAGCTCGACCCCGACGTGGCCTATGACCGAGTCGTGCGCGGCGTCTAGCCCATCTGCGATGCGCAGCAGGGAGAGCATCCGCAAGACGCGATCGCGGTCCTTGCGCTCCAGAGTCTCCCAAGCATGAAAGGACTCCCTTGGACGTCCCCTGACGTGGTAGCGCCCGAGGCACGACAGCAGCTGGATCTCGACGGGCGAGAAACCCCGCAAGTCGCCGTTCTCGATCAGATAGGCGCTGTGGCGCGCGTGGCCGTCGCGGCTCACATGCTCACCGATGTCGTGCAGAAGAGCCGCGAGCTCGAGCAGTTCCCGATCCTCGCTGTCGAGCCCGTGCAGTGCAACAGTCGAGTCGAACAGCTCGACTGCCAACCGCGCAACCTGGCGGGAATGGGTCTCAGGCCACCTGGAGCGGAGGCACAATGACAGGACGGAGGCATGGCGGATCGCCCGCGGGTCATTGCTGAGCTCCACACGGTCGTGCTTGGCGATCGTGGAGATGATGATCCCTTCCCGGAGCCCCCACTCCGACACGGTGAGCTCGCGCATCCCCGTTCGCTCCATAAGGACCTCAGTCACAGCGACACCAGCCGGCAGCAGCTCCGCGCGCCGGGCTTCGATCCCGGCGAGTCGTCCACGTTCCCAGCTCGGCAGCTCGTAGATGATCTCGCCGAGAGCGGCGAGCTCCCGGGCCGTTACCGTCAGCTGGTTGACAGACGGAGGCACGATGCCGTCTCGCCTTGCCGCGGCACCCCTCACGAGAGCACAGAAGGTGCCCGAGGTCCCGATCAAGAGCTTCGGTCCGCAAGCGAGGATGTCCTCGAGCACCTCGTCGAGGGACTTCGAGATCTGCTCTCTGAGCCGCGCACGGTCCTTCTTGGTCGGCGGGTCCGTACGCACGTACTCGGTCGTGAGCAACCCGACGCCGAGGTGCAGGCTCGTCGCATAAGTGAGNNATGCCGCTGACGACCTGGATAGCGACACCTGTTGCCGCTTCGATTCGCTCGGCGGCCTCCGGCCCGTTGACGGCCTGGCGCATCGCTGCGGTCGCCATGGCGACGAGCTCGTCATAATGCTGCACGTCTGCGATCGTCTTGAGCCGCCGGATCGTGTCGATCGCCGCCTCGATCGCCTCGTCGGTGAGCCGGCCTTCCCGTGCGACCACATCTCCGAGGCGCAGCATTTCCTTTTCCCGCGCGAGCGGAACGAAGCTGCCGTCCGGCCGAGTTTCGACCACCAGCAGGTGGAACGAGTTGCTGCCCAGATCCAGCGCGGCGATCCGCACAGCCAGAGCTCAGCCCAGCGGCTCGGGCGAACGACGCCTGCGGGCGCGCTCGACTGCGAGCTCTTGAAGTCGCCGTTGCGCGCTGAGGCCGAGCACGGGTACCACTCGAGTCCAGGTTCCGTCCGGTCCTAACTCCCAAGCATTCGTGTCGTCGGCGAGATTGAGCTGGAGGGTCTCTTCGAGCCGAGCCCGCAGCTCCGGGTCGAGAACCGGGACGAGGACCTCGATCCTGCGGTCCAAGTTCCGCTCCATCAAGTCGCCGGAGCCGATCGTGTAGCGGACCTGGCGCTCACCGCCAGGATCGCCGAAGCGGAAGATGCGGGAGTGCTCCAGGAAGCGCCCCATGATCGAACGCACCGTGATCCTGTCGGAGAGCCCCGGCACCCCGGGCCGGAGGCAGCAGACACCTCGCACCGAGAGATCGACCCGGACGCCCGCCTGCGAGGCGGCATACAGACCGTCGATGACCTCAGGGTCGGTGAGCCCGTTCACCTTGATGGTGATCCGGCCAGCCTCTCCTGCCGCCGCCTCTTCGGCTATCTGGCCGAGAACCCACGGCCGCATGCCTTGGGGAGCTACCACGATGCGGCGGTGCGTGACCGGCCTGCCGTAACCGGTCAGATGGTTGAACAAGTCCGTCAGGTCCTCACCGATCGCGGGATCGGCAGTCAGCAGACCGAGATCCTCGTAGACCTTCGCGGTCTCGGAGTTGTAGTTGCCCGTCCCGATGTGGCAGTAGCGACGGAGCCCGTCTTCCTCGCGTCGCACGACGAGAACGATCTTCGAGTGGGTCTTCAGCCCCACGAGGCCATAGACGACGTGCACGCCCGCCCGTTCGAGCTGACGTGCCCAGACGATGTTCGCCTGCTCGTCGAAACGGGCCTTCACCTCCACGAGCGCCGCGACCTGCTTGCCCTGCTCGGCAGCCCGGACGAGCGCCGACACGATGGCTGTGTCATCGGAGGTGCGGTAGAGGGTCTGCTTGATCGCGAGCACGTTCGGGTCGTCGGCGGCCTGGGTGATGAACGCCTCGACCGAGGTCGTGAACGAGTCGTAGGGGTGGTGAACGAGCACACTGCGCTCTCGCAGCACCGAGAACAGGTCAACGGGCCCGTCCCCGGCGGTCGCCAGGCGCGGTTGGGTCATCGGGACCCAGGGCGCCTCATGGAGATCGGCTCGGTCGATGGCATGGAGTGCCCAAAGCTGGCCCAGACCAAGGGGGGCCGAGCTCTCGAAAACGTCGTCCGTCCCGAGCTCGAGCTCGGCCAGCAGGAGGTCGCGAACCGCCGTCGGCGTGTCCCGGTCGACCTCAAGCCTGACCGCGCGGCCGAAACGGCGGCGGCGCAGCTCCGTCTCGACAGCGGCGAGGAGGTCGTCGGCCTCGCTCTCCTCGAGGTCGAGGTCGGCATTGCGCGTCACCCGGAAGGCGTGGTGGCGCCCTATCTCCATGTGCGGGAATAGCCTGGGCAGGTTCGCGGCAATCAGCTGCTCCAGGGCCACAAAGCGAACCCCACCATTCAGCGGCACGAAACGGGGCAGAAGTGGCGGCACCTTCACCCGCGCAAACCGCTGCTCGCGAGTAATGGGATCCTCGACGAGCACCGCCAGGTTGAGCGAGAGGTTCGAGATGTAGGGGAACGGATGGCCGGGGTCTACCGCCAACGGCGTGAGGACCGGGAAGATCTCCTTCTCGAAGACGCCGAGGATCCGTGCCTTCTCCGTCGCATCGAGGTCGTCGATGCTCGTGAAGTAAAGGCCGGCGCTGGCAAGACTTGGAACGATCGACGACTCGAATACTTCATCGCTGCGCGCCATGAGCCGGATGCACTTGACGCGGATGTCCTGGAGCTGCTGTGAGGCGCTGCGCCCATCTGCTGATCGCGCACGAAGGCCTGCCGCCACATGGTCTTTCAGGCCGCCGACCCGCACCTGGAAGAACTCGTCGAGCCCCGANNCCAGATCGACGAGGCGATCTGCGAAGTCCAGCCAGGACAGCTCCCGGTTGAGGAACCGGTCCGGGCGCGCCATGGAGCTACCAGGAGTTGTGACAGCGACTTTCACAACCCAGACGCTACCGTGAAGTCGTGCAGCCCCTCGCAATAGGACCGAGGGTCAAACAACGTCGCCGGAGCGAGCTCGGCTTGTTGCTCGTCGCTGTCGTCGTGATCACGCTCGCGTACTTTCTCGCGGCCCTCGGCACGCGCAGCGCGCTTCCTCCCAACGCTTTGGGTTTCATAGGCGTGATCGCAGGGCTGGCTCTCGTCGTCCACTTGGCCAATCGCTTCCTCGCCCCGGAAGCGGATCCGATCATGATGCCGGTTGTCCTGATGCTGAACGGCATCGGCTTCGTCATGATCTACCGGCTCGACGTGTCCCCGCAGATGGCCGCCAATGCGCCCTGGCACTACCAGGCGGCCTGGACAGCTCTCGGTGTCTTCGCATACGTCGTCACGTTGTTCCTCGTGCGCCGGTCGCGTGACCTCGAGCGCTACCGCTACATGCTNNCCCATCACCTTTCAGCCCGTCGAGATCGCAAAGCTCATGCTCGTGATCTTCTTCGCTTCCTACTTCGTGGAGAAGCGGGAAATGCTCTCACTGTCGACCCGGCGGGTGGGCAACCGCCTTCTGCCGGACCTTCGTCCCCTCGGTCCGATCGCGGTCGCCTGGGTCGTCGCGATTCTCGTCATTCTTCTGGAACACGACATCGGCTTCTCGCTCCTGCTGTTCGTGATGTTCATAACAATGTTGTGGGTCGTCACCGGGCGTTGGACCTATGTAGTGGGTGGACTTGTCGCTTTCGTCGTGGGCACATACCTGGCCGCGCACCTGCCATTCGCGAAGACGCTCATCGACGAGCGCGTGTCCTCATGGATCAATCCCTGGGTCCACTACAGCTCCTACGGATATCAGACAGTCCAAGGAGAGCTCGCTCTCGGTCGAGGCGGTCTGACGGGATCGGGGCTGGGTCTCGGCACTCCCTATTACATCCCCGTCGCGTACAGCGACTTCATCTTCGCAGCCATAGGCGAAGAGCTCGGGCTGCTCGGCACGACGGCGGTGGTCGTCGGCTTCATGCTGATTGTCGGCGCGGGAATTCGAGCCGCGATGCGGGCTCGCTCCGAGTTCTCGCAACTCGCTGCTGTCGGCTTCACCGCGATTCTCGGGTTCCAGTCGTTCTTCATCATGGCCGGCGTGGTTCGCCTGCTCCCGCTCACCGGGGTGTCACTGCCCTTCATCGGCTATGGCGGCTCCTCTCTAGTGGCGAACTACGTCCTGGTGGCCTTGTTGATGCGCATCTCCGACGAAGGAGCCACTCCACCAGGAGTCGCCATCGGGCTGAGCCATCCAGCGACACGAATGCGACGGCGTTTCCTTGTTGCCGCACGCGCTGCTCCCGCACCCGTCGGTGCCCCCGCTCCGGCGGGCGGAGTCNNCCGCTCCGGCTGGCGAGGTGGGCGGCATCACCGTTGCCCCCACCGGTGCCTCTACGACAGACGGGACGGGCCAGACAGGCACTAGCTCGGACCGACATTCCGCCTCCACCAACGAGCCAACAGCAGACGAAGGTGGCTTCTCGGAGGGTGGAATTCCCTGCTAGTTCGCGCCCATCGGGTCGGTGCCGGCCACCTCCAACACAGTCGGCTCGACCATGATGGGCACTGGCAGCCGGTGGCGAAGCGCTAACGCGATCGCATCCGAGGGGCGGCAGTCGATCAAACGTGTCCCCAGCCGACCGGAGATGACCATCTCAGCGGTGAACGCGGTTCCGCGCACTTCGGTGATCCGGACAACATCGAGCGTCATCCCAAATTCCTCGAGGACACGCGTGAACAGTTCGTGAGTAAGTGGCCGCGGGGTCGCAAGCCCTCTTGCCGCGTAGCTGATCGCAATTCCCTCGGCACCACCAACAGGGATCCGCAGCTCGCGGAAAGGTGCATCCGCCTCCTGAAGGACGACGACTGGGTGAGTCGCCGGCAGGAGCAGCACGACGTCGACAAAAACCATCTGAGACATCTCACGAGGCGCGTCCAGCGGCTCGAACCCGAGATCCATCTCAGCGGCGGGCTCGTCCAGCGCGGCGGGCTCGTCCAGCGCGGCGGGCTCGTCCAGCGCGGCGGGCTCGTCCAGCGCGGCGGGCTCGTCCAGCGCGGCAGGCTCGTCCAGCTTGTCTTGGTCCTCTGTCACCGCGGGCTCTGCGAATTCCTCTTGCTCGCCGACGCCCGGGTACGCCGGGTCGCTCCCCGAACCAAGCCGTGGCTCATCGGTTGCGCTTGCCACTTCAGACGTCGCGGCCTCGGACTCGTCGGGGGTGTCCAGCCCGGCGACCTCGTTGACGCCGGACGTCCAGGTCGCCTCGGTCACAGGAGCGACGCCGTTCGCGAACGCCGAACCGTCACCGTCGGCGCGAGTCATTGACTCCGACCCGGGATCGGCTTCAACAGCATCCTTGTCGGTGCCCATGGGACTCATCGCCGGGTCGACCGGCGCATTTCGACATTGACCACGAGCCCGACCGTAGCGAAGAAAACGATCATGGCGGAGCCACCGTAGCTCACGAACGGAAGCGGGATACCGGCGATGGGGATGAGACCGATGGTCATCCCGACATTTTGGAAGACTGAGAAGGCAAGCAACGCGAGCGCCCCAGAGCACAGCATCCGACCGAGGGGATCCCTGGCGATCTGTGCGGCTCGCAGCAGTCGGAACGCGATCAGTCCAAACAGGGCAATGACCAACACACCTCCCGCGAAACCGAGCTGCTCGCCCACTGCCGTGAAGATGAAGTCGGTCTGCTGAGCCGGGACAAAGCCGCCATTCGTTGCGGCGCCATGGAAAACGCCAGTCCCGAAGGCTCCGCCTGACGCGATGGCCAATATCGACTGGGCGAGATTCCAGTTGGCACCGCTCGTTGCAGTGTTCTGGTGGAGAAACGAGGTGAAGCGCTGAAGCTCGTAGGCGTGGATCAGTTTGAAGTGAATCGCCGCCGCCAAGCCTGCGATGCCTGCCACGGCCAGGACCACCAGGTACCTGAGCCGCGCGCCCGAGGTCACGATCATGACCGTGAGCACGACAACCATGATCAGAGCGGTCCCGAGGTCCGGCTGCTTGTAGACCAGCAGGATCGGTACCCCCGCGAGGGCCAGTACGACCACAAGGTTCCTAGGAAACATCGTCTCTTGGCGGCTGCAGTACACCGCGACCACGACGATCAGGGCGAGGGCTGCGAATTCCGACGGTTGAACATCGAGAGGTCCGAGTGCAAACCAGCGCTGCGCCCCGAGCGAGACATGACCGAAGTGAGTGAGCACCGCGAGTAGCGACATGACGATGAGGCCATAAAGGACATAAGCCCACTGCTCGAGCCAGTGATAGTCGATCAGTGCCACGACAACCATGACGACCAGCCCGATCGCAAGCCAGACGAGCTGGCGCTTCAAGTAGAACTTCGGATCTCCCCCGGCGGCGGTCATCTCGACACGCGTCGCGGAATAGACCATGACCGCGCCAATGAGCGAGAGCAGCACGGCACTGCCGACCAGGATGAAGTCACATCGGCTCAGCAGATCCCAAGCCGCGTGCCTTTCCCTGCGATCGCTCCACCGCGCCGGCACG
Organism: Acidimicrobiaceae bacterium; assembly: GCA_003166375.1. Taxonomy (GTDB): domain Bacteria; phylum Actinomycetota; class Acidimicrobiia; order Acidimicrobiales; family Bog-793; genus Fen-455. The sequence goes on along the minus strand of PMVZ01000105.1, from coordinate 14,122 downwards.
CTCGGGTAGTGGGCGGCCATGATTGGCAAGAATAACGGGGCCAGCCCGTCAACTCTCTGCGGCGTCGCCAGCCCCCTACGACTCGAGCCACCGGCCCCTCTCCCGATTTGCCTCGCTCGCTACGCCTGGCTGAGCGGACGGTGCGGACGATGCGGTCCCTCCGGGGGCTCCTCTCATATCTCCCCGTGTATCTCCCCGTGTTCCCTTTTCGCCTCCCGGGNNCGCCTCCCGGGGACCCAGCCCCGCCTGTCTGGGCCCCAGCCCCGCCCCGGGAACCCCGCCTCCCGGGCCTGATACACCCCCCGGTTAGCTTGAGTCTACGAACATACGTTCGATTTGACTCGCCGGAGGAGGTGAGCTTTGTGTGCGAGACGACCCAAGAGCTCGAAGCGTCGCTCTCGCGGATCGTGAAGGACCTCGACGCCTCTTTGCTCGCGGGCAGGGACGCGAAGACCCTCGTGGGCCTGTTCTCGCGCCTCGAGCACCTCGCAGCTGCGGGCAAGGCCATCTGCGCTCTCCGGGTCGCCTCAACCGGTGTCTTCGAGGCCGAGGGCCACCGCCATGCCTCAGAGTGGCTGGCAGCTGAAAGCGGTGAATCCCTCGGTGCTGCCGTCTCGGTCTTGGAGGCCGCCGCGGCCGTGTCGCAGCTCGCCGAGCTCGACGATGCGTTTCGCTCAGGTGAACTGTCGGCCGCCCAGGCCAGAGAGGTGGCCGGCGCGGCCATCTGTGACCCCGTTTCGACCACCGAGCTGCTCGATGCCGCGAAGTCCGGAGGCTTTGAGACACTGCGGCGGCGTTGTGCCGAGATCAAGGCCGCAACGGCCTCCAAAGAGGACGAGGCCGCCAGGACCAGGCGAATCCATGCCGCCCGGAGACTGAGGACCTGGACCGAGTCCGACGGCACCTTCCGTCTCGATGCTCGGCTCAGCCAAGACGCGGGTGCGAGGGTGCTTGCAGGCCTTGAAGGCGAGGCAGACAAGATCTTTGCCGAGGCACGCCGCTCAGGTGCGCGCGAGCCCTCGCAGGCCTACCTCGCCGATGCCCTCGTGGCTCTGGTCACTTCACCCGGCATGGACGCGCCACACCGCCCCAAGGCGCTCGTGCACCTGCGAGTGGACCTTAAGGCACTGCGCCGTGGCAACACAGGACCGGGCGAGGTCTGCGAGATCGCCGGAGTCGGCCCGGTCTCGGTCGCAACCGCACGCGAGCTTGTGGGAGATTCGATCGCGAAGGTCCTTGTCACGAGCGCCACCGACGTGCATGCGATCTGCAACCTCGGCCGTTCGGTCCCCACGAGGCTCTACAACGCCTTGTTGGAGCGGGACCGCTGCTGTGTGGTGCCAGGGTGCTCGGCCACTCACAACCTCGAGATCGACCACCGCGTCGTACCGTTCGCCGAGGGCGGTCCGACAGAGCTCGCAAACCTGGCGAGGATCTGCCACCATCACCACTTCTTGAAGACCCACGAGGGATACTCCCTGCAAGGTGAGCCCGGTGCCTGGGTCTGGGTGCACCCCGACGGCTCCCGCCATGGCCCAGGAGCCTCCCCGTGCAAAGACGTCACCGCTTCCCCCGGCCAAGGCCCGCCGCCGGCTGCTCGCCATGGCGCGGGCAGCGCCCCGGCACAACGAGCTGATCGGCCCGCGGCCCTTGTCCGACCCGCTGAGCATGCACAGCCGCCACGGCCCGAGCAGTCGAGCCTGTTCGCCGGTGCCGGCGACTGCACGGGTGCCGGTGCCGGCTCGGGTCACGCGGTCTGAGCTGAAGCGGCAACGCGCTCGCGAAGCGGCGCAGCTATCAGGCGCGGGGCATTCCCGGGCCGCACGCGTCCGTGCTGCACAGCCAGGCACCCCTGCTAATAGCCAGCGCCTGATCGGCTGGACAAGTCAGTCCAGGTCGCGCAATCCGCCCATTGGCTCGATTGATGTCGACTTGGTCGGCTCCGTGCTCGTTCCGCGCGCCGTAGCAGGCGACCCGGCTCCACCCACGACCGCCCACATCACGCTGAGGGGTGGTTCTTCCCCTGTCCACAATCTGATCTGACGCGCGGCTTGGTACACGAGCATGCCGAGTCCGCTGCGAACGGCGGCACCTTGACGCCGAGCCTCCAGCAGGAAAGGTGTAAGCGGCGGGTCGTAAACGAGATCCACTATGAGTTGACCCGCGCCGAACCACGAAGGGTCGACCCCAGCGATGATGGCCGAGTCCTCCGCGCCCGAGCCCACCTCGGCCAATCCGGCCGGTCCCATGAGTTGAGCAGGATCGGCAGGCTCCGCACGCTTGGCGCGCTCGGCGGGCACCGCAGGCTCCGCACGCTTGGCGCGCTCGGCGGGCGTCGCCTCCCCCACAAGACCTTCGCTCAACATGGCGACGGGTGTCGCCTGAATGACCAGGTCCATCCTGCGGAGGTCATCGGGCCGCCCCACCCGCACGACGTTCGGGGCCAATGCAACTGAGCGCCACGCCGCTGCCACGGTCCGGTTCACGATCACGATCTCGTGCGCGCCCGCTTCTGCCAGAGCCAGCACTGCCGCCCGCGCTGCTCCACCTGCACCGATCACGCCACAGCGTTTGCCGGCCGGATCGAAGCCCACACCCTCTCGAAGATCATCCAGCAAGCCCGCTCCGTCACAACTCTCCGCCAGAATTGTGCCTGCGTCGAAGATCAGCGTGTTCGCAGCCCCCAGCCGCCGCACCTGCCGTGAGCGACGGGTCGCGAGGCAAGCAGCGGCGTCCTTGTGCGGCATCGTGACCGACAGGCCACGGAAGCCGAGCGCCGCAGCCCCGGCGACGGCTCTGTCCAGCGATCCGGGTGGCACTTCGAATGCCATGTAGCTCCAGTCGAGGCCCATGGCGGCAAACGCCGCATTCTGCAACAACGGCGAAAGCGAATGGCGGATCGGAAAGCCAACAACCCCCGCGAACCCAGTGGACGACGTCGGCCAGGCAGCCATTGGACGGGCAGTGGCTGGCATCTCTGCGAACTGGCTCATGACTTACCTCGATTCTGGTCAAGCCACGACTGCAGAAGCACGGTCGCGGCCACGGCGTCGATCCCCACCCGATGTGCACGAGACGCGGCGCTCGGCCGAGACGGTCGAGCTCGTCGGGCCTTTTGGCGGTCTCGCTCACTGCCACCCGCGCCGAACGCTTCCTGAGGCAAACGGCGGCGGCGGTCGGCTTCGACGGTCGTCAGGCGTTCGTCGTGCAACACGACAGGAACATCCAGCTCCGTCTCGAGTGCCGAGACCTCGGCCACGGCTGCCGATGCGGCAGGACCCCGATCGCCCGCCAGGGTCAGCGGGAGCCCTACGACGACAAGGCCGGCGCCCAACTCTGATACGAGGGCGGCGATCGCGCGGCGGTCAGCGCTCGGCTCGCGGCCCCTGGTGATCACCGAGTGCGGGGTGGCGAGCACACGCTGCGAATCGCTCACCGACACGCCGATGCGCCGTTCCCCGAGGTCGATTCCGACGACTCGCGTTCCCACCGCCGAACCCGTCATCCCACGAGGCTTCGCGTCGTCTCGCCCGTCGGTCAAGCCGACGCCTGGCTGTCAGGCTCAGACCCCGGCTTTGGATGAACCCCGGTCTCAGATTCGAGCTCAGATTTGGGCACCGTTTCACCCAGGCTTCGGCTCAACGCCTCACCCAGCTTGACCAGCGCTTCCTCGATACCGGCGACGTTCCGGCCACCCGCTGTCGCAAGCTCCGGTGTGCCGCCACCGCCGCCGCCCACCGCGGCAGCAGCCAAGATCGCGGCCGCTCGAGCATCGATCCCCGAACCCTTTCTCGCGGCGACGACCAGTGCAACCCGCTCGGGGCCGGTGACACCGGCAAGGCCGACGGCCTCGACACCGGGGTGATCTCGAACCGCGATCGCTAGATCCCGCAGCTCTGCCGCCTCGAGCCCGTCCCGGCGCCCGACCACCCGGCCAACCATTGGGCCGTCCGTGGCACCAACTCCACCGGCAGCCAACGCGTCCGCATCCCTGCGCAATTGGTCGGACCGCAATGTTCGCAACTGCTCCTCGAGCGTCCGTTGGCTCGCGAGCAGCCGATCGACCGCCGAGGCGAGGTCCGAGGGTTGAGTGCGCAGTCGTTGCGCAGCCTGTTCGACCGCGCCCTCGAACAAGCGGAACCGAGCAAGCGAAGCCTTGCCGGTGACAGCTTCAATGCGCCGCGTGTTCGAGCCGATGGAGGCTTCCGAGACGACCTGAAGAGGGCCGATGGTCCCCAGAGAGCTCACGTGTGTACCTCCGCACAACTCGACCGAGTAGTGACCCGCCTCGACCACTCGCACGACGTCGCCGTACTTCTCGCCAAAAAAGGCCATAGCGCCTGCACCCTCGGCTTGCTGGCGCGATGTCTCGTAGATCCGGACGGGCTCATTGCGCAGGACCTCGGAGTTCACGAGATCCTCCACACGCCCTATCTCCTCCTCGGACATCGGCCCGAAGTGGCTGAAGTCGAATCGCAGGCGGTCCGGCGCGACAAGCGAACCCTGCTGGCGCACGTGGTCACCGAGCACCTGCCGTAACGCCCAGTGAAGAAGGTGCGTTCCGGTGTGATTGCGGCGGATCGACTCCCGGCGGTCGAAGTCGATCGCCGCGCCCGCCTCTTGACCCGCCTCGATCGATCCTTCGACCAGGTAGCCGAGGTGCCGTGTCAGACCCTCGACGACCGATGTCGCGTCCAGCACACGGACCCGGCCCGTGGATGTCGTGATCGACCCGGTGTCTCCCACCTGGCCGCCGCCTTCGGCATAAAACGGAGTTCGATCGAGGAAGACCTCGATCAGCTCCGCAGTCTCGGGCGCTTGCTCGCCGTCGATATTGGCAAACGACTTCTCGACCGAGCTCGGCACGACCGCCAGGACCCGAGCCTCCACCTCGGCCTCCTGGTNNCCTCCGGCGCCGAGGTAATCGCCCGGCCCGCCTCACGGGCCCGTTGCCGCTGTTCTTCCATCGCCAAGTCAAAACCCTGACGGTCGACCTCGATCCCCCGCTCCCGCGCGATCTCTTCGGTCAGGTCGATCGGAAAGCCGTAGGTATCGTGAAGTTGGAAGGCGACGTCTCCCCCGACAGCAGAGCCACCCGCCGCGAGCTCCGCCTCGAGCAACGTGGTCCCTGACCGCAACGTGCGCAGGAATGCCTCCTCCTCATGCAGGGCGATCCGTTTGATGAGGTCCCGGTCACGCTGCAGCTTCGGGTAAGCCGCGCCCATGACTTCGGTCACCACGTCGATGACGCCTGGGGTGACGAGGCCCTTGGCACCTAGGCGCTGCGCTACGAGCACGGCCCGGCGGATCAGGCGGCGAAGCACGTAGCCGCGGCTCTCGTTCGAAGGGAAGACCCCGTCGGAGATCAGGAACGTGAAGGTGCGGGCGTGGTCCGCGACGATACGAAGGCCGATGTCGGTCTCTTCGGTGCTCCCGTAGACCCGGCCGGTGGCGGCCGAAGCGGCCTCGAGGATCGGCGCGACAAGATCGGTGTCGAAGACCGACTCGACGCCTTGGATCTGCGTGAGGATCCGGTCAAGCCCCGCTCCGGTATCGATGTTCCGCCTGGGAAGCTCGGTGAGCGAACCGTCGTGGTGGCGCTGATACTGCATGAACACCAGGTTCCAGAGCTCCACGTAGCGCTCGCCCCCCTGGGCGGGACCACCGCCGGGCCCGTACTGCGGTCCCCGGTCGAAGAAGATCTCCGAACACGGGCCGCACGGTCCCGTCTCGCCCATCTTCCAGAAGTTGTCCTCGTCGAGTCTCTGCAAACGACCCTCGAGCAAGCCCGGAACCTCGCGCCACAACGCGTCGGCCTCGTCGTCGGAGACGTGGACAGTGACCCAGAGCTGCTCGGGATCGAGGCCGAGAACATCAGTGAACAGCTCCCACGCGTAGGCGATCGCCAGCTCCTTGAAGTACTCGCCGAAGCTGAAGTTCCCGAGCATCTCGAAGAATGTCACATGACGCGACGTGGTTCCGATCACATCGATGTCTACGGTGCGCACGCATGGTTGCACGGTCGTCGCTCGTGGCCCGGGCGGCGGAGACTCGCCGAGGAAGTACGGCTTGAACTGCACCATGCCGGCGATCGTGAACAACATCGACGGGTCGTTCGGCACCAGGCTCGCGGCCGGGAGCGCGAGGTGACCGCGGTCGACGAAGAACTTTGTGAAGGTGTTTCGCAGCTGGTCCGCGTTCACCTCTTGCCTCACTTCTCTTTCGCGCTAGTTGCTTGTCCGGGCTCTGCCGGCCCTTGGTCGCCGCGCCGCGCCCTCCAGCGCTCAGCGAGCACCTTCTCGGCACCATGTTCCGAAGGTTCGTAGTAACGGCGCCCGACAAGCCCTTCGGGCAGATACACGGCTTCGACGAACCCTCGCGGGTCGTCGTGAGGATACTCGTAGCCCAGACCATGCCCGAGTGCCCCGGCACCGCGATAGTGCGCGTCTCGAAGCTCCGGCGGTACCGCCCCGAGAGGACGATCTCGGACGTCAGCCTGTGCTGCCCACCAGCCGAGCGCGGCGCGGTTCGACTTCGGGGCCAGCGCCAGATGCACAACCGCTTGTGCAAGGTTGAGGCCCGCCTCCGGAAGCCCGACGAACTCGACAGCCTGGGCCGCTGCGGTGGCGATCCCAAGTGCATGGGGATCAGCCATTCCAACATCCTCGCTGGCGAGGATCACCAGGCGCCGTGCGACAAAGCGCGGGTCTTCGCCTGCCTCGATGAGGCGTGCCATCCAGTAGAGGCCCGCGTCGGGATCTGAACCTCGCAGGCTCTTGATGAGAGCCGAGATGAGGTCGTAGTGCTCCTCGCGCCCGTGACGGAAGGCTCGTGTTTCGCGAGCACCCTCGATGTCTTCCATCGTGATCGTGGGCAACGTGCCAGACTCCGCGCCGGTCCCCATTGCCTTGGTCCGAGCTCGACCCCGTGCGAGGGCCATCGCAACTTCCAAGGTGGTGAGCACGGCCCGGGCATCGCCTTCGGCCAGGTCGACGAGGCGCGACAGCGCATCCGGGTCGGCCTCGAACCCCTCGACGCGCAAAGCACGATCGGCGAGCTCGCGAAGGTCCGCCGGCATGAGCGCCTCGAATCGCCAGAGAGTCGAACGACTGAGCAGCGGAGCGTTCAGCGCGAAGAACGGGTTCTCCGTCGTCGCGCCGACCAGGACGACTACGCCCTCCTCGACACCGGACAAGAGCGCGTCCTGCTGAGCCTTGTTGAAACGATGGACCTCATCGAGGAACAGGATCGTCCCGCGACCTTCCGCACCCAGTGCCCGGCGAGCGTCGTCGAGCTCGTTTCGCACGTCCTTTACGCCGGCATCGACCGCGGACAGCGCCCTGAACCGGCGTGCCGTGTGCTCCGCGAGCAGACGTGCCACCGTCGTCTTGCCCGTGCCCGGAGGTCCGAAGAACACCGCTGAGCTGAGCCGGTCGTCCTCGACCAGGGCGCGAAGGGGCGCGCCGGGACCGAGAAGATGGCGCTGGCCGACGACCTCGTCCAGCCGGGTGGGGCGCAGGCGGGCCGCTAGTGGTGCCCGGACCTTGAGCTCGTCTGCGGCGGCGACATCGAACAGGTCGGGCGGGCGGTTGTTGCCAGCTCGGCTGGGCGGGCTCGGCGTCACGCTCCGCTCGTGCCCGTCGCGCCCGGAGACCCAGTCGCCGGAGACCCAGTCGCCGGAGACCCCGGCACTTGAGGCGCCACAACCCGGATGCCAAGGTCTGCCAAGACCCTGGCCGTGAGGGGTTTGGGCGCGCCCGACATCAGGTCCGCTCCGGACTGGGTCTTCGGGTAGGCGATCACCTCACGGATGTTGTCCTCGCCGGCCAGCAGCGCCACAAGCCGGTCCAGGCCGACTGCGAATCCACCGTGGGGCGGCGCACCGTAACGGAATGCCCCGAGAAGGAAGCCGAAACGGGACTCTGCGTCCTCATCTGAAATCCCGAGCGCCTTGAAGACGCGGCGCTGGATGTCCGCCCTGTGGATTCGGATGCTCCCCGATCCCAGCTCCCAGCCGTTCAACACCAGGTCATAGCTTTGCGAGCGCACGACCATGGGATCGGTCTCGAGCAGGTCGATGTCGTCGGGGTGCGGCATCGTGAACGGATGGTGCGCCGCGACGAGATGCCCCTCGTCGTCCATGCCCTCGAAGAGCGGGAACTCGGTGATCCAGACGAAACGGAACGGCCGTTCGCTGATGGCCGGCTGACCCAGGTCGAGGCGCAGCTGGCCCAGCACCTTGCACGTGCCTTCCCGCTCGCCGGCGACGACAAGCACGAGGTCGCCNNCGGCGCGCACTCGCATCCACACCAGGCCGGCAGCCCCGAGCTCAACTGCCCGCTCGACAAGCCCGTCGAGACGGCTCCGGGGCCACTCCCCCGCGCCCGGCCCCGGTACGCGAACGGCCCGCACACAGGCCGCCTTGAAGGCGTTGAACTCCGTGCCCGCGACGGCCTCGCCCAGATCGACGAGCTCCATTCCGAACCGCAGGTCCGGCTTGTCGGTCCCGAACCTGTCGAGGGCCTCGTTCCACGTCATCGTGACTATCTCCGGTGGCCGCTCACCGGTGACCGCGAAGGCCGCTTCGATCACGGCCTCGCTCACAAAGGTGAGGACCTCTGCTTGGCCCACGAAGGACGCCTCGATGTCGAGCTGGGTGAACTCGAACTGGCGATCCGCGCGTAGATCCTCGTCCCTCATGCAGCGCGCGATCTGGTAGTAGCGGTCGATGCCGCCCACCATGAGCAACTGCTTCGCGATTTGGGGGCTTTGAGGCAATACGTAGAACGACCCGCGCTGCAGCCGCGACGGGATCGCGAACTCGCGCGCCCCTTCCGGCGTGGGCGTCCAGAGCATCGGGGTCTCGACCTCGACGAATCCCTGGCGCTCCATGGCCCTGCGCAGCGCGCTGTTCACCCGTGCGCGCAGCCTGAGGTTGTGCTGCATGCGGTCGGTCCGGAGGTCCAGGTACCGGTAGCGCAGTCGTACCGCTTCGTCGGTCTCCGACCGCGCGTCGAGCGAGAACGGCGGAGACTCCGCGCTCGAGAGGACCTCGACTTCGCACTCGCCGAGCTCGACCTCGCCCGTCGACAGCCCGGGGTTCACCTTGTCCTCCGGACGAAGCCGCACTGTCCCCGTCACGCGGAGCACTTGTTCTGCNNCCGTGCTCGCGCCGGCGCGCCAGCCAACCGCAAACGCTGACTGTCCTCCCTGAATCTGCCGCCCGCAAGGCACCGCAGTACGCGCTGCGGAGCCCTACCGGCACCAACGACTCGTCGTTTGCGATGCTCATGGCGACCTCGTGATCTGGCCGAGTCGGGCTGCAAGCCCGTCACGGACTACTTTTTCTTGCAAGTGCGCGTCTGAACCGCGCAGCACCCGGATGGTGACAAGGCCGGCCGCGAGATCGTCCGCACCCACGATGCATGCCACTCTCGCGCCCGATCGGTCCGCCGCTTTCAGCTGCGCCTTCATCGAGCGCGCGTCGAATGCCCGGTCGACGGCGAGGCCGGCAGCCCTCAGTTCGTGGGTGAGCTCGAGCGCTATCCCCTTGTCACTCGAGTCCACGACGAACGCATCCAGAGACCCGCTGAGCCGCAGGTCGCTTGCAGACAAGACTCCTTCGGCGTCGCACGCGAGCAGGATCCTCTCGATCCCGGCGCCGAAACCCACACCGGACAGCTCCGGGCCACCGAGCGCGGCGACCAACCCGTCGTAGCGGCCGCCTCCGCCGACGCCTTCCAGGGCATCGGAGCCGTACTCGAAGGTGGTACGGGTGTAGTAGTCGAGACCCCGGACGAGGTAGTCGTCCTGCTCATAGGCGATTGCAAGCCGGCCCAGGCCCCCGAGGACAGCGGCGAAATGCCGGCGGCAGTCCTCGCACAACGCGTCACGCAGCTTTGGCGCCCCCGTCCTCACCTTGCGGCATTCGAGGCGCTTGCAGTCGAGGATGCGGAGCGGGTTCACGGCCCACTTGTAACGGTGCTCGTCGCACAGCTCCACGGCGTGCGATTCGAGATAGCGGGCCAGCTCCTCCCGATAGTCCGGAGCACACGTCTTGTCACCGAGGGAGTTGACTCGCAGGCGCAACGACGACAAGCCGAGGTCCGCATACAACGCGGCCAGGAGCGAGATCACTTCCACGTCGGCCATGGGATCGCCAGTGCCGAGCGTCTCGACACCCAGCTGGTGGTGCTGTCGGAATCGCCCTGCCTGAGGACGTTCGTAGCGAAACATGGGCGCCGCGTACCAGGCCTTGAAGGGAGGCACGGGGGAATGCTGCACATAGGCACGGACCACCGAGGCCGTGCCTTCCGGACGTAGCGCAATGTCCCGGCCACCGCGGTCGGTGAACTCGTACATCTCCTTTGTGACCACGTCGGAGGAGTCTCCTGAGCTCCGACGGAACACCTCCGCGTCCTCGAAACCCGGGCTCACGACAAGGCCGAAACCGAACCTTTGCGCCAGAGCGGCAAAGCGCCCTACGAGCTCAGACCAGCGCGCGCTTTCCGGAGCGAGAATGTCCTGGGTTCCCTTGGGGGACTGGAAGCGGGTCACCCGCCGGCCGGTGCGAGAGCACCGCTCCTCCCGGGAACGAGCCGGTAGGCGTCGTAGACACCGTCGAGCAGCCTGAGATTCTCCAGAAGCGAGTCGAGATGCTCGGGGTCCGCGAGCTCGAATTCGAAGCGCATGCGGCTCACCCTATCTGGCGTCGTGTGGGTCGACGAGGAGATGATGCTCACGTGGTGCTCGGAGAGCACCTTGGCGACATCGGCCAGCAGCCGGTTCCGGTCCAGTGCCTTGACCTCGATCGCTGCGACGAAGACTCCCGTGCGGTCCTCGTCCCATTCCACTTCGATCAGACGCTCCTTCTCGTCAGCGGCGAGAGCGATCGCGTTCGCGCAGTCCTCCCGGTGCACCGACACTCCCCGACCGCGCGTGACAAAGCCGATTACCCGGTCTCCCGGCACGGGCGTGCAGCATCGGGACAAGCGGACCATCACATCGTCAAGGCCCTCGACGTAGATGCCCGTCGAGACACGACGGTGACTCGGCCTGCGGGGCTGCAACGCGGTCGAGGGCAATTGCTCCTCGCCCTCACCCCCGCGAAGCTCACGCTCGATTCGTTGGACAAGCGCCTGTCCCGAGACGTGGCCTTCGCCGATCGCGGCATGGAGAGAGTCGAGATCGGAATAGCCCATAGATGCCGCTACAGCGACAAGTGCAGGCGAGCTCTGCAGCTTCTGGACCGGCAGCCCGCCGCGCCTGAGCGATCGCGCCAACTCCTCGCGCCCGGTCTCGATCGCGTCTTCGCGGCGCTCTCGGGAGAACCACTGGCGGATCTTGTTGCGGGCACGCGGCGAGGTGACTATCTGCAGCCAGTCGCGCGACGGGCCCGCCGAGGAAGTCTTGGAGGTCACGACCTCGACCGTGTCACCCGAGTGCAGCTTCGAGTCGAGCGGGAGCAGGCGCCCGTTGACCCGTGCCCCGACGCAGCGGTGACCGACCTCGGTGTGAATCGCATATGCGAAGTCGACCGGAGTCGCGCCCGCGGGCAAGGTGACGATCAGGCCCTTCGGCGTGAACACGTACACCTCGTCCTGCTCGAGGTCGATCTTGAGCGTCTCCAGGAACTCCACCGGATCGGGGGTCTCCCGCTCCCAGTCGACGATCCGCTGCAGCCACGCGATCTCGTCTGTCGACCGCGCTCCACGCTGGGCCCCGGGCTTGCCGGCGGCTCCGGGCTTGCCGGCGGCTCCGGGCTTGCCGGCGGCTCCGGGCTTGCCGGCGGCTCCCTCCTTGTAGCCCCAGTGCGCGGCGATCCCGTACTCGGCACGCCGGTGCATCTCTTGGGTCCGGATCTGGATCTCGAGGGGCTTCACGCGGGGGCCGACGACCGTGGTGTGCAAGGACTGGTAGAGGTTGAACTTCGGCGAGTTGATGTAGTCCTTGAACCGGCCCTGGACGGGGGGCCACAGAGCGTGCACTGCCCCGAGCGCCGCCCAGCAGTCCTTCTCCGCGGTCACGATCACGCGGATCGCCACCAGGTCGTGGATCTCGTCGAATTCCTTGCCCCGCACAACCATCTTCTCGTAAATGCTCCACAAGTTCTTCGGGCGCCCGGTGACCTCGGCCTCGATCCCAGCCGCGCCGAGTCGGGAACGCACGACCGCGAGGACCTCGGCGAGCTCGACCTCACGCCGCGGAGCGCGGGTGGCGACCATCTGAGCGATCTCGGCGAACCGTTTCGGGTGAAGAGTCTCGAACGCGAGATCCTCCAGCTGCCATTTCACTTCCTGGATGCCCAGGCGATGCGCCAGGGGGGCGTAGATGTCCCGGGTCTCCTCGGCGGTGCGGCGCTGTTTCCACTCGGGCATCACCGACAGAGTCCGCATGTTGTGGAGCCGGTCCGCCAGCTTGATGACCAGCACCCGCCAGTCGCTGGCCATCGCGACGAGCATCTTGCGCATCGTGGCGGCCTGCTGCGCCTCTTTCGAATCGAAACGGAGCCGGTCCAACTTCGTGACGCCGTCCACGATCGCCGCCACCGCAGGGCCAAATTCCTCCCCGATCTGGGCGAGGGTCACCCCCGTGTCCTCCACCGCGTCGTGCAGCAATGCCGCGGCAGCACTCACGGTGTCCAGGCCGAGATCGGCGATGATCGTCGCAACTGCGACCGGATGGGTGATGTACGGCTCGCCGGAGAGCCTGTGCTGACCTTCGTGGGCCTTGGTCGCCAAGGCGTGCGCCCGCCTCACGAGATCGAGATCCTCGCCGCCGCGCCGGGCGCTCAGAGTCGAGAGGATGCCTGCGACCTCACAGGTCGGCGGTGGGATGAGGGCCCGGGCGGGGTTCTCCGGGGACGCCTCAGCCAGCTCGGCAGTCGACCCGGCCAACACAGGATCGACCACGGACATGACATAAATCTACCTGCTGAGGACGACTGGACCAGCCTGTTCGCGCGAAGTCGGCGGTCGATCGCGCTCGCAGCCCAACTAAACTCCCTGCGGAGGATCGTGACGAACCCAAAGCCTGAAACGCCGCCGGCAGAAAGAGCCACCCCGTGAGCACCACTCCGGATGTCGGGCTCGAACTGGACGAAGGGCTCGAGCCAACTCGAGCCCGGCGCGCAGAGCCGCTGTCGCTCCGGCCCGCGCTCGTGGTCCTCGCCTGCGCTGTCGTCCTGTCGTTCGGTGGGTTCGCGATTGCGCTCATCGGCAGCAGGCAGGCCACCCCACCGATTGTCGCCGGCCTCGGGACACCGGTGCCGGGCGTGAACCTCTCGGCAGTTGGCGCGTCACAGGTGCTCCAACGCATCTCGAGTGGCGGCACACCGCCGCCCGACGTCCTCGGCGCACTGGTCGTGCCGAATGGCGCGCGGATCGTCAGCACGACCGCGCAAGACGCCGGCGTGAACCAGTACGACCGGAGCATCTACTTCCAGATCGACACGAATTCCACCGAGCTCCTCAAGTTCTATCGAACGGAGCTGAGGCGGGCCCGTTGGTCGCTCCTCGGGACCTACCCGCTGCCCAGTGCTGGGACCGAGGTCCTCGCCCAGCGGACCGGGTCCGATGGCTACGAATGGGAGGTAGGCGTCGCGGTCACAGCCGTCAACCCCTCGATTTCGCCTTCGCTCGCCGGTGACGGGCAAACCTCGGCTGTCACGGGACTCAGACTTCGGCTGTTCGAGGTCCCCGACAGCGGCTCTTGACCCTGACCAAGATCTCGGGACCCGTCCCCGGTTCGTGAGACAAGTGGACTGAGCAGGACGGCCCAGGTCAGCAAGTCGAGCGGGTAGATGAGGTACCCGAACCGCGTTGCCGGGGCGAGAAGTGTGGCGAGCAGCATGGAGAGACCGCTGAAGCCTGCGGCGCTCTTCGGGGTCGTGGGCGTCCACCTCAAGAGCCCGTAGCCCACCGCGACGAGGCCCACAAGCGTGAGGATTGTGATCAATTCCGGCTTGGCCGCCGGGAAGAGCGACACCAGCTCCTGACCTATGAGCGGGCTGGCCGCCGGCGATTTCACCTTCGTGAGACCAAGCGGGAACCTGATCGCGTTCAGGATGAACGCGTGAGGGGCGAGGCCGACGCCGATGCCGAGGACAGGGACCACGACCGCC
>PMVZ01000245.1 GCA_003166375.1 Acidimicrobiaceae bacterium | reverse complement strand
GGGCGCTACTACGACCCGGCGACGGGCCAGTTCCTGTCAGTTGATCCTGACGTGTTACAGACAGGGGAGCCCTATTCGTATGCCAGCGCCGACCCCGTGAATTCAAGCGATCCTACCGGCTTATGGACCGAGGGATACTGTTCCGCAGTAATGGTGTCGGTCATTATCGCTGCCGTGATGCAAGCTTGCATTCAGGAATCAAATGGGAATCAGCAGGTAGGCCTCACCGTTACGACGAGTTCCCATGCTCTCAGTGTGTTACTGAATCTGTCTTTCTGGAGTAAGTTCATAGCTAATCCCACATCATCTGTCGCACTGAGACTGCTCAATATAGGAGGAGGTTTGGGATACGAAATATCGAACGCTCCTTCTGTTATCGATCTAGGTGGCCCATTTCGGGATCATAGCCTTTCGCTGGGCGCACTATGGGCGGGCACTGCAACATATTTCACTGGGTCGTATGGCAGCGGCAACAAGACCCACGGGATCACCGGAGTCTACCTTGGTTTCGGAATAGGTCTAGGTGCCTCCTACACGGATGCCAGGACGAACACCGTTGTGAGAATTCTTTCCGGTCATGCGGCGGCCATTATTGCGGGAATCATTACGAATCTGAATGCGGGCACTGGCCCGGTGCTGCGGTGGGCTCTCCGTGCGTTCATATCGGCAGGGGGTTGAGAACCTGATGAGACTCGCCGCCCGCACACCACGGACGTGTGTGTTTACTCTGAGGTGGTTATATCTTCATTTGAGGCGGGTTCGAGGGTCGTTCTTGATCTCTTACAGTCTGGATAATGTCGCCTGGAGGCTCAAACAACTATTCGACAGTCGGATGGAACCACAAGAGAAGGGCCTCGTTTCAACGCTTGAGCTAGAGTCTTCAGATCCAAACAGCATCAGGCTTCGAATAGCGCAAAGATCCTTCACGTCACGATTCGCGAAATCGGGGCTCGCTGGTGACGATCCCTTGGATCAGGTGAGCGTATCAGTTCGAATAGTAACAACCGAGCCGTCGGGCGTCTCTCTTGACTACGCGGTTGACGCTCGCTCGACAGCGTGGGCGTTCTTTATCTTCGGGGCATTCGGTCTTGCTCTGCTTGTCTGCTTGGTGCTTGTAGGACCTAGCCTTGATAAGAATGCTCCGGGTGCAGGGGCTGTTTTCCTTATCCCAGGGCTGATGTTGCTCGTACTTGCGGTCAGAATCGCGCGAAGGGTCGGCGAAGCAGCTGCTCATGAAGCAGGTATCGTGAGTTTGCTTCGGTCCCTTTGACAGCGGTGACGCGGCTAAATGGCTAATCGGTCAGGGGATCGAATGCGCGCGCGAGAAGGAGTTCGGGCGCGGAAGGTGGGTGCGACTTGATTCGATTGAGGCTCCGGTGTGCGCGATGAGAGTCCTCTGACGTTGACGGCGATCGCCCGTGACGGGGATGCCCAGGATCTCTCCGTAGTCGTGGTGTAGCTGTTGGTCCTGACGATCGGCGAGCTGCCTATCTAGTAGCGGCCTACTCCGGCAGGTCGTCTCGACCGATCGCGGAGCCGGCGCTGGTGGTTTAGCCGCTGTCCTTTTGCTCGCTCATCGTTCTTGACCTGCCCCAACGCGTCTCTGCGCCCAGACAGTCCTAAGCAAGGTGATTCTGTGCTCAGGCGCTCACCCAATCGCGTCTCGGACGAATCTGCACGTCCGCTGTCCGAACTGCCTTGCCGACCGTGCCAGGGTCGACTCGGAAACGATGTCCGATCGCGGCGAGCAAGAGCTCGTCGCGATAGAGGTCGGCCGCGTCGACAACGTCCTCGTCGCTGTGCTTGGGACCCGTCGGGCGTCGAGGCACGCCGTTGCGCTCGAGATGCGCGAGCACCGTTGCGTGGTGGACCTTGAAGCGAGCGACAAGCTGAGCTAGGGAGTTCCCTTCCCCGTACGCGGCCATCAGCCGTTCGATGCCAGCGCGTCGGAGTCGGTGCTGGGCATGGCGGTTGTGATGCCCGGTCCGTCGGTCCGCCGAGCGGCCTCCGTGTCGACGTCTGCCTGGCACCCGAGATCGGGAGCTCCATGGTCACAGACACACGCGAAGCTGACAGAGGGTTTGAAGATCGTCCCATAATGTCCACCGTGCAGGCCTCGAATCGCCGCCGCCCTGGTTGTTCCCCACGCCACCGTGATCACACTCGAAGTACCTCGCCGCAACAGATGTCTTACCGATCGCCATCTCCTGATCGCAGGACGGCGTTTGACGGTGCGAGACGAATGGCAACGCCGTCGACAACGGCTGTGACATGCCCTTTCGCTGCCAGAGGGGTGTTCGCATAATGACACCCCAAGACCACCATCTCGGGCGGGGAGAGANNGACGCGGCCGAAAACGGGCCAGAAACCGGGGACAGGAACGGGGCCGCAGCGCCCGGACCAGGGAGAACCCGCCAGAGGCGGGCGGCGGGCCGGCGCCACAAGCGCCCGGCCCAGCCGGCCCACCGGACAGGCCGCAGAGGCGACGAGGACGCAGTTGGGCCCGGAAGCTTTCGGATTGGCCACGACAGGCGCCCACGTTCGCCCACGTGGCGGCGAGAGGAGCGGGTGGTGGGACACACGGGGGGTGCCAGAGGCAAGCTGGGCGAACGCGAGCGAGCTCCCCGTCCCGGCGAAGGGCTCAGGACTAAGCGCTGGGGCGCCGGTGAAGTAGGGCCGCCTGTCGCATGCCTGCCCGCTCGGCTTCGGGTGTGTACTTTGCCAAGTGGCCGGCGCACAGCCGGATCACGTGGTCGGTTACGGGCTCAAGGCAGCCCCCACGCCGGCAGATGTCGGGGCGGTTGAGGCGAGGTTCGGTCCGGCGAGACGGTCGGAACGGGATCACGGTAGGCCTTGTGGGCCTAGGGCCACCGCCGCGGCGTAGGCCTTGCTGGCCGGGGCCACCGCCACGCGGTAGGCCCTCTCGGCCGAGATCATCGCGTTGTCGTAGGCTTTCTCGGCCGGGGCCACCCCCACGCGGTAGGCCCTCTCGGCCCGGACCACTGCCTCGTCGTAGGCCTTCTGGGCCGGAGCCAGCGCTTTCTCGTAGGCCTTCTTGGCCTCAGTGGGCTGGTCGGTGCTCATCTTCTCTTCGCCTCGTTCTAGGCCTTCTCGGCCGAGGCCACCGCCTCGGCGAGGCGCCGGCAAGGGCTCGTACGAACGACGACGAGCCTTGGGCACTCAGCCATATGGGCGACCTCTCTGTCATCGAGCGTACCCTGCCGGCTGCGTCACTCCGACCAGCTCCGCGAGGCGCGCTACGCCACCACGTGCAGCGTGAACTTCTCCGCTCGGGCTTAGCTTGCGCGGGACTTCGATAGCGCGGTCGCCTCGGCGACGACGACAGACATTCTGGTCCGGGCGGTCACGGGCCGTAGCCATCCACGGTCCAACGTTCCACCCCGTAATCTCGGCACGTTGAACAGTCGCCAGGAGCGCCTGCGCGTGAAAGGTGTGGGACCACGCTGGTCAGACACGCCGCGGCGTGGCACCATTCGGTATATGGCAGTCGTTGGCGATCGCGTGCAGGTCTCTTCGAGGAAAGTCGGCGAGGCTCCCCGCGATGGAGTCGTAACNNCTCTTGCGGGTGCGGTGGTCGACAGGGGAAGAGTCCACTGTCGTGCCCTCGATGGGTTCGCTCGCGGTCGTCGGGAAGCAGTCGGGCAGTGGCGGCCGCAGACGGCAGACAACGAGTGCTTCTGCGGCGAAGGGCAAGTAAGCCGGTGACGCGAGTCGAGAGCTACGACGAGGATGTTCAGGAGTGCGCGTACCTGATGATCCGACCCGACCCGCGTTGCCCCGAGTGCGCCACGATCATGGACTGGCGGTCCGCGCACCGCGGGATCGCCATCACCAACGGGACGGAGATAAGGCTCTCGGACAACCTGTCGGTAGGTCGCCACCTTCACGTGCTGGACCTGCAGGTCGCTCACCGCAGGAACCGCGTGGTGCGGGAACGCAAGGAACGGGAGAGGAAAGAACGTTTCCGCCCGGTGGCGTAGCCCGGTCTGCTCTTCGCCAGTCCGTCGCTCTTCCCATCCGGTCGTCCGCCGATAGGGGACTAGTCGACGTACCGCAAGGCACGAGGATCAGGTGTTACGCCGATTCCTCGCGCGGTCGATTCCACTGCTCAGCGACTGCGCATCAAGCCATTTCCCCATCTCGACCCCCAAGAGTTCCAGAACTCGACGGACTGGCCGTCCTCGGAAAGGCGCAGGGGCTCGACGGCGTGAAGGTCGAGCGGAACCTCTCCCGGCTTCGGCCATCGAATTATGCCCGTGGTCGAACGGTGCGCGGACTCGAAGAGCTGGAGTATCAGCTGCAAATGGGGGCGAGCCCGCGCCGGTACGCCCGCATTTTCGAGATTCGCTGCGAGTCGCAGATAATCCACCAGGTCATCGAGAGACCGCACCGGTTCGTACCAGAGCTGCGGGATCTGGCTTGTGAATCGGCTGACTCGTTTGCCATGAATTGGAAGCGTGCCGTTCACGTGAGGCAGGCCGTCGACAGCCTTCACCAATAGAAAGCCCTCCGTACGGTCGACAGAAGCTTTGCGCATCAGAGATATCTGCCATCGGCGTCCCAGGTCACCCCTGGTCGCGCAGTTGGGACCACAGGTCTCGTCGAGGCGGTGGTTGTGAACATCCCAGCCCAGACTCAGCCACGTCTTGAGTGACTTGGCGAGGCACTCTGCGCATTCGAGATCCCGACCCGGCAGTGGCCTGTTGTCGAGATACATGCGACCTCGCCAAGTCGTTGCCTCGGGAATCGAGTGACAGTTGCTAGTCGATCCGCAGCTTCGACATGAGGCGCTCTGGGACAATGTCATCTGCACTCCACCTAAACGCTCAGCCGACCCCATCAGTTCCGCGAATATTGAAGCAATCGGCTATCTCAATGGCACCGAATACCGGGCTGACTCTGGACGGCGCCGCCCGTCCCGGAAGCGGCTGCGCCTCTTTGACCCCACTGCCAGGCTCCGTGATGCCAATCCAAAGCAACCTTACGGCGATTCTGCAAGAAGGGCGTCCAAGCGCGCAGCCTGGAGCGATGATCGGAGCTGTGACAACCATTACCTGCAAGCGCTGCGGACTCAGCTTCGAGACCGAAGCGACCACAAACACTCGCTGTCGCCGCTGCCGGGCCGTCGTACGCGTGCCAGCTTCGGCCCGGATTCCCAATGGCTCCGGCTTTAGGCGAGAGCACACCATCGGCGTCGTCCTGCTCGGCTGCGGCCATCCCGCCGTCGTGGTCGTTCATCCAGGCAGGTCGATATCCGCCACCCTCAAGCGGTACGAGTGGGAATGCCCGGACACCGGCGCCGCCGTCGCTGCGACACAGGTGCTGGCGGTGCTCTCGGAGGCGGAATACGACAACCTGGGTCAGGAGGCTTTTGACCTGCTCGTCTCTACTGGAGCCGCGAGCTAAGCGAGACCCTTTCAGCAAGGGCAACCGGTGGATTGGAACCGAGGTCGAGCGGTACGTTGGTCCCTGACACATAGGTGTCCCCGGCACCGCGCTGAACGGCCCGGGGACTGGCACCAGGGAGATACCCCCGATGCGTTCCGCAGACTACTTGTCGGCTCCGGCTGGCACCACGACCCTTACCCGCACCCCGGAAGATATCGCCGACTCAACTACTGCACTCGCCGAGACCTACAGTCGGCCCGACCTCGGAGGTGTCTGTGTCGCCGACGGCTTTGGCGTGCGAGTGATCGTCGAGCACGGCGCCCTCGAAGTCCACGACGGCGTAGGAGCGCACCGGCGCACTCGCCGCTACGACCGGGCCACCCATGGGCTCCGCCGCCTCGTGATCTTGAATGCTGCCGGCATGGTCAGCCTTGACGCCCTGCGCTGGTGCGCGAACCTCGGCATCGGGATCCTGGTGCTCGGTTCGGACGGCACGGCTCAGCTCGCCTCGACGCCTCGCACTACCGACGATGCCCGGCTCCGCCGTACCCAGGCTCTCGCGCCATTCGAGCCATACGGTCTCGACGTCGCCCGGTGGCTGATGTCTCGCAAGATCCAGGGCCAAGGAAAGCTGGCTCTTCGACGCTTCGGCGACTCGATGACGGCCGAGACGATCGGCGATCTCGCTCTCGCCACCGAGAGAGTCGAGACAATCGACGAGCTACGCCAGCTCGAAGCGAGCGCTGCCGCCCTCTACTTCGGGGCCTGGTCTGGCCGCGCAGAGTGTGCCCCGATCTTTGCGACCAAGGACCGTCTCCGGATCCCGCCGCACTGGTCACGCTACGAAGGGCGCCGTTCGGTGCTCGCGTCCGCGGCCTCGAACCGCAAGGCCGAACGACCCGTGAACGCGATGCTCAACTACCTCTACTCGCTCGTCGAGGCGGAAGCGATCCTCGCGTGCCAGGCCGTGGGGCTCGACCCCGGGCTCGGGATCGTCCACGCGGACGCGAAGGGAGCCAGTCGCTCGCGCTCGACCTCATGGAGCCGGTACGGCCCGAGGTCGACGCCTTCGTGCTCGACATG
>PMVZ01000151.1 GCA_003166375.1 Acidimicrobiaceae bacterium | reverse complement strand
GTTGCGGGGTCACGACGCCCTAGTTGACCATCAATCCAGCCAAAGCAGATCGCTTCGTCAAGCGCCTCGTCGTACGAGAGCGTTGTCGGATCAGCCGTTCCCTTCTTGGCCAGAACCAGCCAGACACCTTGTGAATCGGCGTGATGGGCACTCAACCATATTCGCCATTCGCCGGCGTCCGCGACCAGTAGCTCTGGGAGATCCACGGCATTCACGGTATCTCCCATGTGACGGTCAGGGACGCCCGAACAGACACGCAGAACATCGCGGCCACGGACCACTCGCCGCGCCCGATCGACGGCTACGGGCGCTGTCGGGCGATCCGCACCGAGCGCCGATTTTGGCGCGGAGTGGTGCGACGCTCGATAACACTGAGAGGCGCACGAGATTGCCACTTCTGTATCGCTAGGTTGCTCGACGCGACCCGCTTGTCAGGAGTTGCCCGGGTCCCGTCCGGGCCGAGGCGGTGGTTGACGCGACAGCCCCGGCCCGGCTGCGCGACTCCCTCAGTCGAGGAGGTCGACAGCCCCGTGCACTCATCGAGTCGCGGCAATCACTTCCGGCAGTGTGAACGCGCCGGCGTACAGCGCCTTGCCGACGATCGCGCCCTCGGCACCATCGGCGACTAGGGCGGCGATCGCGCAGAGGTCGTTGAGGCCTCCTCACCCCGCCGCTGGCGATCACCGGACGGACGGTCGCCGCGCATACCTCGCGTAGCAAGTCGAGGTTCGGGCCGCTGCGCGTGCCATCGCAGCGCACGTCCGTAACGATGTAGCGAGCACACCCGTCGGCGTCGAGTCGGGCCAGTACGTCGGACAGCTCGCCACCCTCCCGGGGGCTAACAGCGCGCGGATAACGTGGTGCCGCGGACGTCGAGCCCGACCGCGAGCTTTTCGCCGTGCCATGCGATCACCGACCGCACCCAGTCGGGCTGTTCCAGGGCTGCGGTCCCGATGTTTGACCCGGGCGCAGCCGGTGGCGAGCGTCGCGGCAAGGAGCGGCGACAGATACCAGAGGCTAGCTCCGGGGATACCGATCACGTTTTCCTCAACGCGGCGGCTTGACCTTGACCTTGGGAGAGGCCGCAGACTTGTCCGGTACCTGTCATGTCTATGAGGAGCGAGCACGTGGATCAGATGAGCATCGGAGAGTTCGCCAGAGACTCGCGGCTGTCGGCCAAGGCGCTGCGACTCTATGACGAGCTGGGTCTGCTGCCGCCAGCACGGGTGGATGAGGACTCTGGCTGCCGCTTCTACGAGCCCGTCCAGCTCAAGCAGGCACGCCTGATCGCGGCGCTGCGCCAGCTGCAGGTCCCGCTGGCGGAGATCAAGGCGATCCTGCCGCTTGAGCCGGCCCAGGCGGCGGAGCGCGTCCGCGTGATCTGGGCCGCAACCGCGCATCCTCTCGGGACGAGAAGCTCGACGTTGTTCACGGCCACGTTCTCGCCGAATCGCTTGGTCAGCCCGTGGGTCTCTACGGCCCAGCGACTCGCGGTTTGAGGCTCGAAGGTGTCAGGGAGAGTAGCGGTGCTCACCTGTTGTCCTTTCCGCTATCGCCGCGCTGACGGGCCGCACCTTCGCGGGTCGCCCGCGTTTGTCCCGACACCGTACCGATGAAAGGTCGCGGGGCGGAGGTCTTTGCATCCTTCATTGTCACGACATTCGTGACGTGTGGCAATCAGGGATGACCCTGACCCTTCCCCTAGTCGAGAACCTCGCTCGCGACCAAATTGCTGGGCCGCTCCGGATCCTGACGAGAACCACGTAGCCGCTCTGATGCCTTCGCACTCTGGGCGGGCGCACGAACAGATTTCCGCACCTGATACCGACCGGCGGTCCGACGCTGGGAGTACCGATCGAGGCCTCTTTGTCACGTGCCGGCAAAGCGCCGAGCGCCGAACCCTGCCGACTATGAGTAGCTCACCTTTCGCAAAGCGCCCAATCAGACCTGGCGTGATCCCTAAGAGGAGGCTTTTCGCTGGCGTCGTGCCAACGAGCGGCGCGGCCCGCGAACCTCGACCGAGCCCCGACGGATCTGGCCTTTCAAGACGAAATGGGGCCGCCCCGCGGCAGGTGCGCCCCGCCTGTGGTCCTCGACGCTCCCGAGCCGCGCCTCTACTCCGTCCAACGAAGCACTCGCCCCTTCCGGCAGGCGTATTTCCACCGAACCGCCATTAACGTCGAGCTCGATCTCGACCACCGTGTGGACGATCCTGGCCTCCGTGAAATCGNNTCCGCCACCGGAGCACCAACTTACGAGGGACCTGCCAGTCGCCCTTGCGCTCCACCGAGCTCATGCTGCCTTTGAGCTCGACGATGTCATCGGTTCCCTGTCTCGCGGCAGGGCCGGCGGGAAGGTCTGAGGTCACGGCGTCCAGCTCACCGCGCGTGCGGGCGACGAGAGCGTGCGAGGTCCGTTCGCCGAACTCGTCGATATCGATCAGGCCTTCGGAAACGGCGTCTTTCAGACGGACGACGGCATGGTCCCGCTCCCGATCCGAGACACGAAGCGACCGGGGATCCACATCATCTTCTGCCATGGGTCCCTCCATAAGCCTGAACGTTACCCGGAGAGGCCTCGCCCGCCTTTCGCGCAAAGCTGAT
This sequence comes from Acidimicrobiaceae bacterium, assembly GCA_003166375.1. Classification (GTDB taxonomy): domain Bacteria; phylum Actinomycetota; class Acidimicrobiia; order Acidimicrobiales; family Bog-793; genus Fen-455. The sequence goes on along the minus strand of PMVZ01000151.1, from coordinate 3,766 downwards.
TTGCTGAGGGGCCTAACGAACAGCGCGGTGAGTGCTGAGCTGAACTAATGAAAGCCGAACAGGAGCCGACCAGCCAGCGACGCCGCTGTGCCGAACATTTCATCTGCGCGGACTACGGCCCCGCTCTCAGCTGCTACGACGAGCGGATAACGACGGCTCGGTGTGCGGCTCTGCGAATCTTCTGTGCGCCATCTACCAGGGTAAACGTTGAACTTCTTACAACGGAGTGGAGGTAATGAGACTATGTTCGAACCCCGTCGGCCACCGCCCCGCTGCCGTTTCGAGAAGGGAGTCGTGGGATGACGCGGTACCTGATCTCGTTCGATGATGGCGCGTTGACCTTCGCTGAGGAGGAGACGACTGCAGTGGGCGAGGCCGCACATCAAGTGGTCCGGGCGGCACAGGAGGCAGGGGTGTGGGTCTTCGGCGGCGGGGTGGAGAGCCAGCGGGCGAGCATCGTGGCTGCCGACGGGATGATCACCGACGGCCCGTACCCGGAGACCAAGGCTGTCATCGGCGGGTTCGCGATTGTCGAGGTGCCCTCACGAGAAGAGGCACTGGAGTGGGCCACCAAGTTCGCCGTCGCCTGCCGCTGCGCTCAGGAGGTCCGGGAGATCATGTTCGATCCGCTCGTCTGATCGCAGGAGACTCGCCTGGCAGAGCAAGCCTTGCCTTCGGCTGCTACAGACTGACCGCCCCAGATGTGCCGCTCGGCCACGATCGCGAACGTCGCCGACCCGGCGGTAGGTGGCGTTCTCGCTCGCTTGTGCCAGGCGCGCGTTCTGGGGCACGGTTCGGTGATTGCCCCGCGCGCCCTGCCGATTACGCGCCCGTCAGGGTGAGCTGATTGCCCTCACTCCCACGTTGTTCTGTGCGCCTATCCAGCGCGGAAGTGACCGAGGGTCGTAGACCTCTGCAGTTTGCAAGTGCTGTTACAGGGTACGCACCCGCGGTGGAGGTCAGCCCTTCGTCCGGCGAGCGCTCCGTACCGTGCCGACGGGCTCCTCCGAGGCCGACTCAAGCATCCGAGCCAACCGGCGCAGGAAGGAGCGCACCGTGCCACGAGCCAGATGGTCAAGCTGGGGGGCCTTCAGCCCGACGGGCGACACTGCAGGGACCTGCCTCCAAGTGCCTTCGAGGCGCAGCTCGCAGCGCTCGGCGTCGACGGCGGCAATCTTCAGGTCGGCATCGAGGAGAAAGTGGCCAGCCTGGGCGGAGAACTTCCAGCTCGACGCGTAGCGAGCGCTCTGCTCGTCCGGCACCGGCGATATGGCAGGAAGGAGGGAGACCTCGCTGCAAGACCCGTCAGCTTGGTCCGCATTGCCGGACGGTGGGCGACATTCGTCTTGCTGAACCCTGAAACCGGCGGTCCTCGGCTCAGACCGGGCGGCCTCGCTGCACGCTGCGTCGATGACGGGGCCGAGCAGGTGCGCCGAACGCGAGAGCCGGGTGCGCGCCACGGTCTCCTCCAGCTCGACGTGGACGGCGTCCGCGATGGCGACGGCAGCCGAACCCATGCGGTGCGAGCCTTCCGGGATCGGGTAGGTCCCCATCTCGATCGAGTGGTCTCGAGCTGCGATCTCGGCCAGCGTGGTCGTCGCCAGCACTTGGCGCAGCGCGGCCGTGGCCGTTAACCAGGTCTCGTGCAGGGGGCATACTGCTTCCCATCGACAGGGCCCCTCACCAAGGGCGCAGCGCTCGGCATGGAGCGGGCCCTCGGCCGCCTCGACGACTTCGAGCACGCTGATGTCCCCCGGTGCCCGTGCGAGCCAGTAGCCGCCGTTGCGCCCAGCCCTGGAACTGGCGACGCCCGCCCGCACCAGGTCGGCGAGGATTTGGGAGGCAAACGTCTGGGGCACCTCCATTTCGCTGACTACCTCGCGGATCTTCCGCGGTACCCCCTCCTCAAAGGCCCTCGCGAGCGAGATCGCCGAGCGAACCACATAATCGCCTCGTTTCGACAATGTCATGTCCATGACGGGAAGTCCAATGCTCAACTTGACGAATGGTCAGTGACTCGACCAGAGACTAACTTAACCGACCTCCGGAGACCTCTTTGTTACGAACGGAAGTCAGGGTTATGCACGTGCCCTTCCACGTCACGAGAGAATAGTCGTCCTTAGGACTTCACGTAGGGTGACGATGTCCAAGGCGAGAGCCCCTCTTCTGTCAAGAACTGCCGTTTATCCTGCGACTACACCAGGGGAACCGCAACGCTGCACGTATAGTGATGCGATATATATATGGTTCAGCATTACACATCAGTGATGCGGTCCTGACACTCAGTATTTGACCACATGGCTGCCTTGCACAAAATGCCGCGATTCGACGCTGGAGTCGTTGCATATTTCCCGTGGCTCCTCTACTATGTACTCACCAACCTATGTGTTCGGTGGGGGAAAGTTTTACTTTCTGCCTCTGGTTGTAGTGTGATATTGAGTTTGATTTGTACAATGTCAGTTGCGAGGCCTACTTCCTAGGTCGTCCCTGTGGAAAGTGTGGGGATAGGAGCCGTCCAGGGCTGTCGACTCCGATTAAGAAGGGGGTTGCTCGTGCTGCAACATCTCGATCTCGCCAAGCAGCGCTGTGCCGATTCACAGGCCGCTGCCGAACGAGGGCGTCTTGTCCGCGAGATTCGCCATGCGCGTCAACACCGCGCCGATGGCCTGTGGATTATCGCTGCAGTCCGTGACCTTAATCGTCGCCTGTGGAGCCGGAGGCTCGCACACAGCCCGAGACGAGATCTCGAGGTGGTCGAGGCCGCCGCCGTGGACGTCACCCACTCCTGGGACCTGGCCAGATCAGGAGGCCAGACGGTCGTCATCGACCCCATTGCTGTCGACATGGCCCTGTCCACGAGCCAGATGACCGTCTCCCAAGAGTTCCAACGCTGACGGCTTCTCCCCGCCTCAGTAACTGCAACCGGGCGCGCCGCCACCATCGACCGTTTCGTCGCGCTCACCGGTCGCCCCCTCTGATTCGCATAATGCAAAGTCAAGGGTGGAAGCGCTGGCGGGTGCGCGGCACAGAATAGCGGGCCGACCTGGCAACAGCTCCGCGCCGGAATCGGTGGAATCGGCGATCGGTGTTCACCGACAAGCCCGTGGCGACACGGTGCAGGAACCTCTATCGCTTCGACGTGAACCTTATTGCCAGTCGGAGATCCGCGCCGTCGGCACTCCTGCGCGAACCCCTCCTCGCTCTCGCCACGGCGGGCGAGGCTTGGCCGATCACCGCAGAAGGGACCGAACATCCCATCTGTGCGTCTCCCAACGGTCTTGGCGGGGCCTGGCGATCCGTCCAGATCGAGACCTCTTTGTTGTCAAGAGACTTTTCGGGTTTTCTTCCCAATGGCCTCTTGGCTCTTTGAGCCCCTGGAGGTGACCGTACGTCGTATGGTGGAGACGGGCCTGGGAGTGGCTTGTCCGAAGAGCTGGCGCTCGGGGTGTGAGCGGGCCACGCTGGAGACAGAGCCGTTCCCCCTTTGCCCTCCCGGGCCCGCTTGTCCGCTCTGGGCTCTGCGCTTGGCGTCGGCGACCAGGTGGGCGAAGATGGCGTCACTGATGCGCCGTTTGAGGCAGCGCAGCGCCTCTTTATTCGACTTTCCTTCTTTGATCTTGCGGTCGTAGTAGACCCGGCCTTCGCTGTGGCGGTGAGCGACCTGGGTGACTGCCGCCATGTGGACGGCGTGGTTGAGCCGGCGGTTGCCCCGCCGGGACAGCCGGAAGACCTTGTGGCCCCCGGACGAGACTTCGATAGGCGCGGT
>PMVZ01000365.1 GCA_003166375.1 Acidimicrobiaceae bacterium | reverse complement strand
AGGTTGCAGATCGGCCCGACAGGCTTGGCCATTACGACGAACGAGTCGGCGGTGCTCATCGGCCCGCAGCCGATCTGCCATCGACCGTCATGCCCGCAGTGCCCATCCGTCTCGCGCCCTCAACTCTGGATCGATGCTGCCGACATATAATAATGTCGGCACATTAGCTAGGGACATGCGGCTCGGCCAACAAGGTAGCCGGTCCGACACAGCTCCGGCAGCTGGGCAGTCCAGGAAAGAGGTGTCAGTGCGATGAGCGAGGCGACGGGCGCGAGCGTCGACGCGGACGCGCCACACGTGCTGGCGGCTCGGTTGCGATTGTCGATGGTCCGCCTCTCGCGTCAGCTGCGCCGGATGGACCCGTCGGAGCTCACGATCACACAGTTCTCCGCGCTCGCCACCGTGGTTCGCAACGGCCCGCTCGGTGTCGGCCATCTCGCCGAGATCGAGGGCCTGCCTTCCCCGGCCGCGACGCGACTTGCCGACAAACTGGAGCTTGCAGGTCTCGTCGCCCGCCGGATGAACCCTGCCGACCGCAGGGGCGTGCAGCTCTTTGCCACGCCCGAAGGCACGGAACTTCTCGAGCGGCGCGCCCGGATCGGTAACGCCTGGCTTGCCGGGCACGTAAGTGCCCTCTGCAGGACGGACCGATTGGCGCTCGAACGAGCTGTGACCTTGCTCGAGTCGTTCGCGACCGAACGCTCGGGGGAAACGCCGCAGGTGACGGGGGACCACCACGAACCAAAGGAGAAGCCAACGTGAGCCTGTTGACGACGACCCAGTCGACGGTCGTAGGGCCCCGCTACAAGTGGGTCGTCCTCTCCAACACCACGATCGGAATGCTTCTGGCGACGCTGAACGGGACGAGCCTCATCATCGCCCTGCCGGTCATCTTCCGGGGTATCCACCTGGACCCGTTGCAACCGGCCAGTTTCCCGTACCTGCTCTGGATCATGATGGGCTACATGCTGGTGTCGGCCGCCGTCGTGGTGACCGTGGGCCGCATCGGCGACATGTTCGGCCGCGTGAAGATGTACAACCTCGGCTTCGCCTGGTTCACGGTCTCGGCGATCCTCTTGTCGACGGTCTGGAGCACGGGCACGAACGGGGCCCTGGAGCTCGTCATCCTGAGGATGGTCCAAGCCATAGGCGGGGCGCTCTTGATGGCGAACTCGGCGGCCATCATCACCGACGCCTTCCCGGCAGAGCAGCTCGGCTTCGCCCTGGGGATGAACATGGTCGTCGGGATCGTCGGCTCGTTCTTGGGCATCCTCGTCGGTGGGCTCCTCTCCCAGGTCGGATGGCGCTGGGTGTTCCTCGCGAACGTCCCGATCGGGGCCTTCGGGACAGTCTGGGCCTACCTGAAGCTGAAGGAGATCGGCATCCGCATCAAGGCCAGGCTCGACTGGCTCGGGAACCTCTCGTTCGCCGCGGGCCTCGCTATGATCCTCACCGGCGTCACCTACGGCATCAAGCCTTACGGCCACTCCCTCACCGGGTGGGCGGACCCCTTCGTGCTGGAGATGATCTTCGGAGGCATCGCGCTTCTCGTCTTCTTCGCCTTCGTCGAGACGAGGGTGGCCGAGCCCATGTTCCGCCTGTCGCTCTTCCGCATCCGAGCGTTCACCGCCGGCAATGCGGCGAACTTCCTGGGGGGCGTCGGTCGAGGCGGCCTCCAGTTCATGCTGATGATCTGGTTCCAGGGCATCTGGCTCCCACAGCACGGGTACAGCTTCGCCCGTACCCCGCTGTGGGCCGGGATCTACATGATCCCGTTCATGGTCGGCTTCGTGGTCGCCGGGCCCATCTCAGGCAAGCTCTCGGACCGCTACGGNNTCGCCGAACACGGCGTCGATCATGAACTCGGTCCCGGCCCGCTACCGCGGAGCGGCTTCGGGCATGCGCGTGACCTTCGCCCAGACAGGCCTTCCGCTCTCGATGGGGCTCTTCTTCACCCTGCTCGTGTTCGGTCTGAACGACAAGGTGCCCTCGGCGATGTTCCATGGCCTTCTCGCACACGGCGTCCCCGTGGCAACCGCCACCCAGCTCTCGCACCTGCCGCCCCTCGGCTACATCTTCGCCGCCTTCCTGGGCTACAACCCGCTGAAGAGCTTGCTCGGCCCGGCGGTGCTCGGCCATCTTCCCGCCGGCCAGGCTGCCGCCATCACAGGCCGCTCCTTCTTCCCCCAGCTCATCGGTCCATCGTTCAAGGATGCGCTTGTCCTCATACTCTCCTTCGCCGTGGTCATGTGCGTGATCGCAGCAATCGCTTCGGCGCTGCGGGGTGAGAAGTTCATCCACGTGGACGAAGAGTCGATCGCCCAGAAGGCACGCCTCCACCACGGTCACGCATTGAAGATCCACCAAGATCGCGATGGCAAGGCCGGCCCAGACCAGGTCGGAAGCGTGGCGCAAGGTGGTGGCGGGAACGGCGCAGCTGACCTGAACGGGGCCGCCGAATCGCCCGGTGAGCTGATCGGATCGGCCCCTCCGGGACCGACAGCGCCCGCTGCGCGANNGGCTGCGTCCACGCCTGTTTCGTCTCCCACGTGCCCGGGGCAGCCGCTCTCGGCGGGTTCTTTGCGCCCGTCCCGCTCGTCGGCGACGTTGAAAGCGACGACCATCTCGCACACTTCGTGACCCAGGAACTGGGCCAGGCAAGCGTTCGGGGCGACTTCACCTGCCGCAGCGGTGAGGTTGCCGCCGAGCTCGAGCTACTGGCGGAAGACTGCAAAGCCGACCTAGTTGTCGTGGGACGTTCAGCCCACCCAACTCTCCACCTCGGCGGCGTCCCGCGACAGCTGCTTGGGCGGGGGCGCTTCCCGATTCTCGTCGTGCCTTGAGCGGCTTCGCTTCTCGACCATTGCGCGGGCCGGCGGCGGTAGGCGACAACCTCAGCGCAGCGGAACGGCGAAGTCGCAGTCCGGCACGCTTTGAGAGGTCACCGGGGGCGTGGTGAGGAAGGTCACCCGGACGCCCAGTTCGCTCGGTTGCCGGTCTCGCTCGGCTCCCCAGGCGTGGAGGACCTCAGAGACGAGCTGCCACTGCGCGGCGCTGATCGGGTTGCCCGGACCAACGTGTAACTGTTCACGACGTAACTGGCCAGGTCCCGACGAGCCGCATGATCCCGCTCGGCAGCGGACCAGTGTGCGGCGACCCGTCGGGCGGCGACGTGCGGCTCCAGACCGATGACAACCTTGATCTCGGCGAGTGGAACCCCGATCTGGCGAAGCGTCGTCACCAGGCGAGCCCGCTCCAGTTGACCGACCTCGTAAGAGCGATAGCCCGAATCCGGGTCGACGCGGGCCGGCGGCAGAAGGCCGAGCTCGTCGTAGAGACGAAGCGCCTTCTGCGACAACCGGGACTGCCGGGCGAACTCACCGATGCTCATCAGTTCCACGGTCGACTCCCTGGTTCCGGGCGGATGCCCGGTGACATCAACTGTGCGGCCTCCCCCAAGGTGAGAGTCAAGCCCGGCGGCGGCTGGTCTCTCAACCCTTCATGCTTGGTTCGGCGGCTGTTCCAGGGAGCGGGTTCACAACTGCCGCATGCTGAGTAGCTCTGTTTCCTCGAGACGACCACATAAGGTTGCTGTCACACCTCCACAACAGTCCAAGGAGTCGGCCGGATGCGCATCTTGTTCATCGGTGGGACCGGGCTCATCAGCACCGCGTGCTCTGGTGCGACGGTGGCAGCCGGTCACGAGCTGTGGCTCTTGAAGCGCGGCCGGTCCAGGCTCCCGACGGTCGTGCCTCCAGAGCGCTTGCTGACGGCTGACGCCGCCGACGTGAGCCAGGTCAGGAAGGCCGTGGAAGGGCGTAACTTCGACGTCGTCGTCCAATGGGTCGGTTACCAGCCGAGCCAGGTCGAACAGGACATCCGGGTCTTCGCCGGCATCGGGCAGTACGTGTTCATCAGCTCGGCCTCGGTGTACGAGAAACCGCCGTCGCACTGGATGATCACCGAGTCGACGCCCACGGTGAACCCGTACTGGCAGTACTCGCGCGACAAGATCGCATGCGAGCAGACCCTTCGGCGGGCGTGTGGTGACACGGGGTTTCCGGCGACCATCGTCAGGCCGTCGCTGACCTACGGGCCTTCCCAGATCCCCGTTGTCATCGGAAGCTGGCAGCGGCCGTACACGATCATCGATCGGATGCGCCGGGGAGCGAGGATCATCGTTCCCGGTGACGGCACCAGCATCTGGACCTTGACTCACAACAGCGACTTCGCCAAGGGATTGATCGGGCTGTTCGGGCATCCGGACGCCCTAGGCGAGGACTTCCACATCACGTCCGAAGAGAGCCTTACCTGGAACCAGGTCTATCAGCTCGTGGGCAGGGCGGCGGGTGTCGAGCCGAAGATCCTGCACGTCCCGAGTGACGGGATCGTTGCGTCAAGTGCAGAGGAAGAGGGCAATCTGTGGGGGGACAAGGCGCACAGCACTGTGTTCGACAACTCGAAGCTGCGCAGGCTCGTG
>PMVZ01000280.1 GCA_003166375.1 Acidimicrobiaceae bacterium | reverse complement strand
TCACTTGGCGATGGTGAGGGTCTCCTTGGCCGATATCGAGCCCTTGAAATTCCTGCTGCCGCTGTATGTGCCGACCAGGTGGTAGGCGCCCGGCTTGAGTTTCTTATCCGACATCGTCCACCATCCCCTACCAGAGGACAGCTTGATCACGCACAGCGTCGTTGCCGAGGTCTTGATCGTCACCGTCCCGCTCGGAGTCGTGCCTGAGTGCTGGGGCAAGACGGTGACCGAGAGGAGCTCGGTCTGCTCGTCGCCGTAAGTGACTTTCGTCGCAGAGAGCTTGAGGGTGATCTTGGTTGTTGCCATGCCGACGGTGATGGTCTTGTGGACCTGAGTAGCTGCGAGATAGTCCGCGTTGCCAGTCTGGTTCGCGTCGATGACGCAGCGTCCGACGTGGAAGTAGCGCACAGTGTCACCGGAGATCGAGCAGGCGTCGTGCGTCCTCGTACCGTCGACCGACAGCGTCACCGTAAGGCCCGAGGACGCCGTCGCCGACAGCAAGGCAGAGCCGTTCACGGTCCCGCCGGACGGGGCGGTGAAGGTGATGGTCTGGGAAGCTTTGGCGACCGTGAGGTTGAAGGTCCATGTGCCGATGTCACCGCTGGTGTCTTTGTCGCCGCCGCCGACCTCGTAGGTACCCGGTGTGAGCGAGGCGACCGCGCTGATACCCCCAGAGCCGCTGACCACGATCTCGGTGGAATCCACCGAAGTGGCCTCGGTGTAACTGACTGTCCCGGTGGCGTTCGTCACAGTGAGACTCTGGCCGCTGTAGCCGGCACCGTAGGTGACGGTCGCCGAGGTCGGGCCGCCCTGCGTGAGGGTGACGGTGACCGGAGCTGGTGGGGGAGGCGGTGGTGGCAGCGGCGTCGAGGAGGTCGTGAAAATCAGATTGCCGCCGTCGGTCGTACCGTTGGCGTTCGTGGCGACGAGCCGGAAGTCATAGGTCGTGTTCGCGCTGAGCCCTGTGAGGCTCGCCGTCTCAGCCACCGTGCTCGTACCTGACCCGGCGCTTGTCGAGCTGGTGGTCAAGCCATAGGAAGTAGTCGTGCCGTACTCGAAGTAATACGTCGTGGCCGAGCCGTTCGGGTTCACCGACCCGTTGAGCGTGGCGCTGCTGGAGCCCACGGAGGTAGCTGCATCGGTCGTCGCGCTCGGCAACAGCGTCGAGGTGAAGGTGAACTGGTCGGCAATGCTGACGGCCGACGTGCCGCCCGAGGTCGTGACCGTGACGTCGACCGTACCGGCCGACTCCTCCGGGCTCATAGCTGTGATGGAAGTGGACGAGACGACGGCGAAGCTAGTGGCGCTCGTGGTCCCGAAGTCAACCGTGGTCGCCCCGGTAAAGCCGGTCCCGGTGATGGTCACGCTCGTTCCACCCGCAGTCGTGCCCGAAATAGGGCTGACATCCGTGACTGCGGGCGTGACAGGGGTCGGTGTGACAGGTGCGGTTGTGGCTGTGTACGCGGAAGTCCAGTTGCCAGCGCTGTAGGCGGCCACCGAGAACGAGTAGAAGTTGCCAGGCGTGAGTCCCGTGAGGGTTGTCGACGTGGTCGTCACGTAGATGGTCTGCTGGAGTGCTCCAGAGAGATACTCGTTTACGTAGTAACCGACGATCGAGGTTCCGCCGTCATAGGTCGGAGCCTGCCACGACAGGTAGACCGAGTTGACGCCTGCTGTTGCGACAAGGTCGGTTGGAGTGCCGGGGGCGGTGACGTAGGTGTCGGAGAAACTCTGTCCGGCAGACGAGGGAGCGGAAGGAGCGGACGGCATGGCCAGGGTCGTGGTGCCAGCTTCGTTCACCATTGCGATCTCGTTGTCGGCGTCCATGTCAGTGCTGTACCAGCCCGTACCACTACTGCCGAAGTCCCCATAGATCTCCGTCCCCGAGAAGTCGACAGTGCCGAAATCTGCCGGGGTCGACTGTTGCCCGCCCACGGTGGGGGCCTCCTCGATCCACTCCGCCGATTGGCCAGGTCCGTCATAGCTGAAGGTGTCGTCGAAGTACCAGTTCTGCGTGCTGTCCTCTATGTAGATCGTCCACACATCGGAAGTGGCCGTCTCGACGACATGCGCGTCTATCTGGTCGCCCGGCTCAACTGGAGCAGGAGTGCCGCCGGAGCTGAAGATTTCCTCCTCATCTGCGGGAAGGATTTCGATCCAGGCGTAGTAGCCGTCGATTGTGTCCTGTCCAGTGCCAGTCTGGATCAGGTCGGTGTTGTTCATGCCGTCGACGCCAACCCACGATGCGGAGTACAGCGCAGACGTCGAGGGCTCAATGGCTGGCACGGTCCACTCGCCCGCAGCGCCTTGGATGCCGCTGCCCTCCCCGCCCAGACCCGACCAGTTGGTGGAGTCGGTGCTCTCTGTGACGCGGCCCAACCGCATCCGGCGCCCTCCTGGACGGNNCCCGTAGGCACAGGTGACGTCGCTGCTGAGGCGCCGGCTTCCGCGATGCCAGTGGAAAGCAGCACGGTGACGACAACGAGGAGGACAGCTACTCGCACCCGCGAGTGGCTTCCAGCTCCCATGGCCCCATCGCTAGCTCGTTCAGCCAAGCTCATGGCCTGTTCCTTTCAGGTCAATGCGGGGTCCGTCTCATTTCCCCGGCTGGACACGAGCGGTACCGTGCCGGCTCGGTCCAGCGTCTGCCACGGTCGAGTCCTGTGCCTGTGTCGACCTGCACGCCGCCTCCTTACACGGAGCGTCGGCGACCCACGGCTCCTGCGTGACTGACGATACCGCCTCTGCGAGAGCCGCA
>PMVZ01000385.1 GCA_003166375.1 Acidimicrobiaceae bacterium | reverse complement strand
CATCCCGTAGATGGCGTTGTTGACGAAGATGACCGTGACCGGGATCCCGAGCTGCGCAGTGCTCACGATCTCAGCCAGGCCGATCGACGCGAGGTCGCCGTCTCCCTGATAGCAGATCACGATCGAGTCCGGGTTCGCCGTCTTGTGGCCGATCGCCACTGCCGGGGCGCGCCCGTGCGGGGCCTGGGTGTTCCCGACGTCGAAGTAGTAATACGAGAACACCGAGCAGCCGACCGGCGAGACCAGGACGGTACGGTCCTGAACTCCGAGCTCGTCGATGGCTTCAGCCAGGAACTTCTGTGCCAGCCCGTGCCCGCAGCCCGGGCAGTAGGTCGTCGAGTGGGCATTGATCCCCTCGCCGTTGGCGTGGCGCTCGAACTGGCGGTAGAAGACCGAGGTCGACATCAGTGCACCTCCTCCAGACCCAGCACGTGTTCGACGATCTCGCCCTGCGAGGGGAGGATCCCACCCATGCGACGGACATGGCTCATCGGCGGTGGCATATGGACATCCGCATGGCTCAGTGCCAGTCGCAGCTCGTCCTCCAGCTGGCCGCTGCTCGCCTCGACAACGACGAGGCGCTTCACTCGGTCGAGCAGAGTGCGGAGGGCCTCGATCGGGAAGGGCCAAAGCGTGATGGGGCGGAAGAGGCCAACCTTCAGCCCCTTGTCCCGCAGCTCCTTGATGGCGCCTTTCGCGAGTTGAGCCGGTGTGTTNNGTTGTGCTGCTCGAGTCCCACCTCGGAGAGGTCGAGCGAGCAGATCAGGTTGCCCCGATGCGAGCGGTCGCCGAACACCGCCCACTCGGGAATCCCCGGCTCCACCATCTGGCGTGGCAGTTGCACCTTCCCGGTCATCTGGCCGAGATAACCATCGCCGACGATCACGACGGGGTTTCGGTACTTGAAGGCGAGCTCGAACGAGAGCATCGCGATGTCCAGCATCTCCTGCGGCGTCGCAGGGGCCAACACGATGGCGTGGGTGTTCCCGTGGCCGAGCCCGCGGCAGACCAGCTTGATGTCCGCCTGTTCGGGCCCGATGTTGCCCAGTCCTGGCCCGCCGCGCATGAGGTTCACGAACACCGCTGGAATTTCTGCCCCGATCATGTAGGAGATCCCCTCCAGCATCAGGCTGAAGCCGGGAGAGCTGGTGAAGGTCATGCAGCGCTTCCCGGCACCGCCGGCGCCGTACATCATGTTGACGGTTGCAACCTCGCTCACCGCCTGGACGAAGACTCCGTCGAGCTCGGGCAGCACCTTCGCCATCAGCTCGGCACCCTCGGTCGACGGTGTGATCGGGTAACCGAAAACGTGGCGGCAACCGGCCAGGACCGCGCCAACCGCAGCCGCGTAGGTCCCCTTGACGATGAGAGGTTGCCGCTCCGGCAACGGGACCGAGGTGTCGGGCCGGTGCTCCGGCTGCGGTGCGTCATAGGGACGGGGACCCAGAACCGTGCTGGGATCGAGCAACTCGAAAGCCGCTTCTTCGCCTTGCGGCCTGAGACCGTAGGGCTCCGGGCAGGCTTCGAAGCAGAGACCGCAGCCGTTGCACTGCGACAGGTCGAGAACGATCGGGACCAGGCCCGTCTCGGGGTTGATCTCGGTACCCATCGAGATGCAGGCCCTGGTGCACGAGCTGATGCAGCGTCCNNTCGTTCGGCCACCCTGGTCATGGTGTTACCTCCTGCAGGGGCTGGCATCCTGGCACGCGGGTGTTTCCGGTACCCACGCTGTCTTGGCTAGAGGGCGCGTCCACAGCTTCATGGGCACGACGCAACTCGACTCGAACCGAACGCAACCATGCTGCGCCCGTTACCAGTGAGAGCGGATCCCGGGCATCGTGCGAGGTGCTCCTTGGATCACCCAAACCGGACCAAACCTTCTCACCTGTTCTATCTTCGACCCGCGGGCTTCGGCGGGCTAGGCCTTTATGTCGTCCCCTGCGGGGCCGAAAGACTCTTTCGACAGGCCAGGATCTCCAACCGCGGACGGGCAAGCATGTGAATTCGCTGGTCGGCTCGGCTGCAGGTCTCATCTGCCACTGCTTACCACGACCATGTCCGCTCTGTTAGGACCGGAGCGAAGACTTCGAGTGTCCTTCGACCCTACAACTGCGACGGCAACTGCAGGAGACTGGAGGGGTGAAAGGCCTGCACGGGGGACCGCGCGCGTGAGCAAGACAGACGCCGAGGTCCCGGCGGAAGTCTCGCGCATCGCTCGCCGTGTCTGGATCCACACCCTGGAGGCCACCGACGCCGAGACCGACCAGTATCTCGACGCCGCGCTGCGGGACCGGTCGAGCGCAACGCAGGCGGCGCTGGACGCGTTCCTGCGCCCTCACGCGATCGCCGTGGTCGGGGCCAGCGCTGATCCGAACACAATCGCGGGCTTGCTCTTCGGCAACCTGGTTGACAGCCACTTTGGTGGCGTCGTGCTGCCGGTGAACAAGAAACATCCGACGGTGCAGGGTATTGCCGCCTATCCGGATCTGGTCTCTTGCCCAGTCGTCCCCGATCTCGTCATCGTCTGCGTGCCGGCTTCCGCCGTTCCCGGAGTGGTCGCCCAAGCCGGCGCTCTCGGAGTCAAAGCGGTATGTGTCATCTCAGCAGGGTTCGCCGAGACCGGCGCAGACGGGGCTGCCCTCCAGGCCAGTCTCGTTCAGGAGGCTCAGGCGCGCGGCGTGCGGCTCGTCGGCCCGAACTGCACGGGGGTACTCAGCGGTACCGCCGATGCACGGTTCAACGCGACCTTCAGCCGGGCTGTCCCACCACCAGGGAGGACGTCCCTGCTCAGCCAGTCCGGCGCGATTGGGCTCGCCGTGCTGGAAGCGGCGGAGATTCGCTGCCTTGGGATCGGCGGGTTCGTGTCGGTGGGCAACAGCAGCGATGTTGCCAGCAACGACCTGCTGCTGTACTGGGGCCAAGACCCCGCCATCGACCTGATCCTGCTCTACCTGGAGGAGATCCAGGACCCGCGGTGGTTCATCCGAATCGCACGCTGGGTCGGCAGGCGGGTCCCTATCGTGGCGGTGAAGGCAGGCCGCACAGAGGCCGGCCGCCGAGCGGCGGCGTCGCACACTGCAGCGCTCTCCGGCGGCGACGTGGCAGTGGACGCCCTGCTCCACCAGGCGGGCGTCATCCGCGCCGAATCAATCGAGGACATGCTCGACCTCGCCACAATGTTGAGCTCGCAGCGGCGGTTCCGCGGACGCCGAGTGGCAATTCTGACAAACGGGGGCGGGCCAGGCATTCTCGCCGCAGATGCCTGCGAGACCAACGGGCTCGTCGTGCCCGAGCTCACTGAGCTCACCATGGGGCGTCTGCGGAGCCTGCTCCCGCCGGAGGCGAGCGCATCCAACCCTGTCGACATGATCGCCAGCGCCACCGCACAGCAATACGGCCAAGCGGTCCGCGTCCTCGGGGCTGCACCGGAGATCGACGCCCTGATCGTCATGTTCAACACGCCCCTGATCACTCGCTCCTGCGATGTGGCCACCGAGCTCATCGCAGCCCGCGCCGAGCTCAGCAGGGACGTGCCGCTGGTCACGGTGTTCATGAACCGGGAGGGCCCGCCTCCAGCTCTCCGCGAGGCAGGCATCCCGTCGTTCGCGTTCCCGGAGAACGCGGCACGCGCCCTGGGGCGGAGCATCGCATGGGAAGACCGGAGGGGCCGGCGGGCGGGCAGGGTGCTTCGACCCGACGTCGACGCCCACCGGATTGGTCCGCTCGTGGCAGCAGCCGGTCGCCGCGCAAGCGACGGATGGCTGACCGCGGTCGACGCCCAGGCGCTACTCGACCAGTACGGCATCGCGGTGGCCCGCGCTGTGTGCGTGCGCACGCCGGGCGAGGCCGAGGCAGCCCAGTCCGAGCTCGGGTGCACGGTCGCCGTCAAGGTCGCCGCCGCGATCCACAAGAGCGATGTCGGCGGCCTCCGGCTCGGAGTGACGACCCCCGCTGCCGCCGCAGAAGCGGTGCTGGCGATTCGCGCCGACTTGGAGTCGGCCGGGCTCTCCGGAGCGGCCACCGAGTTTCTTGTCCAGGAGCAGATCGAGTCGGGACAGGAGATGATCGTGGGTGTGAACCGCGACCCCTTGCTCGGCTCGCTCGTGATGGTCGGTCTGGGCGGCACGCTGGTCGAGCTGCTGGGGGACGTTGCCGTCCGGATCGCACCGCTCACCGACTGCGACATCGAGGACATGCTGCAGTCGCTGAAGTCGTACCGGCTGCTGACCGGCTATCGGGGGGCGCCCGCTCTCGACGTCGACGCGCTGCGCCAGATGCTTCACCGGGTCTCCGCACTTGTCGACGACCTGCCCGAGATCGCCGAGATGGACCTCAACCCCGTGTTCGTCCTCCAGAAGGGTGCCGTCGCGGCCGACGTGCGCATTCGCTTTGCCGACCACCCCTCGTCACCGTGATGAGTGCGGTCCTCTCAGCTCTTGAGCCCGCCGGGGTCTTGGGAGAGTTGGAGGCTCAGCCACTGGCTAGGCGATAGTGCTGCACTTTTCCCGCTGAGAGCTCGATGAGCGCGCCGTGAAGGACTCCTTCGGAGTAGGCGCTTCCGGGGTTGATGCAGATCGTCCTGCCAAGCTTGGTAGTGCCACGCGACTCATGGATGTGGCCGTGCAAGCCCAGAGCCGGTTGGTACTTCTCGATTACGGCCCTCACTGCCTTCGAGCCGACTGGCCCCATCATGATCTGGCCGGCCTTCACGACCGGCTTGAGCGTGTCGTCGAGAACGGGGGCCACGTCCAGGGTTGTCCCGTAGGGCGGGACATGGAAGTTGAAGATTCCGAGCTTGGGGTCCTTGAGCTGGAGGATCAGGCTCTCGAGGTGTGCTTCGAGCCGCTCTTCGGGCATTTCGCGAGGCGACGCCCAGGGTGTCGGATTGCTCCAGCCACACGACACCATCTCGAAGGTCTCGCCCACGTCGACCACGCCTTCCTCAGAATCGACTGCGGCGTTGGAGGCGGCGATCACGTCTTTGAGGCGGGGTTCGTCGTCGTTGCCAAGCATCACAAACAGACGGATGCCGGTACCCGAGAGCCGCTCCTCCGCAAGTGCCAGCCAGCGCCCGAACTCCTCGATCATCACGGAACGAAACAACTCCGAGACCATCTCCGGGTCGTTCCTCAGCGCATCGAGCTCGTCAGGTTCGACCCTGTAGGGATAAAAGCCACGGTTCCTGATCTTGGTCTCGACGTCTTCCAGTTCCTCCTCGCTCAGCAGACGGTCTCCTGTGATCCGTGGAGCAAGGTAACCTCCCTCGGTCCTCTCGATTGGCAGCACAGCCTTGCCGGCGACATCGCCGCCCATGATGAGGACGTTGGCCTCGAAGAACTTGCCGGCGTTCAGGAATTTGCGCCAGAGCCGCTCGGTGCCGTGGACATCCGAGGCGTAGTAGACCAGCGTGCTCAACGGACGACTTCCTCCGGGAGTTGGTACCACTTCTTGCGCCGTCCGACCTGGGCACGCAGTCTCCAGCCGACGGTCTTGGGAGCCGCCACGAGTCGGCTTTGCAGATCCTCGATCCGCGAGCTCAACTTCGCAGCGACGACATCGTCATTCACGCACTCGGGAACCATGTCGAACACCTTGGCCAGGTTGTCGCTGATTGTGGTGTAGAGGCCCCAGTCGGCACCGCAGAGCTCGTCGAGGCGCGCTCCGTTGAGACGAAACGGACCGTCGCCGTCGGCAAGCTCATGGTCGAACAGCAGCATGAGGGTGTCGTTCACGTCCTTGCGATTGAGCTTCGCGATCTGCAGCTTGGTGAGCAGCAGCTCTGCCGCAGGCAGGGTGAAGTCCTCGACGTCCAGGCGTTCTTTCAGGTCCAGTCGATGGCACATGTCGAACACGTCGAGGAACACGTCGACCTGGAACCCGTCGTCCGGCGCGTGATACAGGAGCCGTTTAGCACCGTGCATGGCGTTGAACGTGCGTTCGGGCTGGTAACCCTGGGCTTCCAGAAGATCGCGAAGCTGGCGCGACTGTCGTCTGTGCACGACGAAGTCCAGATCGGCATAGTCACGCCCGAACAGGGCCCGAGCCTCGTCGCCGGCACGCAGCCAAAGCGCCACGCCTCCGATCAGACGTAAAGGCATGCCGAGGGCCGCCGCCNNCGGCCCTCCTCGATCTTGCTCATGTCGAACGCGGACACGTCATCCTTTACTCGGGCGGGATCTCCTGGAACACCTTGGAGAACGACTGCGCGGCCCCTCCGCGGCGCCGAACGAGCCATACGGCCAAGTACCAGACGATAGCGATGATCGGCGCGGAGAAGGCCTCGATCATCGACTTGGGGCCGACTGTGCCGCTAAACCCGGTGTGGACCGCCGTGTAGATCACGAAGATCCAGGCGATCAGGGAAACAACCGCGATGTAGGTGATGGCCGGCACTCCGGCGAGCTTTGCGCGTGCCCACCGCGGAGCGTCGGCATGGATCGCCGGACGCCGCCATGGAGCAACTGCCGCTGAGAGGGACACGATTATGAACGCGATGCCCATCACGACGATGATGTTCAGGAGGTAGTTTCCGAGCCCCTGATATATGTTCAGGTAGTTGAGCAAGATGACTACCAAGGTGATCACCATCGTGGCGATGACCGGCGTGTGGAACCGGTCAGAGACGTCCGTAAGCTTTTGCGG
This sequence comes from Acidimicrobiaceae bacterium, assembly GCA_003166375.1. Taxonomy (GTDB): domain Bacteria; phylum Actinomycetota; class Acidimicrobiia; order Acidimicrobiales; family Bog-793; genus Fen-455. Next base: position 21,710 of record PMVZ01000385.1, on the reverse strand, counting down.
CGCCAGACCGTCAAACGACCACGCGAATAGGTTGCGAGTACCAGCAAGGAATCCCGCCGGAGTCCACCACAGAATCGAGATCACAAAGCAGAAAGCGATGAAGACAGCCAAGAAATGAGGACCCGGCAGGAACTCCGTCAACGACGCAAGCCAGGGCGCGAACGGGAGCGTCCAGTGAGCCGTTCCGCCGCCCAGTCCCATGTACGTGACGGAGCCGAAGAAATGGAATCCGTAGTACTTGTAGATGAGCGCCACCCCGCCGACGAAAGTGATTGCCGAAATGATCAGGCCACCGATGATCGACGTGTTGGCAGTCCGGCCGACGTCTCTGATTTCGCCGGCGACGTAGCCGGTGAATTGGAATCCCACATAGACCTGGAAGCAATAGACCATCGCGTATATGGTCGCGAGCCAGCCGATACCTCCTAAGTTGTTGAAGCCGAGCTTGTTGGCCTGGGCCATGATGGCCGAGACCGTGGACCCGGAATGTGCGTCCCAATGGGTCACAAATCCGCTGTGACTGCCGACGAGCATCAACACGAACCAGATGAGCATGCCGATCCAGACGATGCCGAAGGTGACCGCCATGAATCTGGCTGCGGCGCGCACCCCGATGATCATCAGACCGCCGAAGAGGATTGTGAGCACTGTCGAGATGAGCATCATCTCGCCTCTTGAGGGGTCCGTGAACAAATGGTTGTGGATGCCTGCAACGTAGGCGGCGCCTGGTCCCACCACGGAGAGCATGAACGTGAAGTTGAACGCCACCCAGGTGAGATAGACGAACGTCAAGGTGAAGTTGCTCAAGAAACCGAGTGGCGGACTGAGCACACGTGAGACCCACACGTAGTCACCGCCTGCGCGCGGCATGACGATCGTGAAGTAGAGGTACACAAGCGCGAAGGCCGCGACAAGCGGTGTCGCCAGCAAGAACGAGAGGAACATGTTCGCATGCGGCCAGAAGATCGGCGTGAAGCCCATTACTTCGGTGATGCCCACTGGCAGGAGCACCGCCGCGAGGACGATGTTGAGGGCGTCGAACGGGGTGAGCTCGCGGACGAGCCCAGTCGAGTTCCTGACGAACAGGCCACCACCTCCTCCGCCTGGCATCTCGGCCCTAGGTGTCGCCTTCGTTGCCATTCTCTCCTCCTTCCGAAACCTTCTTAGGTCTCCCCCGACCGGGTTACGCACCACCATCTACACACGAGCCCGGAAAAGGCTCTATCCACTTGCACGCCCGCAGGGCGCGCTCTGCGACCTCCTTTGGCTCGAAGGACCTCAGTCCATGAAGGCTCCGCCGTTCACTGCCAGGGCTTCACCGGTGATGAAGGACGAATCCGGGCCGAGCAGGAAGACGATGGCGCGAGCGACGTCCTCCGCTGTCTCGATGCGGCCCAGCGGAGTGTCTTTGACGTAGAGCTCGAACACCTCTTCGGGTGTCATGCCGCGTAGCTTTCCCTCCCAGACCAGCTCGCGCCGCTGCATGCTCGTGGTGACGTAGCCCGGGCAGACGCTGTTGACACGAATGCCGTGGGGCGCGAGCTCGAAGGCCATTGACTGGGTGAGCCCCACGACCGCGAACTTGGAAGCCACGTAGTGGGACAGCCATGGAATGCGTCCCTGCTTGGCAGCCATGGAAGCCACGTTGACGATCGAGCCCTGGCGGTTGGCGGCAACGAGGCGCCTGGCGAACTCCTGACCGCAGTAGAAGACGCCGGTAGTGTTGACGTCCAGCATGAGGTGCCAGTCCGCATCTGGCATGTCGAGGAACGAGACGAACGACGAAACGCCGGCGTTGGCGACGAGGCCGTCCAGGGGCCCGATCGCTGCTTCGGCCTCGTCCATCGCCTCACGGATCGACTGTCTGCTCGTCACGTTCAACACCGTGGAGAAGCTGTCCAGCTCCGCTGCGACCCGCTGCGCGGCCTCCTCGTCGAGGTCAGTCACGGCGACCTTGAAGTCGCGTTCCGCGAGCAGATGTGCAGCCGCCTTGCCAATGCCGCTTCCAGCTCCGGTGACCAGCACGCTCATGACAGAACCTCCTTGAGCGCTGGATAAAGCGCTCGATATTTGGCGTAGTGACTGTCGTAGACAGGGTCAGGATGCGACTCGACGACCTCGGTGACTTCCACGAAGCGTTCGATATCGCGCCAGTTCGAGAAGACGCCGACGCCGACGCCCGCGACGAAGGCGGCAGCCACGGCCGAGCCGCTCCGCATCGCGACTTTCTCGAGCGGGAGACCGATCACATCGGCTGTGATCTGCGTCCAGGTCCGCGATTTCGATCCGCCGTCGGTGACGCGGACACGGCGCGGGGTGTGCCCGCGTTCGGCCAGGACGTCGAGATGGTGGCGAAATCCGTAGGCGATGGCCTCGAGAACCGCACGGAAGAGGTTGCCGCGCTCATGGGTGAGCTGCAGGCCAACAAACGCGCCGGTGGCCTCGGGATCGTTGATCGGCGTCTTCTCGCCGAGGAAGTACGGAAGCGCGATGACACCACCAGCGCCTGGTCCGACGCGGTCAGCCTCCAAATCCAGCTGTGCCAGATCGGCTCCATCGGCGACGACGCGCTGGAACCAGCGAATAAGGCTCCCGCTCGTCGCCATGCAGCCGCTCATCATGTAGCGACCGGGCAAGAGGTGAAAATCGAGGTAGAGGCGTTCGTCGACGAGGGGCTCGTCTACTGCGAGCATGATGTCGCCGGCACCGCCGAGCTTGACGAGCACGTCGCCGTCGTCGAGGATCCCCGCCGCGAACGCGGAGCCGATATGGTCCGCCGCGCCGGCCACGACCGGCAGGCCGGCCGGGAGGCCGGTCTCGCGGGCTGCTTGTTCGGTGAGGTGACCCACGATCTCCTCGGGTCGACGGATGGGAGGCAGGAGGTCCAGCCGGCCGCCCGAAGCGGCCACGATGTCTTCGGCCCATGAGCCGGCGCGGAAGTCGAACAGGCCCGTCTCGAGAGCCCAGTTGGCCTCGACGGCGAGCTCGCCGGTCAGTCGCATCGCGATGTAGTCGTACGAGCCGAGCACTGTCCGTGTCTGTTGCCAGAGGTCCGGCTCGTGTTCGGCAAACCACAAGAAGCGAGGGCCGGTGGCCTGCTGGGTGATGGCAGAGCCGGTTCGCTCCAGGACCCGGGTACCGGCCAGCCGTCGGTTCAGCTCCGCGACCTGAGTCCCTGATCGCGCGTCGTTCTGCTGGACCGACCAACGCAGAGCACGATTGTGTGCATCCAGCAGAATGGTGCACGGCACCATGCCGGTGACACCGATAGCGGCGATGTCGGCGCCGTGTGCCAGTTCGCGCGTGAGAGCACAGACGTTGGCCCACCATGCGTCGGGGTCCTCCTCGGCCCACCCGGGCAGGACGGAGTGCAGCTGCGACGGACGTTCGGCCTCTGCGACTGGACCCCGTTGCGGATCCAGCAGCAGGGCCTTGGTGCCCGTGGTCCCGATGTCGATACCCAGCAGTAGGCTCAAGGACGTGCCGCCCTCATGAAACTTTCGACCCGCGCCGGATCGACAGCGTTCCAGGTGTAGCCGTCCGTCTTGAGGTCAGAGCCGACAATGATGCCGTCGGCAACCTCGAGGTATGAAGCCGCGTTCGTCGACGTCGCGCCTGTGTTGGCTATGACGGGCACTTCGCCATGGACAGCCTCAGCGACCTCTCTCAAGGTGTCCATGTCCAGCTCGGCGCTGGCCATGGGGCCCGACACGAGAACCGCGTCCGCAAGACTCGAAACGACGACGGAGCGGGCGACCTCGCCGACACTGCGACTGCCAAGTCGACTGGCGAACTCCGGCGTCACGTTCATGAACAAGGCGACGCCGTCTGCACTGAGCCGACGTCGTTCGCGCAGGAGGTCAGCGGCGTCGGTGGCCCACAAGCCCATGTCGGACTCATAGGTTCCGGTCATCACTTCGCGCACGAAAGAGGCGCCGGTGGCTGCAGCGATGGCCAGAGCCGCGCGCGGGTCCCACAAGAAGTCGATCCCGAAGGGCCGGTCGGTGGGAGCGAGCTCAGCCACGACGCGGGTCATTGCTGCCACCCCTTCATACCCGGCATGGAACGAGTACGGCCGATCGCCTTCATTGCAGAACAGGAAAGCATCGAAACCGGCATCGAGGAGGATCGCAAGATCCGCCCGGACATGCTCGACGTTTCCTTCCATTCCGGCTTTCACGTCATATAGCGGTGTCCCCAGAGTTGGAAGCAGGTGCACCATCGCGATGAGTGGCTTCCTGCCGGCGAACAGTTTGTGGATGTCTTCCATCACACCACCACTACCTCCACATGAGTCGATTCCAACTCAGCCACCTGCTCCGGCTGTGCCCTGGCATCGGTGACCACGACACTCACCGAGTCGAGAGGGCAGATTCGAGCGAATGTCACTGCACCCAGCTTGGAACTGTCAGCGACGACGATGCAGCGCCTCACCGTCGCGAGGGCGGCCCTCTTCACGCGGGCGTCATCGGTACTGAACTCAGTACAGCCGACTTCGGCGTCCACTCCGGCCACGCCCATGACGAGCGTGTCGAAACGCAGTCGCGCAAAAGCATCTTCGGCAAGATCGCCGATGAGCGAGAGATCACCCGGAGTGACCGTGCCACCGGTGACCATCAAGCGGATGCCCCTCTCCTTGGCCAAGACGTTGGCGATGTGCAGGCTCGATGTGATCACGGTGAGGTTGTGCCGGCCGCGAAGCGCACGTGCCGTCTCGAGCGTCGTGGTACCTACGTCGAGGATGACCGTCTCCCGTTCGCGGATCATCGAAGCTGCGGCCTCGCCGATTCGTTGCTTGGCCGCTATGTCGCGCTTCTCCCGCACGGAATATGGGGGGAGGTCGCCCCTTGAAGCGACACTTATCGCGCCCCCGTGCACGCGTCTGAGCACGCCCTCCTGCTCTAGGACCTGCAGGTCGCGCCGGATGGTCATGGGCGAAGCCCCGGTCCGTTCGCTCAGCTCCACCACCGACAGTTCGCCCTTTTCCTGGAGGAGCTCCAGAGTCGTCTCGTGGCGCGCTTGACTGTCCATGTCTGTGCGACCATACAATTCTCTGTGTTGAAACGCAAGCAAGAGGGTACAATTTATGTGTGAAAGAACATAATGTGTGTGCGATCAGCACAGACTGATGTCCTCCCACCGCTCAGATAGCCAAGGCCCGGCCGTACTGCGGTCCGGACCCGAGAGCCGTTGGGCCGCCGCCCCAACTCAACTCGCGGAACTTGTCGCTCTCGCCGTCGATCTCGCACGCGGTGCCGGGCAGGTGCACAGACGGGGGCTGGAGAGCACACTCCGTGTCGAGATCAAATCCTCCCCCACTGATCTCGTGAGCGAAGTCGACCGCGAGTCGGAGCGACTGATCGTCGAACGACTGAGCGCTGTCCGGCCTGATGACGCCATCCTGGCCGAGGAGGGGACGCTGATAGAAGGGACCAGTGGTGTGCGCTGGGTTATCGATCCACTCGATGGCACCACGAACTATCTCTACGGCTACCCGGCCTTCGCGGCCTCTGTTGCAGTCGAGATCGACGGGAAGCTGGAGATCGGCGCTGTGTACGACTCGAGTGCGGGACGTTGTTACGAGGCGCTCAATGGCTTCGGAGCTTTCTGCGACGATCGGCCGATCCACGCGCGAGAGCAGCCCGACCTCGAGCGGTCGCTTGTGGCAACGGGTTTCTCCTACGACGCCAAGCAACGTGAACGTCAAGGCTCTGTCGTAGCCGTGGTCCTCGGTCGCGTGAGCGACATCCGCCGCAGCGGGGCAGCGGCCCTCGATCTCTGTCACATCGCGGCAGGGCACCTCGACGCGTACTGGGAGCTGGACAACGCGCCGTGGGACTACGCCGCGGGCAGCGTCATCGCCCACGAGGCCGGTGCCGAGGTCGTGTTCCCGAGGGCGGCCCATGGGTGCGGCCCTTCCATCGTGGCAGCAAACAGCTCGCTCATACCGTCGTTCCTCGACCTTTTGCAGGAGGCGGGAGCATTGGCCTAGCCACGAGGCAAGCCGATCGATCACCGTTGGGTAGGCGTCAGCACCGCAGGGGTCACGGCCCGGGCTTCCTGCCTGCGACCGCCCTGTCTGCCTGCGGCAGCCTGGTCTTCTCGTGCCTCCATATAGCCTGAAGGTCATGGACCCTCTCGCCTGGGCGCGGCTCGAGATCGTCGAGCAGTCCGGCGTTTGTGGATGCCGACTTGAGTCTTGCCTAGCCGAGCCGCAGGCGCCGCCGCCACCCCCCGCCCGAACGGTTGCGGAACTCCCCGTCGGGCTCCGCGACCCTTGAAAGGCCCAGCCTCGTCGCTGATCGACCGACAAGACCGTTCACGTCGTCGTTGGCTCGTAGCCGGGGTCCTGGCCGTCTGGGGCCCTGGCCTCGTGGTGATGCTCGCCGACACCGACGCCGGGAGCCTTATAACGGCCGCCCAGTCCGGGTCCGAGTGGGGTTACCGCATGGTTCTCCCCCAGCTCGTGCTCATTCCGGTTCTTTTCGTTGTCCAGGAGATGACGGTCCGCCTCGGCATCCTCACGAACAAGGGTCAGGGGGCCCTCATCCGGGAGCATTTCGGCCGGGGATGGGCGCTGCTCGCAGCGATGCCGCTCTTCGCATCCGGCGTCGGGGCCCTGTTCACCGAGTACGCCGGTATTGCCGGCGTGGGCGAGCTCTTCGGCGTCCCGCGCGCCTTGACAGTCCCAGTCGCTGCGGCGTTCCTGATCGGCGTCGCCATGACTGGCAGCTATCGGCGGGCCGAGCGGATCGGAATAGCACTGGGGCTCGCGGAACTGGTCTTCATACCTGCCGTCGTGATGGCGCATCCGAGCCTTCGCGCCATCGGCCAAGGCCTGGGGCACGTGCCGCTCGGCAACAGCTCGTACGTGTTCCTCCTGGCCGCCAACATGGGCGCGGTGATCATGCCGTGGATGGTCTTCTATCAGCAAGGTGCGGTGCTCGACAAAGGCCTTCTGCCGGTGAACATTCCCAGTGAGCGTCGCGACACCGCGGTCGGGGCCGTGCTCACCCAGACGATCATGATCGTGGTGGTGCTCACTTTCGCGGCCACCGTCGGCCGCGCGCACGTGGGGACAACACTTCACACCGTTACGGACATGTCCTCGGCGTTGCGTCCCTTCCTCGGCGCGATCGGGGCGAAGGTCCTACTTGGAACAGCGGTGCTCGGCGCCGCCCTGGTCGCTGCTCTCGTCGCATCGTTGGCCGGCGCTTGGGGGATCTCCGAGGTCTTCGGGTGGACGCACACTCTCAACGAGCGGCCGGATCGCAAGACAGCCAAGTTCTACATCACCTATGGCCTGGCCCACGTGCTCGGGGCCGTCATCGTGCTCATCAGCTTGAACCTCGTCAAGTTGGTGATCGACGTCGAGGTGATGAACGCTCTCCTGCTGCCCATCGTGCTCGGCTTCTTGTTGGTGCTCGAAGCGCGGGCCCTGCCGAGCGAGCACCGCATGCACGGGGCTCGCCGAGTCGTCGCGACCAGCCTTTGCCTAGTTGTCGTCGTGTTCGGGCTCTTCATGGTGCCGAGGACGCTCGGATGGGTTTAGCCGATCTGGCCACTCGAACCCAGCCAGTCGACGCGGGCCGGTCAAACCGGGCGGTCGGCCGTCGTGGGTTCCAGGCCCCATGACCTCAGCGCGGAAAGGCGCGTCGCGACGCCCGTCGCCGCGGCTTGGAGGCTGGGCAGCAACTTTGTGATCCGGTCGTCGGTCATCCGCGACGACGGCCCCTGAACCGCTACCGCAGCCACGGCGCAGCCGTCGCCAGCTCTCACCGGCACGGCAACGGTCCGCACGGACGGCTCGCGTTCCTCGTCGTTGATGGCCCAGCCCCGATCGCGTGTCTCCTCGAGGACGCGGCTCAGCACCGAACGGGAGGTGATGGTCGATCCCGTGAGCTTGGTCAGCCTTGGCACGGAGTGCACAGCCTCGGCCGGGTCGGGGTCGAAGGCCAGCAGGACCTTCCCCATCGCCGAGGCGTACGCGGGCACACGTGTACCTGCGCCCTGATCGAAGCGCAGGTTCTGAGCCGAAGGCACACCGAGCAGTACGAGCACGTCGCCACCGTCGCGCACGCCCAGGTTGACAGACTCGCCAGTTGTGGCCGCGAGCGACTCGAGCAAGGGGCGCACGGCCGAGACGCCCAAGGCGTCAGCTGCTCTGGAGCCCAGCGGGACAAGGGCGACGCCGAGCCCGTAGCGCTCGGTCAGCGGATCGTGCGCGAGCAGCTCGGCGCAGCACAGAGCCCGCAAGAGGCGGTGGGCGGTGGCGGGAGTGAGGCCGTTGAGCTGGGCGAGCTCGCTCAACGACCGGGTGGGCGGTCCCACCTCGAACGAGCGCAGCAGCCCGAGCGCTCGCTCGACCGCCTGACTCCCGGTCCGGCGGGTTCCTTGCGTGGCCATGGTGCTCTGACCGTAGTCGGCTTCCTTCCGTTCCACAATATAAGAGACGTTCCACATTGAGATAACTCTGACTTGTGGAGTCGGATTTCTCCATCTAATGTCAACTGTCCTAGAGGACTCGAGAAAGGCATGCCCAGCATGAAGATCGCGGAAGACATCACTGAGCTCATCGGGAACACGCCCCTGGTGCGGTTGCGTCGCCTGACTGGGGAGGGAGGGGCGAAGGTCGTGGCCAAGCTCGAGTTCTTCAACCCCGCTCACAGTGTGAAGGACCGCATCGGTGTCGCGATGATCGATGCGGCCGAGGACGCTGGGTTGATCGGGCCCGACACGATCATCCTCGAGCCCACCAGCGGCAACACTGGGATCGCGCTGGCGATGGTGTGCGCGGCCCGTGGCTACAAGTGCACGTTCACGATGCCCGAGACCATGTCCAAGGAGCGGCGGGCGTTGCTCAGGGCCTACGGGGCCGAGCTCATCTTGACGCCGGGGCCCGAAGGCATGCCAGGTGCCATCGCCAAGGCCGAGGAGCTCGCCAAGAACGACTTGCGGTACTTCGTCCCTCAACAGTTCGAGAACCCGGCCAACCCGGCGATCCACCGTGCCACCACCGCGGAGGAGATCTGGAACGACACCGATGGCGAGGTGGACATCGTCGTCTCCGGGGTCGGCACCGGGGGCACCATAACGGGCGTCGGCCAGGTGCTCAAGGCGCGAAAGCCCTCCGTGAAACTCGTGGCGGTCGAGCCGGCGGCCTCGCCGGTCCTCTCGGGCGGCCAGAAGGGGCCTCATCCGATCCAGGGCATCGGCGCGGGCTTCGTCCCGGCGATCCTCGACACCGGCGTCATCGACGAGATCATCACCGTCGAGAACGCCGATGCGTTCGACTATGCCCGCCGGGCGGCCCGCGAGGAGGGCCTGCTCGTTGGCATCTCCTCAGGTGCGGCGATCTGGGCCGCTTTGCAGGTGGCGGCGCGCCCCGAGAACTCCGGCAAGTTGATCGTCGTGATCATCCCGTCGTTCGGCGAGCGCTACCTCTCCACGGCTCTGTTCGAAGGCCTGAGCGACTGACCGTGCTAGCGACCCTGCGACGCGATCTCCGTTCGGCACGCGACCGCGACCCGGCGGCGCGGTCGTCGTTCGAGATCGCAATCTGCTATTCGGGCGTGCACGCCGTCTGGAGCCACCGCGTGTGCCACTTGCTGTGGCACAAGGACTTGAAGTTCCTCGCGCGGGTGTGCTCGAGCCTGGCGCGCCTGCTCACAGGGGTCGACATCCATCCGGCTGCGGTGCTCGGCCAGGGCGTGTTCATCGACCACGCCACCGGCGTGGTCATCGGTGAGACTGCCGAAGTTGGTGACGACGTGACCATCTATCAAGGTGTCACCCTCGGCGGCACGAGCCTCGACCGGGTGAAGCGTCACCCGACCGTGGGAAACCGGGTCACGATCGGCGCCGGGGCCAAGGTCCTTGGCGCGATCACCATTGGTGACGACAGCCGGATCGGTGCCAACGCCGTGGTCGTCAAGTCGGTGCCTCCCAACTCGGTGGTGGTCGGTGTGCCTGGTCAGATCATCGCCCGTAGTCGGCCGCACCTGGCCACGGATCGTCCGGACCTCGAGTCCGCGTTCATGCCGGACCTCCTCGGTGTCAGCCTGCACTCGCTGTTAGCGCGCGTCGACGAGCTGGAGATGGTGGTGGAGGGCCACGCGCACCGCCCCGATGTCCGTCCGTCCGAAGCCGGAGTGTGGTCGGGGGAGGACTTCTCGATCTGACGGGCAGGGCGGCGACGGTGAGAAGTGGTACTGCCGAGCAGCCGAATCTTCGTGACTTGGTAGCGTCTCCGGTATGCCTATAGCGGTGTCCTCCTTTGTGCTCGACTCGTTCGACGAAGAGCCCCCTTACGTGGAGGATCCCGGTGTCCAGTACGCCCGTATCCGGATTGACAAGACGTTCCGGGGTGACATCGAGGCTCACAGCACCGTGGAGATGTTGTCGGTTCGCGCCGAGAACGGAGGCGCGGGCTATGTGGCAGTGGAACGGATATCGGGATCCGTGCACGGCCGGGCGGGGAGCTTCGCGGTCTTGCACGTGGGGACGATGGCAGGCGAGAGCCAATGGGCCAGATGGCCGGTCGTCCCGGGCTCGGGGACCGAAGATCTCGCCCGGATCTCCGGCGAGGCCAGGATCGAGATCGCGCACGACGGCGCGCACCAGTTCCACCTCGATTACCAGCTCTCCTGATTCCCGGGGCCCCGTCCCGCGCCCAAGAGTGATCATGAGCCAGATGTTCAATCGACGACAAAGTGGGAGGAAGGCACGGACATGACGGACTCGCTGCGGGCGGAGACCGTCCGCTTCACGGGCCACGGCGGCGACGAGATCGAGGCCTACCTCGCGCAACCGTTGGACGAGGGACGTTTGGGCAGTGTCGTGGTGATCCACCACATGCCCGGCTACGACGAAGGAATGAAGGAGATCACACGGAAGTTCGCGGCCCATGGCTATCTGGCCGTATGCCCGAACCTCTACAGCCGGGAGGCCCCGGGAGCCTCCCCAGACGACGCTGCGGCTGTCGTCCGGGCGCTCGGAGGAGTGCCCGACGATCGGCTTGTCGGCGACGTTCAAGGCGCTGCCCGCTTTCTCAAGTCGCTCGGGTCCTCGAACGGTCGCGTTGCCACGATCGGCTACTGCTCAGGTGGCCGGCAGTCCTTTCTGGCCGCGTGCAGCCTTCCGCTCGACGCCGCGGTGGACTGCTATGGCGCCTTCGTCGTCGGAACCCCGCCTGAAGGGATGCCGCTCAAGGTCGGCCCGATCGTTCATATGACCGAGGATCTCTCCTGTCCGCTGCTCGGCCTGTTCGGTGCCGACGACCAGTACCCGTCACCGCAGCACGTAGCCGAACTGGAAGAGGCCTTGAAACAGGCAGGCAAGGCTTATGAGTTCCACTCTTATGAAGGAGCTGGCCACGCCTTCTTCTCGGCCGATCGTCCGAGCTACCGGCCCGAGGCTGCCAAGGACGGCTGGCAACGGATCTGGGAGTTCTTCGGCCGATACCTGGCTTCCTGAGGCGAGCGAGAGGAGCCGGCCGTGTGCACGTACCAGACCGAGAAGCTGGCCGTCAGCGGGTCGGGCAAGGGACCTGACGGCTGGTTCTCGCTTTCCAGCGCCACGGTCTACTTCGACCATCCGGCGCACTATCCCGCCGAGCACAGCCTGAACATCGACTTTCTCAACCTCGGCGATGGCGCCTGTTCCAGGGTCGCAGTGGAGCTCGACCCGGCCTCGGCACGGGAGCTGGCACGAGCGATCCTGGAGACGCTTGAGGTCGTGGCTGAGAAGGGGTGACCGGCACCGGCTCTCCGAAGGACACACCCCGAGGGCACCGTTGTCTTCGAGAACGCTGAGGCTTCCAAGGCCATGAGCCGTTGTGTCGCCACCAGTCGCCCGTGCGGCCAAGCTGAGCCGGACGGCACCAAGGTGCCCCAGGCAAGGTTGCGGGAGCGGTACCACTCCCGCACTTCGGCAAAGTCCGCGAGGGCCGGGTTGGTCAAGCACGCGGCGTTCAGATGCGTGTAGCCAAGACCGCTCGCCATCAACTTCCATCCGGCGAGCTCTGCCGCGCCACCGCCATACGGTTCCCGCAGTCGGCCCTGCGCCTGCCATGCATCGGCATGGGCCATGAAGACCTGGGACGCGTCGATCACTACGGGCGGGGGGGTTTGCGGGCGAGGAGCTCGCTGAGCACCGTGTCCGGCACGTCGAGGTCACCCGTCCCCGTGCCGATCAGAAGGTCGGGCTTGAAGGTCCCGTGGAAGTCGGAACCCCCCGTCGCGACGAGGTCGTGTCGTTTCGCCATCTCAGCGAGCCCGGCGCGTTCCTCGGGCGAATAGCGGCCGTAATAGCACTCCATCCCGCCGAGCCCGGCGGCGGAGAGCTCCTCGAGGACTTGGTCGAGCCCCGGCGCGTCGAGGCCGAGCGTCAGCGGATGGGCAAGCACCGTCACNNGCCGCGGCACCGTTGGCCACGAGGACGGATGCGAAATGTGGCCTGCCGATGACCGAGCTCCCAGCAGCCGCTTCGACCTCGTCGAGGGTGACCGGCAACCCGAGATCCTTGAGTCGCTGCAAGAGCAGCTCGTTTCGGTTCGACCGGTCCCGCCGGAGCCGCTCGAGCTCGGATTGCAGTGGCCCTTCGCCGGGCTCGACGAAGTAGGCGAGTGCGTGCATCGTCCCGGGTGAGAACGCGCATGAGACCTCGCAGCCCGGCACGAACCCGATGCCGAGGCTCTCGGCGCGGGCCTCAGCTTGGACCGCGCCAGCGAGCCCGTCGTGGTCGGTGAGCGCTATCGCAGTGCAACCTGCGGCCACAGCGAGCTCCACGACTCTCTCGGGAGTCTCTGACCCGTCCGAGCAGGTCGAGTGCAGGTGCAGGTCGATCACGGCGCCGAGCGTACCGGACGTCGCTTTCGGACGAGCCGAGCCGACAGTGGCGCTCTCCGTTCAGGCAGGGCAAGCAGCCATCGGGCTGCACTGTGGAGCCCTAAGTTGTGTGACGACCAGGAGGTCGCGCCGATGGGAGTGCTGGCCATTCGAACCGAGGGGCTATCCAAGCGCTACGGCAGCGTCCACGCGATCGAGGATCTCGATCTCGAGGTCGCCGAAGGTGAGGTCGTGGGCTACCTAGGTCCCAACGGGGCGGGCAAGACAACCACGATTCGCCTTCTGCTCGGGTTGATCCGGCCGTCGGCCGGACGTGCCGAGATCTTCGGGCTCGACTGTCAGCGCCAGGTCGTCGAAGCCCACCGGCGCCTGGCTTATGTGGCGGGCGAGGCGAGCCTGTGGCCGTCGCTCACCGGCGCCGAGACCCTCCACCTGCTCGGTCGCGTGCAGGGCAGAGTGGACGATACCTACCGGGACGAGCTGATCGGGCGCTTCGATCTCGACCCCTCCAAGAAGGTCCGGGCCTGCTCCAAGGGCAATCGTCAGAAACTGATCCTCATTGCCGCCCTGATGACCCGACCCGAGCTCCTCGTCCTGGACGAGCCGACGAGCGGCCTCGACCCGCTGATGGAACAGGCGTTTCGTCACTGCGTCCACGAGGCGCGCGAGCGAGGCCAGACGATCTTTTTGTCTTCGCACATCCTGAGCGAGGTCGAGGTGCTGTGCGACCGGATCGGGATCCTGCGCGAAGGCCTGCTGGTGGAGATGGGGACGCTGGCGGAGATGCGCCACCTCTCGGCTCTCACGATCGAGGCGACCTTCGAGGGTCCTGTCCCAGACATCACTGGGGTCCCCGGCGTGTCCTCTGTCGAGGTTGTAGGCCATTTTGTGCGATGCCACGTCCGAGGAACGATCGAGCCTCTCCTGAAGGTGTTGGCAGCTTCGGGCGTGCAGGAGTTGTTGAGCCGGGAACCGTCACTCGAGGAGCTCTTCCTCGCCCAGTACGGCGCAAGCAGCGAGAGCGCCGACACGCCAGCTCATGCAAGCTGAACTGGCCGTCGGGCGTCCGGCATCGGAGGGCCGGTGGCCCGCCACGGTGGTCGCGCGACAGACGGCCCACAAAGCCGTCCGTTCCGGAGTGCTGTGGGGGTACGTGTTTGGTGCCTACTTGGCGACTCAGGCACTTGCCTACGCCTCGAGCTACAAGACCGTCTCGCAGCGAGCTGGCATGGCTAAGGAGTTCGGGACGAATGCGGGAATAAGCGCCCTGGTCGGTCCCGCGCACGAGCTCCAGACCGTCGCCGGCTTCACGGTGTGGAAGTGCCTCGCCGTGCTGGCCGTCGTCGGCGCCGTGTGGGGATTGCTCACCGGGACCAGGCTCTTGCGTGGCGAGGAGGACGCCGGGCGCTGGGAACTGCTGCTTGCCGGCCAGACCACCCGCAGGGCCGCCGCCGCCCAGGCACTGGCGGGTTTGGGGTGTGGCGTCGCGGCGCTGTGGGTCGTCACTGCCGTCATCACGGTCGTGGTCGGCCGTTCGTCGAAGGTCGACTTCAGTGTCAGCGGCGCGCTGTTCCTGGCCGTCGCGGTCGTCGCGGCAGCGGCGATGTTTCTCGCAGTCGGAGCGCTCACCAGCCAATTGGCGGCCACGCGCCGTCAAGCGTCCGCCTACGCCGGCGCTGCTCTCGGTGTGAGCTACGCGCTACGCATGGTGGCCGATTCCGGCACCGGCCTCGACTGGCTGCGATGGGTCTCACCGCTCGGATGGATCGAGCAGCTCCAGCCACTGACTGCACCCCGTCCATTTGCCCTCCTGCCGATCGCCGGTCTCATTGGCGTGCTGAGCTTGTTCACAATTCGCTTGGCGGGAGAGCGCGACCTCGGAGGAAGCACGTTCCCTGATCGTTCGGGCTCGGTTCCCCACACGCGGCTCTGTTCCGGACCGGCGAGGTTGAACATCCGCCTCATGCGCTCGACCCTCGTCGGCTGGGGTGTGGGGATTGCCGCTTACGGGCTGATACTCGGCCTCGTCGCCAGGTCGGGAGGGAGTGCGCTCTCGAGCTCGGCGAGTATGACGCGGGCGCTCTCACGCCTCGGAGCGATCGGCGCTTACGCGTATCTCGGTGTGGCATTCCTGATGATGGCTGTGATCCTGGCGCTTGTGGCAGCCGGCCAGATCAGTGCTGCTCGGAGTGAGGAGGCGGGGGGACGGCTCGACCACTTCCTCGTCCGACCGGTCTCCCGCTCGTCGTGGCTTGCCGGGAGGCTCTTGATCGCGACCATCGTCCTTGTCGTGGGCGGCTTGTTGGCCGGCGTCTTCACCTGGCTCGGCGCGGCCAGCCAACACACCGGGGTGAGCTTTGCGAGTGTTCTCGACGCAGGGTTGAACGTCGTTCCCCCGGCCGTGTGCATTCTCGGCATCGGAACCTTCGTGCTCGGAGTCTGGCCACGGGCCTCGACTGTCGCCACTTACTGTGTCGTCGTTTGGTCGTTCCTGGTCGAGCTCATGGGCGGGGTCGTGGGCCTGAACCACTGGGTGCTCGACGCCTCGTTGTTCCACCAGATGGCGGCCGCCCCCGCGGTGAGCCCCGACTGGACAACCGGAGGAGTCCTCGTCGCTATCGGCGCGGTGGCTGCGGTCCTCGGCGGGACCGCCTTTGCTCACCGGGATCTCAAAGGCGAATGACAGCGCTTCGGCCTGCGACTGGCGCCCCCCGACCCAGGCCCTATGAGCCGAGCGCCTCTCGGATCACCTCTCCCATTGCCTGGTGCTCCACGAGAAACGCGTCGTGGCCGACGATCGAGTCGATGACCTGAACATCGTCCGCACCTCCGAGCAGGTCTGCCAGCTCCCATTGCAGCCGCAGAGGGTAGAGGCGGTCTGAGGAGATCCCGGCGATGGTGACCTNNATGATTCATTGCCTCGCTCAGGACGAGGTAGCTGTTGGCGTCGAAACGGCGGATCATCTTCTCGCCATGGTGCGCTAGGTACGACTCGACCGCGTAACGTCCTTTGCTAAGGGGCGTCTCGTGATCCTGGGAGTTGTTGCCAAAGCGGCGTTGCAGCTCCACCTCACTGCGGTAACTCAAATGGCCGATCCCGCGGGCGATCGCCAAGCCGACCGCAGGCCCGCGCTCCGCGTCGTAGTAGTCGCCGTCCCGGAAGTCCGGGTCGAGGCGGATCGCCTGGTTCTGCAGCCAGCAGAGGGCGATCTGCTCGGCGCTCGCGGCTGCGCCCGTGGCCACCACGATCGCCCGTTCGACGTTGGCGGGAAAGTCCACGGCCCACTGGATGGCGCGCATCCCACCCATGGAGCCACCGGCCACGGCGTACCAGGTGTCTATGCCGAGCTCAGACGCGAGCGCGCGCTCGACGGTGACCTGATCCTTCACGGTCACGACAGGAAAACGGGATCCGTACGGCCTCCCGTCCGCCGCCCAGGAGCTCGGACCGGTGGTTCCCTGACAGCCTCCGAGGACGTTGGGGCAGACGACGAAGTAGCGGTTCGTGTCGATCGCCGCACCCGGGCCGACGAGGGGACCCCACCACCCTGGGCTCGGATGCCCAGGTTCGACCGGTCCGCTGACATGTGAGTCGCCGCTCAAGGCGTGCAGGACTAGGACCGCGTTCGAGGCGTCCGCGTTCAACTTGCCCCAGGTCTCGTAAGCAACCGTGACTACGCTCAAGTGGCCGCCGGCTTCCAGGCCAAGGCCGCTGGATTGATCGTGCCCGCCACTGAACAGCGACGCGAATTTCCGCCGGCCGGGATCGTCTCCCGGCCGCCAGGCCCCGGTGACCGGGGCGTCGATCATGACAGTGCCCAGCTCAGGCTCCCTTGGCTGCTCGGAAGCCAGAGTCCAGATCCGCCAGGATGTCGGCGAGGGTCTCGAGCCCGATGCACAGCCGGATCAGGTCGGGGGTGACGCCGGTGCTTGCTTGCTCTTCGTCGGTCAGCTGTGAATGAGTGGTCGTCGCCGGGTGAATCGCCAGGCTACGGACGTCGCCGACATTCGCGAGATGGCTGAACAGCTCGAGCCCTTCGATGAAGCGGCTGCCCGCCTCCTTGCCGCCCTTGATGCCGAAGGTGAGGATCGCGCCGCCGCCCCTCGGGAGGAAGCGCAGCTGGCGTGCATGCCAGGCGCTCGAGGCGAGCCCGGGGTAGCTCACCCACTCGACTTCGTCACGCGCCTCGAGCCACTTGGCCACTGCAAGGGCGTTGGCGACGTGGCGGTCCATCCGGACGCTGAGCGTCTCGAGACCCTGGAGGAAGAGGAACGAGTTCAGCGGCGCGATGGCCGCGCCGACATCGCGCAGGTACTGCAGGCGCGCCTTCAGGATGTACTGAGCGGGGCGGAGCGGTTCGGGCAACTCCGAGAAGACGACCCCGTGGTAGCTCGGGTCGGGCTCGGTGAAGTTGGGGAAGCGACCACTTTTCGCATAGTCGAACTTCCCACCGTCGACGATGACACCGCCGATGGAGGTGCCATGGCCGCCGATGAACTTCGTCGCCGAGTACACGGCGATGTCGGCTCCATGGAGGAAGGGCTGGCACAGATAGGGCGTGGCCACCGTGTTGTCGACCACGAGCGGGATGCCGTGTTCGTGGGCGACCGCCGAGACAGCCTCGAAGTCGAGCACGTCCCCCTTCGGGTTGCCGATGGTCTCGGCGTAGAACGCCTTGGTGTTGGGCCGGACCGCGTCGCGCCATGCGTCCAGGTTGTCGGGATCGTCAACGAAGCTGACCTCGACTCCCAGCTTCGGAAAGGTGTAGTGGAGCAGGTTGTAGGTGCCACCGTAGAGCGAGGCCGATGAGACGATGTGCCCGCCGTTCTCGGCCAGGTTGAGCAGCGCGATCGTCTCGGCGGCCTGGCCGCTCGCTACTGCGAGCGCGCCGACGCCACCGTCGAGCGCGGCCATCCGGTCCTCGAAGACCGCCTGTGTCGGGTTCATGATGCGCGTGTAGATGTTGCCGAGCTCGGAGAGCCCGAAGAGCGCGGCGGCGTGCGCCGTGTCCCGGAAGACATAGCTCGTTGTCTGGTAGATCGGCACCGCGCGAGCCCCGGTGGTCGGGTCGGCTACGGCTCCGGCGTGGATTTGGCGGGTCTCGAAACCCCAGTCGGCCATCTCCGCGGTCCCCCTCTTCTCTAGATGCGTCTTGACGGGTCCGATGACCGCGCTCTGGCAACCGGAGGCTAGTAGGCAATACTTGACTGGTCAAGTCATGATTGAGCGGAGGATCAGCCCCGGCCTGGTAGCCCAGAGTCGCAGGGCGCGCGATGCCCCCTTCAGTGGGACTTGTTTTGCGGCAACTGTGGCATCGTGGCGTCATGATGGTCCGGCCGGCTGTCGCAGCCGATCGCGATTGGATCGTGGGCGCGCTAGTGGAGCAGTGGGGCTCGACCACGATCATCACACGGGACCGCCCGTGTGACGCCGCCGCGCTCGAGGCGTTCGTCGCAGTGGACTCGAGCTTGGACAGGCCCGAGCGAGTCGGGTTGCTGACCTATCGGGTCGATCGGGAGGGACTCGAAGTAGTCACAATCGACGCGCTGAGGGCTCGCTCGGGCATCGGCGCCGCGCTCTTGGCCCGCGCAACCCAGGTCGCACGGGACGCTGGTGCTACACGCGTCTGGCTGATCACGACGAACGACAATCTGCGCGCGATCAGGTTCTACGAGCGGCGGGGATTTCGGATCATTGCTGTTCACCGGGGCGCCGTCGACCGGGCCAGAATGCTCAAGCCGTCGATCCCACTCGTCGCTGAGAACGGTATCGAGCTTCACGACGAACTAGAGCTCGAGCTCATCCTGGCGCTTGGTCCTGACGCCCAGGTCTCAGCCGACGCTCACTGCTGTGATGTCCCGCCAACGGTCCGCTGACGCCTGCCGCAGGCGACCCAGTCCTTCATGGGTCGGCGCGGCCTATTGACTCATGTCAAGTTGTCCGGGAACGCGGTTACGCGGACCTTTCGGATGATTCAACGCGGCGGTGACACGAACCGGCTCGGAACGGTTTACGATCTCATGAACGCGTGCGCACTGGCGCGCGTGTCGGTGAGGGATCTCGACCGTCCGGAGGGTCTTGTGCGCGCTGGTTCCATGATCAAGAAGCGAACGGAGCGGGGAGAAGTGCCCAGGCAGCGGACTTTGTTTCGAGTTCTGACCCTCGGCGCCATAGCACTCGCCGTGCTCGCTGTGCCTGCGGCCAGTGGTGCCACGACGTTCCACCACGCCCTCGGTGCCCACACGACGCAGGTCACCACTGACGCGTCCCGCCTCCAGGCGGGAGAGATCCTCTTGGACGGCTCCGCGCTCGTCTCCGCAAGCGGCCGGTACCGGCTCGCCTTGCAGTCCGACGGGAACCTCGTGCTCTACTGGGAGAGCCAACCCATCTGGAACTCGGGCACAAGAGGCGATGCCCCGGACCACCTCATAATGCAGAACGACGGCAACCTCGTTCTGTATCAGGGTCTCCAGGTTCTCTGGAGCTCGAAGACCGGCGGGGGCGTCCGCAGCAACGGCTATTACCTCAGTCTCCAGAACGACGGTGACGCGATCATCTACTCACCGGCCAAGAAGCCGATCTGGACGACCAACACCGCTGTGCAGCCCGGCTTGCAATTCGGCGATTCCGGTTCTTCGGTCCGGAGGCTCCAGCAGCGCCTCAGCGACCTCGGCTACTGGCTTGGACCGCCGAACGGCGTCTTCGGCGACTCGACTCAGCAGGCCGTGTATGCACTCCAGAAGGCCGCCGGCCTTACCCGTGACGGTGTGGTCGGAACTCGGACGGTGTTCGCTCTGGCAATCGGGATCGTCCCCAGGCCGCGGCCGGCGGCCGGCAACTTGATCGAGGTGGATCTCCAGGACGACCTTCTCATGGTGATCCAGGGGGGCAAGCTCGCCTATACGCTCAACACCTCGACAGGTGGCGGCTACACCTACACGGACAAGGGCGTGACGTCGGTGGCCATCACGCCAACGGGCGTGTTCCATATCTTCGGCGTGATCAACGGGCTGGACGTCGACTCGCTCGGCGCGCTGTGGCGGCCGAGGTTCTTCACTGAAGCCGGGATCGCGGTCCACGGGGACTCATATGTGCCGCCGTATCCCGTATCACACGGTTGTGTCCGCGTGAGCAACGAAGCGATCAACTGGATTTGGGCTGACAACATCGCGCCGATCGGCGAAGAGGTATGGGTCTTTTGATCTGAGCTGACTGCCTCAAGTCCCGATGAGGCGGGCCTCTGCCGCCTCCCACCGTTGAGCCTCACCTTCGGACGGGTGGTAGACGCACAGTTGCATCCGGTCGGCGATGCTCGCGCGGGCAGCCCACCGACCGCCTCCCACCGTGCCGAGCGCCTGGGCCTGTACCAAAGCATTTCCTATCGCTGCAGCTTCGTCCGGGCCTGCCACTACCGGCAGCCCGCATGCGTCGGACGTGAGTTGGCAGAGCAGGGCATTGTGCACGCCGCCGCCGACGACGTGGATGGTATCGACGCGCTTTCCCGACAGATCGGAAGCCAGGCGCAGGGTTCGCCGGTAGGCGAGGGCCAGGCTGTCGAGGATCGCACGAGTTACCTGTGGCGGTGTTTCGGCAGCCGGCTCACCCAGATCGCGTAGTGCCTGCGCGATTCGAGCAGGAATATCGCCCGGCGGGAAGAACACGGGATCGTCGGGGTCGAAGACGCTGCGAAGAGGCGACTCGGTGGCGGCCTGGGCAACCAGTTCCTCGAGGGAGAAGGTCTTGCTCAGACGCTCCCAGGTCCGCATCGACTCTTGGAGCAGCCAGAGCCCCATCACATTGCGGTGATAGAGGAACGAGCCGTCGACGCCTCGTTCGTTGGTGAATTGTGCGGAGCGGCTCTCCTCACTCAGGACCGGCCGGTCCAGCTCAACGCCGACAAGAGACCAAGTCCCGGAGGAGATGAACGCGAAGTGGGGGTCGACGGCTGGAACAGCCATGACCGCCGATGCCGTGTCGTGCGAGCCGACTGCTGTGAAGGGGACCTCGTAGTCGAGGCCCGTCTCAGCGAGCACCTCGGNNAGCCAATACCCGAGCAGATCCGGAACGAGGAGCAAGGTTCGCGCCAAACTGAACAGGGCGTCGTCGCGACCGGCGACAAGCTGGAAGATCGTGTTGAACGGTACGACCGCTATGCCCGACCGGCGATAGAGCTCAAAGGCTCCGACGCTCTTAACGACGGGGTCGACGATGGCGCGAGTCCGGTCGTCACGGTAGTGGACCGGATTGCCGAGCAGTGTTCCATCGGCGTCGAGCAGGCCGTAGTCGACCCCCCAAGAGTCGATCCCTATCGAGTCCAGGCGTCCCATGCGACCTGCGGTGCGGATGCCGTCGAGAATTCCACGATAAAGGCCGAGCACGTCCCAATGGATATGGCCGCCGACCCTTATGGCTCCGTTCCAGAAGCGGTGGACCTGAGCGAACTCGAGACGTTCCTCACCGAACTCNNGACGCGATTCCTCTCAAGCAACCCTGTCCCGTGATCTGGGGAATCCCAGGACGACGGGTAACCGGACAGACCGGAGACCGGCCTGCCCAGGCGGAGCGTACATTTGCCTCCTTTTACGAGCAGGACCGTGGAATGACCAAGACAGTCTTTGCCGGTATCAGTGGTTGCCTCTGTCGGCTACGACGAGGATCTTGACTTCGCCGCCGGCCGCGATGGCGGCGAAGGCCTCCGCCGCCCTGGGAAGCGGGAAGGTGGCGGTGATGAACCGTTCGGCGTCGAAGTCATTGCCGCCGATGATCTCGATGGCGTCGTCAAAGTCTTCCCAGCGATAGGTGGCCGCTCCTTGGACGCGGATCTGGTACTCCTGGATAACGGGCAGGTCGACGGTCGCGAA
>PMVZ01000157.1 GCA_003166375.1 Acidimicrobiaceae bacterium | reverse complement strand
TTCGTCGCTCCCTATCCGATCCCTGAGTGCATCAGGGAGATCGACGCGTTCACGATGGGCGCCCAGCTGACGCACCCGGGAGCGACCGTGAAAGTCGTCTGGACCAACACCTGGTTCGCTCCGGCGACCGAGCGGACCGCTGCCCAGGCCCTCGTCGCCGCCGGTGTGGACGTGCTCGCCGACGGCCAGGACAGCCCGACGACCGGCCAGGTGGCAGAAGCCCACGGCCTGAAGTGGACGGGGTACGACTCCAACCAGGAGAGCTTCGCCCCCAAGGCCTGGCTGACCGCGACCACCTACAACTGGGGCCCTTACTACATCATGGAAGTCAAGGCGGCCATGAACGGTACCTGGAAGAGCCACTTCTGGTACGGCAGCCTCGCCGACCACTTCGTGATCATGGCCCCATTCGGCCCGTCGGTCACTGCAGCCACTCGCAAGGCGATTCTCGCCAAGGAGAATGCCATCATCAAGGGCACATTTGACCCGTTCACCGGACCGATAACCGAGCAGAACGGGACTGTGGGCGTGAAGGCCGGCGTAACCCTCACAGTGATGCAGAAGTACTCGCTGAGCTGGTTCGTAAAGGGCGTGATCGGCAACCCGAAGGGCTAACGGGCTCCATGACCGACTCCGTGCTCGACGCTGGGGGCGGCCAAGCGGCTCCTGCCGCAGGTCCGACCCCGGCGTCAAGCCCCTCCGCCAATGGCCCCGGCGCGGTGCCGGGGGCATTGGCGGTGAAGGCCATCGACATGACGAAGCGCTTTCCCGGTGTCGTCGCGAACGACCACGTGTCGTTCGAGGCCGCCGAAGGGGAGGTGCACGCGCTGCTCGGTGAGAACGGGGCCGGCAAGACCACGCTGTGCAATCTCTTGATGGGTCTCTACCGCCCCGACGAGGGGAGGCTGTTCATCTCCGGCCGCGCCGTGAGGTTCCACTCCCCGAGGGACGCCCAGGATGCCGGCATCTTCATGGTCCACCAGCACCTCCGTCTAGTCGAAAGCATGACCGTGGCGGAGAACGTGGTGCTCGGGTGGTCCAAGCCGCGACGGCTGCGCTTTTCTCCGCGGACAGTCGAGAAGGCGGTCGCCGAGGCGGCTGATCGCTTCCAAATGCCGGTCGATCCAAGTGCGAGAATCTGGCAGCTGTCGCTCGGCGAGCGCCAGCGGGTCGAGATCCTGAAAGCCCTCTACCGCGGCGCCAAGATCCTCATTCTCGACGAGCCGACCACCGTGCTCACCCCGCAGGAGACCGAGCAGCTCTTCTCCAGCGTGCGAGACATGGCTGCCGCCGGCCGGACCGTGATCTTCATCTCCCACAAGCTGCCCGAGGTCCTCGCGGTCGCCGACCGCGTGACGATCCTACGTCAGGGCCGCTCGATCACCACCGTCCCGACAGCGGGCACCGACGCCGACCATCTTGCGGGCTTGATGGTCGGCCGCGAGGTCTCCCTCGAGGCGACCGCCAAGCTCGCGGAGGAACCTGGTCCGGTCGTTCTCGAGCTGGAGGGAGTTTCTGCGCGCGGCGACCTCGGCACCGAGGCCTTGAAGGACGTCACGCTCTCGGTGTGCTCGGGGGAGATCCTCGGAATCGCCGGCGTCGCAGGCAACGGCCAACGCGAGCTGGCGGAGGTCATCACCGGGCTTCGAGCTACCACCGAAGGGAAGATAACCATCGGTGGCACGCGGCTTTCAGTGGGCGATCCCCGTGCGGCCATCGATCTTGGGATCGCCTATGTGCCCGAAGACAGGATGGGCACTGGCATCTCGCCCAACCTCTCGATCGCAGACAACCTGATGTTGAAGTCCTACCGGGGCAAGACGATGCGCTCCGGCCCGGTGCTCTCGGGTCGTAAGGCGAATGCCAACGCGAGGGAGATGATCAAGCGTTTCGATGTCCGAGCACCGGGACCCCGCACACTGATACGACAGCTCTCGGGCGGCAACATCCAGAAGGTCCTCCTCGCTCGTGAGCTGTCCTCGGAGCCACGCGTGCTCGTGGCGGCTTCACCGACGCGGGGCCTCGACGTCGGCGCCACCCAGTACGTGCGCCGAGTCCTCGCCGAGACTGCTCAGCGCGGCGTCGCCGTCCTCATGGTGAGCGAGGATCTCGACGAGATCCTCGAGCTCTCGGACCGCGTCGCCGTGTTCTACAACGGCAGGGTAGTAGGGATACTTCCGGCCGCCGGCGCCAACCGACAACAGATCGGCCTGATGATGGCTGGCGCGGCATGACCGGCCCTCTGCGCGTCGAGCGCCGGCTTGACACGCCCAAGTGGCTCAAGCTCGCCGTGCCGCTCGTGTCCATCCTGCTGGCGGCCATCATCGTGGGCATCCTGCTTGCGGCCACCGGTCACAACCCGTTCTCGACCTACCACCAGATGTACTCGGCCTCGGTCACCGCCGACGGTGCCCTCACGGCCACCTTCGTCTATGCCACGCCGATGCTTTTCACCGGCCTGTGTGCCGCCTTCGCGTTCAGGATGCGGACCTGGAACATCGGTGGTGAGGGCCAGCTGTACATGGGTGCCGTCGGGGCCTCGGCGACTGGCCTCGTGCTCGGCGACTGGCCCCGCCCGCTTCTCATCATCGCGATGGTTCTCGGCGGTGCCTTTGCCGGGATGCTGTGGGCAACCATTCCGGCCCTCCTGCGTGCGTATCTGCGAACCAACGAGATCCTCACCTCGCTGATGCTCAACTACGTCGCCGGCTTTTTCATGTACTACCTGATCTACGACAGCAGCTCGTACTGGCGGGACCTCACGACACCGGGGGCGTCGGTGTTCCCGACCGGCAAGACGTTGGTGGCCAATGCAGCCTGGCCGGGGATCACCATCGGGACGTTCACACTTCCCATGGGCTTCATTCTCGGAGTCGGCCTGGCCGTCGGCCTGCTCGTTCTCATTCGCTCGACCCGCTACGGATTCGAGATGCGGGTCATGGGCGATTCGCCACAGGCGGCCAACTACTCCGGCATCCGTACCAAGCGGAAGATCGTCTCGGTGATGGCGATATCCGGTGGGATCGCCGGTATCGCCGGTTCCAGCCAGATCGGCGACTTCGGCCACGTTCTCGATCCCCGCGGGCTCGAACAGGCGCAATACGGCTATACGGGCATCGTCGTCGCGGCCCTCGCTCTCTACAACCCCCTCGCCGTCGTGCTGGTGTCGCTGCTGATCGGCGGGCTCACGAATGCCGGCTTCGCCCTCGAGGGTCCCTCGTTCCCAACCGGCCTCGTCGGCACCATGGAAGGGATCATCCTCTTCACCGTCCTTGGGGGCGAGATCCTCGCCCGTTACCGCATCGGCCTGCGACACCGCGCTGTTGCGCCGGCCGCCGTCGGGACCGGGGCGTCCTCATGAACTCGAACATCGTCCTTGCCGTGTTCGTGTCGGCGATCGCGTTCGGCACGCCGCTCGTACTCGCCGGCCTGGGCGAGCTGCTCGCGGAGCGCTCCGGGGTTCTCAACCTCGGTGTCGAAGGAATGATGCTCATGGGGGCGGTGAGCGCGTTCTGTGTTTCGCAGAAGATGCATGGGTCGACCGCGGTCGTACTGCTGCTGGCCGTCCTCGCCTCCATGGTGGCCGGTGCCGCAATGGCCCTCATCCATGCGTTCTTGTCGATCACGATCCGTGTGAACCAGATCGTCTCGGGCCTTGCCATCACGATCTTTGCCGGGCTAATCGGCCTGTCCTCCTACCTCGGTCAAGTCTGGAACATCGGTGGCGTGGCCGGGCACCACCAGTTCAACGGGATAGACCTGTTCGGCCTGCAGAACCTGCCCATCGTCGGGCCGCTCATCTTCAACCAGGACGCCTTCGTCTACGCCTCCTGGGTGCTCGTGATAGCCGTCTTCTACTACCTGTACCGGACCCGGCCAGGGCTTTACCTGCGCGCCGTGGGCGAGAACCCTTCTGCTGCGGACGCGATGGGGATCAACGTCACCGCCTACCGCTACGCGCACACGCTCGTCGGCGGAGCGCTCGCCGGCCTCGGGGGCGCGTACTTCACACTCGCACTCGCCCCCATCTGGACTGACGGACTCACCGCCGGGGACGGGTGGATCGCAATCGCCCTGGTCATCTTCGCCTTCTGGCGCCCCGACCTGCTTGTGCTCGGGGCTTACCTGTTCGGAGTTTTCTCCGCCCTCGGACCGACGCTCCAGACCCGTGGGATCACCGTGCTCCCGTCGGAGTTCTATTCGGCGCTGCCGTTCCTGATGACGGTCATCGCGCTGGCAGCAGCGTCGACGAGCTGGGCCAACCGTCGCGTCGGGACGCCGGCGTCGCTCGGCATCCCCTACACGCGAGAAGAGGGCTGAGCTCTCTCTTGTCGCGAGAGTTCACACTTGATCGCCGTCAGCGGAGGCGCCGATCTGCGGTTGAGCTCAGCGCTCGGCTCCCGTGACCGTCTCGGACTGAGTCG
>PMVZ01000392.1 GCA_003166375.1 Acidimicrobiaceae bacterium | reverse complement strand
TTTTTCCTGGCGAAGTAGCTAGGGCCACGATGGATGCACAAGCACGGGAGAAAGCGTTCATGAGGCTGTCGCACGAGATGTGGGCCGTGGGCAGGCGCGCCTAGCCGCGTTCCGCGTCTCCCGGTGCCAGAACGGTGACCACTCAGTCACCGACCCGGCCTCAGGGATTCCTGGCCGCACAGAGCAGGTCGATCTGGATCGGCTCGGAGCCGGACGGAAAATCGGTTCAACCGGTGCCGATTCGGCCGATCTCGTGCGCAAGCGTAGCCGTCGATCGGCTCGCGGTAGTGCCCTTTTGGCAACGGGCTCCAGGCATACCCTAACCGTCGATCTGGGTGGCACCTGGTCCCACTAAGCCCTTAGCGCGACCACCCAGACGAGACGTTATGTCACTCCCGGCGTGACTGGCCAAATGTCGCTCGCCGTGGCGAGAGAGCGAGGTGGGGGTTCGCGTCGGAGGGCGTTTGCAACCTTGAGTACACGGGAAACGACCAGCTCAACGGCCTGGCGATCGCAGTGGGCGGCCTAGCTACTCGGCCTTGGGTTCCTCGTATATGGCGCGGCCGGGAACGAAATCGCCCTGGCGGAGGAGAGCCATGATCTGGCGGAACACGGCCTGCTGGCCTTCATAGAAATCCTCGCCGAGGTCCGAGTGGTCTTCCTCCGCGCGATCGGCGCACTGTTGGAGCCACCGCGCGATCGCGAGGTGGTTGCGGTACAGCACGGGCTCCTCGATGAGCAGCCGGTCAGCCGTCGCGCGGTCCCATCCCGCTATTTCACGTGTCTCGAAGTCGAAGAGCACCTCATCGGGTGGAAACTCAGCCATCACGCGAAGGATACGGGCTGTCGCGATCTTCGGCCAGCTCCTGCGGACGCCGAGGGAGCTGAAGCGGCGCGAAGCCGCCGGTCGCAGATCGTCGAAGAGGCACTGAAAGAAATATCCGTCTGATCTGGATGGCCGCTGGTCCCGCCAAGACCGTGGCGCGACCACCCAGATAAGACGTTAGGTCGCTCATCGTAGGGGGAGAGCGAGGTGGGGGTTCGCGTCGGAGGGCCGACATCGACGATCTCCGACTGGCGAGTCTACGCTTGGCCCTGATTGGCCGGATAGGCCGTCCCAGGAGCGCTCTAGACCCGACCTGGACGGATCGCAGGTCAATACAGGGACCTGCCGACCAGATCGGGGCTTTGGTGCCACTCCGGCACCGATAGACGCCGCGGGCACGGTCCTCCACCGCTAGGGGCGGCGTCAGCCGGAAATATGGCGTACGATGCGCCGTCTGCCGAGGGGGCGGATGAGAGGTCGAGTGACGGGGGGACGAGCATGAGCGACAACGCCACATTTCTCGAAGGGCTTTACGGGTCGTTCGCCCAAGGCGACGTCCCTAAGGTGCTCGCCGCGATGGATCCCGAGATCGAGTGGAACGAGGCTGAGCACGTCACGTTCTGGACCGGTAAGCCGTTCGTCGGTCCGGATGCCGTTGTGCAGGGAGTTTTCGCCCGGATCGGGGAGACCTTTGGCGACACCTTCCGGATCGAGATCAGCCGGCTACTCGACTGTGGGTCAACCGTAGTGATGGAGGGCCGCTACAAAGGCGTCGTCCAGGCAACGGGCAAGCACCTCGATGTGCAGGTAACCCACCATTGGGACCTCGCTGACGGCAAGGTCGTAAAGTTCCAGCAGTACACCGACACCTGGCAATGGTCGGGGGCCACTGGCGAGACACCGGTGGGCTGACTCCAACCTTCTCTGGCATCCGCGGGCGATTACATCGCCAACCCCCGCAGCGTGAGCGGCGCACATATTGACGGCGCCTCCTCGGTTCCTGGACGTCAGGCACCGCGCCATAGTTGATGAAGAAGCGCTGCGCCGCTTCTGCGTGACCGGTCCCCGTTGTGCGGGGCACGGCCGCCGAACAAAACGGGGTCAGTCGTGGTTGCTCGATCCGCCGAGTCGCCGGCGAACCGCCGGAGCTCCTCCCGTCGCCGGGAACCGAATGTGCAAGGCACACTCGGGGTCTCCAAACCAACCCGGAAACGGAAGGAGACTCCAGTGGAACACCAACGACAGTATGTGGGAATCGACCTGCACCGTCGACGCTCGGTGATCGTGAGGATCAGCGACGACGGTGAGGTGCTCGAGACCGTGCGCGTGGTCAACGACCCGCTCCAGCTCGCACTCGCGATGGCCAACGCAGGCCAAGATCCCGAGGTGGCACTCGAGGCTACGTAGGGCTGGTACTGGGCGGCAGATCTGTTAGAAGCCGAGGGAGCCCACGTGCACCTTGTCCATCCGCTCGGTCTCCATTGGGACTCAAGGCGTGTGAAGAACGACGTGCTCGATGCCACCGAGCTCGCGAGACGACTCTCCCGGAACGATCTCCCCGAAGCCTGGATCGCGCCGCCGGAGCTTAGAGAGCTGCGAGAGCTCGTCAGATACCGTGCCAAGCTCGTCGCCCTGCGCATCTCGGCCAAGGCCCAGGTGCACGCCGTCATGGCAAAACTTGGCATCTTGCCACCACTCGTTGACATGTTCGGCCCGGGAGGTCAAAAGCTCCTCGACGAGATGGCCTTCGAAGGCGCGTATGCCATCCGGATCGCCTCGTTGCGCGATCTCCTCGAGATCTGCGGGCGCGAGCTCACCATGATCGAGCGCGCGGTCGCCCGACGTCTTCGGGGCCATGTCGGCTACCGGGCGGTGCAGGCAATCAGTGGGGTCGGGCCGGTGATGGCGTCGATCTTCGTCGCCGAAATCGGCGACGTGTCCCGGTTCCACAGTGCCGGGCACCTTTGCTCATGGGCCGGGCTCACGCCCACCCATCGCGAATCGGACATCAAGGTCACTCGGGGCCACATCACCAAACAGGGCAGCAACCTCGTGCGCTGGGCCGCCATCGAGGACGTTGCCTGTTACCACGGTGGAGCGCCGATAGCTCCCACCTACGCCCGCGTGGCAGCGCGCCGGGGAGCGATGATCGCCCGCGTCGCTGCAGCGCGAAAGCTTCTCTGCCTCGCCTACTACGGCCTTCGCGACAGGGAGATCCGTTGCCTGGCCGAGGCGGCGGCTTGAGAGGTTCGGACACAGCCAGGGCGCGAGCTCGACTATCGCCGTGGCCCCCCAGCATCGGGCGAGGCCGAGTATTTGAATGAGCCCGCCTGGCTGTGGCCGAAACACACCATGTGCCGAACACGAAGGAATGGCCGGCAGCCGAACCTAAGGCCTGCCCGCCCAAATACGGGCAATGGTGAGGTCCGCTGTGTCTGGCCACCACCGTGCAACCAGGACCGCCTGACGGCGGTCCGTCTCGATGGTGGCTGACGACAACTGAACAATCGGGATCTGTCAAGGCTTCCCCCTTCGGGCGGGCTTCGCCCGGCCTTGACCGCCCCTAGCAACAGCGGGGCCTTGTTGTCGCGCGCCCCCGTTCACAGTCCGAACCTCGAAACCTCCTGGAAAAGCGGACTTCGGCTTCGCCGAAGACTCCTTGACAAAAAGCGCTTCTTCAGGAATGGCGATCGGAGCGGGCACAGGGGTGAAGAAGGTGCACACGTAACGATCGCTACGAGCGCTCGTAATCGTTCGCCGCGGCGCAGACGGTTCCCACTTATCTCCGTTCCAAGTCTGGGGAGCGCCGGGCTATCGTCGTCGATGAGGCTACTTGTGGTCTGTCGATTGTCGGTACATTGCCAGCGTCGCGGAAAGAATGATCAGGGCCGCGCTATAGCGGCTGCATTATGCAGGCTCGGCTACCAAGACCTTCGCTCGATCAGAGGCGCGAACGTCGACAAGCGAGCGATGTCACCTCCACACCGTATGAATCTTCGACTTCTCGGTTGCAAACGCGACGAAACCGCTGCTTAGCGGTCCGTATCGACCTGGGCCATCTGGCGATTATCGGTGCAATCGCGGCATCGGTGACACCCTTGCCGTACGCAGCATAGGCACGTTGGAGTTTTGCGCGCGGGCACAGTCTCGGAGATCAGGGACGAGGAGTCGGCAAAGTCCTGACCAGTGCAGGGAAGCTAGCAAGGGAGTGCCAAGATCTACGATCGGCAGCGTCGCGCCACAGTTATGTGTGCACGTTATGGGCGGTTCCCACGGGTTCCAGGCGTACCCGAGCCGTCTGGGCGCGAACTCCCTAGTGAGCTGGTGAATGTTCGGTGCGGCGTTCTGTGTCGAGAGACCGGCACATCCGGAGCGACTCGAGACGGTAGCTAGCGTGCTCGATCTGACGCAGGATGTAGACATGCGTGAGTGGTCGATATCCGCGGACGGTCCCGGTGATGGCGTCTGGCCGCCCGGCGAGAGCGAGAGGCTTGGACGCGTGACCCAGGGTCTTGGTGCTCGTTTGCGGGCCCTCGGCAGACGCCGATTGCGACGTCATAACGTGGAA
The DNA here is from genome assembly GCA_003166375.1 of Acidimicrobiaceae bacterium. Classification (GTDB taxonomy): domain Bacteria; phylum Actinomycetota; class Acidimicrobiia; order Acidimicrobiales; family Bog-793; genus Fen-455. The sequence goes on along the minus strand of PMVZ01000392.1, from coordinate 5,356 downwards.
GGGCCTGCTTCGGGCCTGCAAGTCAGTGACAGCTACCGCAGGCTCCGTGACGGGCGCGAAGTGTATGGAACCCCGACCGAGGATCGACGGTGACGGGTCCGCGGGCAGAAAGCACCTGGCCGACGATCATCCAAGGCGGCATGGGCGTCGGCGTCTCGGGTTGGCGCTTGGCAAAGGCAGTTGCGGTCGCAGGCCAGCTCGGGGTGGTCTCGGGAGTGGCGCTGAACACCCTCATTGCTCGCCGTCTCCAACTGGGAGACCCGGGAGGTCACATCCGCAGGGCGCTTGCCAGCTTCCCGTACGCCGATGTCTCGAAGCAGATCCTGGACCGCTACTTCGTCGAAAGTGGAATCGATCCCGGAGAGCCGTTCCGCTCGACGCCGCGCCTGTCGCTGCATCCAAGTCGTCGGGCCACCGATCTCGTCATCGCGGCCAACTTCGTGGAGGTGTTTCTCGCCAAGGAGGGCCACGACGGCCTGGTCGGGGTCAACTACCTGGAGAAGCTCCAAATGGCCACCCCCGCTGCGACCTACGGCGCCATGCTCGCCGGTGTCGACTACGTGCTCGTCGGTGCCGGCATCCCCGCCGAGCTCCCCGCTCTCCTCGACGCGTTGGCGGCCGGGCACACCGGTGAGGTCTCCGTCGACGTGCTCGGCGCCGGGGCCGCTCGCTTCACGGTCGCAGTGCGCCCAGAGCCGATCTCTGGTGCGAAGGTGGAGCTGCATCGCCCGAAGTTTCTCGCCATCGTCGCATCGCACGTGCTGGCCTCCTATCTCGCTCGCGATGCCCGCACGCGCCCGGACGGGTTCGTGGTCGAAGGGCCCGTGGCAGGTGGCCACAACGCTCCACCTCGGGGTCCGCCCAGCTTTGACGAGGAGGGACAGCCGGTCTACGGACCTCGTGACGTGGTCGATCTGGAGAATATGGCGGTGCTCGGGCTGCCCTACTGGCTTGCCGGCGCCTGCGCGAGCCCCGAGCTGCTCGCGCAGGCCCGCAAGGTCGGGGCGGCCGGCATCCAGGTCGGTTCGGCATTCGCCCTGTGCGAGGAGTCGGGCTTCGACGCCTCGTTGAAGCGGGCTCTCATCGAGGGCGCGCTCTCCGGCACCCTGCACATCCGCACCGATCCCTTGGCGTCGCCCACTGGCTTCCCCTTCAAGGTGGCCGACCTACCGGGGACCGTCGCCGTGCCAGAGGTGTACGCCCAGCGCCAGCGCGTCTGTGACGAGTTCTTGCTGCAAGTTCCGTACAGCAAACCAAGCGGCGAGATCGGGTACCGCTGCCCCGCCGAGCCGTTCTCCGCCTACGTGCGCAAGGGCGGGAAGATGGAGGACACGACAGGGCGGTGCTGTCTGTGCAACGGGTTGATCGCGGCGATCGGCCTCGGCCAGCGCCGCCGCGGAGGAGCCATAGAACCCCCGTTCGTGACGATCGGACAGGACCTCTCGTTCCTCCCGAGGCTCGTCGGCGCCGGTCGAGACACCTACAGAGCAGCTGACGTCGTGGCCTACCTCCTCCAGGGCGTTGGGGACCCGGGCGATGATCCTCGGGGTCCTCGGCGGCGAGCCGGAACAATGACGACGACGCGGCTGTTCGACGACTACGCGATGGACGACTGGAGTGCGAGTCTCTAAGTCCGGCTGTATGGGTTTTTGCAAAGAGAGCGCGGGAAATGTCCCGAGGTCGCGAATCATCGGGATGACTTCCCCAAGTTGGCGACGAGTCCGATCAGCAAGGTGCTTGCCATACCGCCGATCAACCTCCTCAGCTTGATGGCTGTAGACGCCTTCGATATGAGCCCATGTGGGCATCGTCTCAGCATGTATGTCGTGCTGCTCGATGATGTGGAAGCCATGAGCGGCGAACCGGGCCGGCCAGTCCTCAACGAGCTCGCTTCCCTTATGGTAAAAGATCGCTCGCAGCGCCTTGTCTTCTCTCCGCGATGGGACTGCCGAGAGGGCGAGATCGGACAATCCTACGTATCCGCCTGGGCGCAACACGCGCCAGATCTCATCTACGAGACGATCTCTGGCGCTTTCAGTGACGCAGATGTCGGCGGCAACCTCGATACAGAGCACCGCGTCAAAAGATCGATCAGGAAACGCGAGACTGAGAGCGTTTCCCCTGTGAAGCTCAACCTGTTCCGAGAGGCCAAGGGCGTCGATCAGAAGCCGCCCCTCGCGCACCTGCTCCCGGCTGATGTTGACGCCGATCACCCGGCAGTCGTTGAGGCGAGCGATCCGCGCCGCCGGAGCACCAATCCCACAACCGAGATCGAGGACCACTGCGCCAGGCGTGACTCGGGCCAATCGGCCGACCAGGTCGGTATGTGCATCGAGCGCCTCGTCCAGGGTCTCGGTCTTTCGTGGGTAGTAACCAAAATGGAAGCTGTCGCCGTAAAAGAGACGTCCGTCGTCAGTGATGAGATCGAAGTATGCCCCCACTCCGCGAACCGTCCGTCGCCTACAGACCACCAGGGGGAACCCCATGCGACAAGCTGCCCACAGTTTCGATGCCCATTCCGCTGGGTTCAACCGCGCAGAGCGATCGCCGGACGCGACTACGTCTTTCGGCGAAACACTGCCTTTGTGCGCGTCCATCATCTCCTCGGCGGAATAAGGCAACAGCTGACCCACCCGCCTGACTGCTGAATCTAGCCTCGAACATTCGTCCGGCCTCGGGACGGCCAGCTGACGCCAAGCGGGGATTGTTGGCCACGGGGGTGACGTCGTCGGCCTCTCGCCGGCCTCGTCGGCATGAGTGTGGCCGTGGCATCCGACCTTCGGCGGCTCAATCATGAAAGACCTGGCCACAAAGTCGCGCTGAGGCGGTTTTGCCCACACAACCCGCAACCCTCAGGTTGTGTGGGCGATGAGTGAGCGCCAAGCGGAAGCGTTGACGGTGAAGGGCGGGCCAGGCGCCCCACGATCGCCCACGTGGGCGTGTAGCGGGCGGAGGCCAGATCACCCCTGGACCAGTACTGCCGGCGCGCCGACGGTGGGCACGGTGGGCGGACGAACGAGTTCCGTGGGGTTGGCGACCCTGGGCCGGGCGTGCCAACATCACAAGGCTCTACACCCCAACCACCAGGCACTTCGCCCCGCGTGTTCGCGCATTTGGCCGTTTCGCGGCCTCGTCCCCCTCTTTCCCCGACAACGTTGATCGTATTTCGAGTGGTCACCTCCACCAGCGAGCAATCTGATCGAATCGTTCGGTGCGGGAGAAGAAGGAGCATGCGTCAACTCAGCCACCAGAGCGGCTCGGGGGAAAACGGCGCAACATGCGCGCCAGAATGGACCAACGCTTCTGGTCGCTGAGGGTGACGTCGTCAGGATGGATCAGGTGACACGCGTGTTGCCCCTAAGTTGACTATCTCTTAATATGGAACTATTCTATTTTATGTGCCATCGCCATCCGATCTGCGTAGCGAACTGCAAGCCGCCGGGCTGCGCGTCACCGCTCAGCGGCTGGCCGTGCTGGCCGTGTTACGCGAAGAGGGCAGTCACCTACGAGCCGACGAGATCATCGAGGCCACCCATGCCCGTTTGCAGACGGTATCGACGCAAGCTGTCTATTCAGCCCTGTCCGCGCTCTGTGGCACCGGGTTGATCCGGCGAATCGAGCCGGCGGGGAGTGCCGCGCTGTACGAGGCGCGGGTGGCGGACAACCACCATCACGTCGTCTGCCGCGTGTGCGGGTTGATCGCCGACGTCGAGTGCGTCGTGGGCGCCGCTCCCTGCCTGGACCCGTCGTCGACCGGTGGCTTCGTGATTGACGAGGCCGAAATCACCTTCTGGGGCCTATGTCCCACGTGCCAGCAGACAGCCGCATCCCTCCCACCTGAAAACCGCTTCACCAGCCAAGGAGAATGACCATGCCCGCTCGCCGCATCCTCACCACCGAATCAGGCGCCCCCGTCGCCGATAACCAGAATTCCCAGACCGCCGGGCCGGACGGACCGGTCCTGTTGCAGGACCAGCACCTCATCGAGAAGCTGGCCCAGTTCAACCGCGAGCGCATTCCCGAGCGGATCGTGCACGCCCGGGGCTCCGGTGCCCACGGGCACTTCGAGGTGACCGTCGACGTGTCGAGGTGGACCAGAGCTCGGTTCTTGTCCGAGGTTGGCAAGACCACCGAGGTGTTCGTGCGATTTTCGACCGTAGCCGGCAGCCGGGGTGCCCCCGAGGCCGTGCGTGACCCGCGGGGCTTCGCGGTCAAGTTCTACACCGAGGATGGCAACTACGACCTGACGGGAAACGACACCCCGATCTTCTTCATCCGGGACCCGCTCAAGTTCCCCGATTTCATCCACTCTCAGAAGCCCGATCCCTACACGAACCGCCAGGAGCCGGACAACGTGTGGGACTTCTTCTCCCTCTCGCCTGAGGCGACCCACATGTTCACGTGGCTCTTCGGCGACCGTGGTATCCCGGCGAGCTACCGCCACATGAACGGCTACGGCTCGCACACCTTCCAGTGGGTGAACGCCGCGGGAGAGCAGTTCTTCGTGAAATACCACTTCAAGACTGACCAGGGTATCGAGTGCCTCACCACCGACGAGGCGGCACGCCTCGCCGGAGAGAACCCCGAGTCGCACACAGTTGACCTGATGACCGCCATCGACCGCGGCGAGTTCCCCTCTTGGACCTTGAGGGTCCAGGTTATGCCGGCCGCAGACGCAGCGAGCTATCACGTCAACCCGTTCGACCTCACCAGGGTGTGGCCCCACAGCGACTACCCGCTGATCGAGATCGGCAAGATGGTGCTCGACCGCAACCCCGACAACTACTTCGCCGAGGTCGAGCAGGCCGCCTTCGACCCGGGCCACTTCGTGCCGGGCATCGGGCCGTCACCGGACAAGATGCTCCAGGGACGGCTGTTCGCCTACGGCGACGCGCATCGCTACCGCCTCGGCATCAACCACACCCAGCTTCCGATCAACCGACCGCACGCCACCGAGGCTGACAACTACGGACGCGACGGGTCCATGCGCTTTGACGCCCACTATGGCCGCGAGAAGAACTACGAACCGAACAGCTTCGGCGGTCCGGCGGAGAGCGGCGAGCCGCTCTACGGCTCTCTCGCTGGCGGGCCCTCGGGCACGTACGCGTGGGACCAACATGACGGTGACGACTTCTCGCAGGCCGGTGCCCTTTACCGACTCATGCCCGAAGAGGCCAAGGCCCGCCTCGTCGACAACATCGCCTCGGGGCTCGCTCAGGTCTCCAAGGACGACATCGTCGAGCGATCTATCGCCAACTTCCGTCATGCGGATCCCGACTACGGCGCTCGCATCGAGGTGGCTATCAAGGCACACCGCCGTTGAGCAAGTCCATTAAAGAGGTTTTGGTAATACCCT
>PMVZ01000026.1 GCA_003166375.1 Acidimicrobiaceae bacterium | reverse complement strand
GCGGTCTGTCCGACACGCTCACCTGCGACGAGGACGGCCTATACAACCCGGCCGATTTTAACGACCGGCTCCTGCTCGGCCTGAAGGGCACGATGAGCGAAGCCGAACTGCACTTCATCCGGGCCCGCCTGCGCGGCGGGCAACTCACTTTGGCGGCGCTCGTCGTTGACCTTCGGAGGCACAGTGGGGCTGCGCTGGCCGCAGAACCGGGGCGGGATGCCGGGTCGGTGACGCTCGGGCGGGCGAAGGACAGATTGAGCCACGCCACCACCAACGCGCAGCGCAGCTTGCCGGCCGCCGCCAGGGGCACATGACACGCTCGTTGCCATACTTGTCACGCCCGCGAAAGGAGGCGGTCTTCGAGAGGTCTTGGTGCATCTCCCGTGCGCTCCCGGCGACGACGTTCGCTCCCGCGGGCGTTGCGCACCTATCGGAGCAGTCAGCTCACTCGGCGCGGTCCCGAGAACGGCGGGCTCGAACCGTAATGGCAACTCGTACCAGCGAGGAAGATGAGCTTGCTGGTAAACGGGCCGCACGAATAAAGCGCTCTTGCCGCGCGCGAATACCGCGTGCCACGACGCTGAAAAGCCCATTAGCTGGACTTTCGAACTACCCAAGGGCGTGCGGCAAGCACCTGCCACACTTGACAACTCCTCCGTCATGCTCGATTCTGATAGAGATGCTGCTTACTGTCAACAATCTGGCGGACCGAGCGGCCGCGGGCGGCTCTCGCCGATTCCCCGCGGCCGGCATCGCACAGCCGGCTGCGAACACGGGGCGAACCAAAGATCGGGCCGAGTTCTCCGACGACCTGCTCGAGCCGAATACGGGACGCGGGGCGATCTGACTTGTCACTCCGCCGGCATGTCCTCTGCGTGGGCAGCGCGACCCTCGATCATGTCCTCGAACTGGATGCTTTGCCCGCAGGCGAGGGTAAGCAGCTCGCCCGAGCCTCGAGATGGAGTGGCGGTGGACCCGCGGCTACGGCAGCGGTTGCTGTGGCGTCGCTCGAAGGGAAGGCCACCTGGTGCGGGCTGACCGGAGACGACAACAATGGCCTGGCCGTTGCCCTCATGCTGAACGAGGCCGGCGTAGAGATCTGCGACGACTCTCTCGTGCCGGATGCCAAGACGCCGATTGCGACTGTTCTCGTCGATGCCGCCGGTCGTCGCTGGATCGGCTGCTACATCGGCGAAGGCCTCGACACCGCCTTAGTCTCCCCACGGCTGCCCAGCCTCGCAGACGTCGACGTGATAGTCGCTGAAGCTTGGTCTGTTCCCCTCAGCACCGAGGCCTTGAAGCAGGCGCTAGTGCGGGGCACTCCCCGTGTGCTCGATTGGGAGATCCCGCCAGGGCTCGACCATGACATGGCCGACCCGTCAGGGGCGGTCCAGCTCGCCGGTCTGGCAAACCACGTCATCTTCTCGACCGAGGGTCTCGCCACCTTCACCGGCATGGGAGACATGGACGCGGCGCTCCTCGCGGCCGCGGACCGCTTGCCGCGCGCGGTGGTGGCTGTGACCCTGGGGCCGGCGGGTAGCGCCTGGATGACGTCGGAGGGCGTCTTTCACGTTCGCGCCTTTGCGGTGGATGCGCAAGACACCACCGGCTGCGGTGACGTCTTCCACGGCGCTTACGCCCTTGCCATTGGAGAGGGAATGCCGGTTTCTAGGGCCGCGATTTTCGCCACTGCGGCTGCCGCCCTCAAAGCCGAACATGGCAACGGATGGAAAGGCATGCCGGATCGTTCCAGCACTGACTCATTGGTCTCGAAAGGATGGGCATGAAACTCACTCCGGGTAAGCACTGGGGCATGCGGCGCCTCGCCGACCGCGACGGTTTCTGGCGCATTGTCGCCACGGACCAGCGTGAATTTCTCGCTAAGCCGCTCGCGGAGATCCTCGGCGTCGACGTGGCGCCCTACGAGGCAGTCGCGGGCGTGGTGACCGCCCTTGCCAGCGAGCTCTCGCCCGAAGCCTCGGCCCTGCTGATCGACCCGATCTATGGATACCTGCCAGCAGTGAAGCACATCGATCCTGCGAAGGGCTTACTGCTTAGTTACGAGAGTATCCACATGGTCCAGGAGTCCGGCGGCCTGAAAGAAGAGCCAATCCCTGACTGGTCCGTGGCCAAGATTCGCTCCCTTGGCGCCGACGCCGTCAAGGTGCTCGTGCTCTACCGGGCCGATGTGTCAGCAGAGGTGCGACACTTCCAGGAGAATTTCGTGCAGACGGCTGGGGAGGCCTGCGAGCGCTGCGACATCCCGATGTTGCTGGAAGTCCTGGTGTACCCGACCGAGGGTGAAAGTCCCGAGGACTTCGCGCGAGCTCGTGAACATCTCGTCATCGAGGCCGTCGAACCGTTCCGCCATCCTCGGTTCAAGGCCGACATCTTCAAGCTCGAGCCTCCCGGGCCGCTCACCGATGTCCCGCCACCCGACAGCGAAGAGGGCGAGAGGCTGCTTCGCGCCTACCATCGCCTGACAGATGGCCTCCCCCGGCCCTGGGTACTGCTGTCAGCCGGCATGAGCAAGCAAGACTTTCGCACCTCGTTGGGCTATGCCTACAAGTGCAAGGCGAGCGGATACCTCGCCGGGCGTGCCCTGTGGTCGCAGGCTCCGCTGCTGTTCCCCGATGCCGGGGCCATCACTGCCTCGCTACGCGAGGAGAGCCTTCCCTACATGCGTGAGCTCAACGAGATCACCCGCGCCTCGGCAACGCCCTGGTACACGCACCCCTCCTTCGTCAGCGGCGTCGAGACGCCCTACCCACTCGACCGTGACTTCGCTACCCATTACCGACCAGACGAAGCGTGCGCCTAGTGGCTGGACCTCGGGCGGACGTCAGTGTCACTCCATCCAGTAGCCAAGAGCCGATGAGCGCCCCTACAGGTGCTCGTCGCCAGACAACCCAGAACAAGGAATCGAGGACCTGAGATGCGTATATGTGTCTTTCCCAAGGGAGACATCGTGGCCATCGTCGAAACCCGCACGATGACCGTGTTCGATTGGATCGACAAGGCACGCGCCTTGAAGATCGAAGGACTCGAGATGTACTCGGGCATGTTCTGGGAGACCGATGACGCGTCCGTCGACCGCGTCGGTGAAGCACTGGCTGCCGCCAACTTCGAGATGCCGATGCTTTGCGTGTCTCCGGACTTCGCCAACCCGGACGCAGAGGTCCGCAAGCGGGATGTGGAGCGACAGGTGCGAATGGTCGAGATCGCCCACCGGATAGGGGGACCAGGCGCCTCCTGCCGGGTGCTGAGCGGTCAGCGCAATCCAGAGGTCTCCGTCGAGCAAGGCCTCGACTGGGCCTCCGAGGCGATTCTCGAGGTCCTGCCCGTTGCAAAGTCCCTCGATGTCACCTTGGCCATAGAGAACCACTACAAGGACGGAACCTGGAAGTATCCCGAGTTCGCCCAGAAGAAGGACGTGTACCTCGCCCTCTTGGCGCGCATAGACGATCGCGTGCATTTCGGTGTTCAGTTCGACCCGTCGAACGCGATCGTGGCCGGGGAGGATCCCGGTGACTTCCTCGAGCTGGTCATCGATCGGGTCGTGACGATGCAGGCATCGGACCGCTACCTGAGCCCGGGCGTCGACATCGAGTCCCTGCGCGAGTCAGACGGAACTCTCGGTTACTCGCCGAACCTTCAGCACGGCGTGATCGGCCAGGGGCTCATTGACTACCCGCGCATCTTTGGCACTCTGGTCGGCGCCGGTTACGACGGCTGGATCTCGGTGGAGGACGGCGTGAAAGGCATGTGGGAAATGGAGAAGTCGGTCGACTTCCTTCGCGCGGCACGTGAGGAGTACTTCGGTGGCTCCACTGCAGTCCGAGTCGCCGCTCACGAAGAGGCTCGTGCCGCTGCCGGGCTTCCGGCCCGCTGACCGGCAATCAAGTCGTGAAGGAGATGAGGAGGAGTACGTTAGCGGCACTT
>PMVZ01000042.1 GCA_003166375.1 Acidimicrobiaceae bacterium | reverse complement strand
CGCCGAGGACTGCCCGGACTCGGCCGACGACCATCGTGTCTGGGGCCGACATGGATGTGCCCTCCATCTCAGGTGGGTTGCGGTGGTGCGCGTGACCCGGAAGGTAGCCTCGCCCAGTGTAGGGAGAAAGGAGATCCTGTGCAGAAGTCAGCCGGCGAGCCACTGTCCCCTGGCGTTTTGCGCTCGCTCGATGCGCTTTCCTGGCAGAGCACTGTATTCGCCGAAACCTTGCGGCGCCAGGCACTGCGCCGGCTGGAGCCGACCTGGCCCCGCCGCGATGTGCGGCTCCATGTGGTGCGCAATCAGCCTTTCGAGTTCGTCGAGAACGCTCTCGGGGCGTTTCTGTCTTTTGCCGGGATTCAGGCCCGGTTTACCTTCGGGCCCTACGATGATTCGGTCGCTCAGCCGACGGCGAGCATGCCTGGGGATGTGCACGCCGTTATTGTCTGGCTTCGCTTCGACCACTACGGGGAACTCAGCCTCGAGGGGCTAGCCGATTGGCTGGCCGACCGAGTGGCCGCCGTGCGGGCGGAGACGACAGTGCCAATCCTGGTAGCCAACTGGGCTTCGGCGGAGCAGGCCGGCTCCTTCAACGATTGTCTGACCGAAAGGCTCGCGGTCGAGCCGGGAGTGAGGATCTGCGACCTGTGCGGAATCAGCCAGCGGCTTGGCGACGCCTACGAGGACATGAGGATGGAGCAGGTCAGCGGATCGCCTCTGTCTGATCAGGCCACCCTGGAGGTGGCCCGGATGTTCGGCTTGGTTTGGCTGCCAGCCGTCCTGCTGCCTCCCCTGAAGGCGGTGGTGTGCGATCTCGACAACACGCTGTGGGCGGGGATCCTGACCGAAGACGGCCCCGCGGGGATCGTCGTGTCCGAGGGGCACCAGCAACTCCAGCGGAGCCTGCTCGCCCTCCGAGATCGGGGGGTCTTTTTGGCTCTCGCTTCCAAGAACGACCGACCGACAGTTGAGGAGCTGTTCGCCAGTCGTGGCGACCTGTTGGTGAGCCTGGCCGACTTCTCCTCCATCGAGATCGGATGGGTGTCGAAAGCCGAATCGGTCGCCGCCATTGCTGATGACCTGCGCATCGGAACGGACGCTCTGCTCTTCGTGGACGACAATCCGGGCGAGCTGGCCGAAGTGGCGGTTTCGGTTCCCGGCGTCCATTTGCTGCTTGCCGTTGATCCCGCCGAGACCGAGCGAGGACTCCGCTATTACCCAGGGCTTGATCCGTGGGTGGCGCCTCCAGCCGCCGCTCAACGCATTGGCGACTTGGCTGCGGCTCGCCGCCGCCAGGAGCATCTGGCGGTGACCAGGTCCGGCGCGTCAGGAGACGCGGCCGCGTACCTTGCCCAACTCGGCACCGAGTTACGGGTTGGCGTCGACATTCAGGCTGCCGTAAGACGTCTTGCCGACCTATCCGGCCGCGTCAACCAGTTCAACACCGCGTTCCGCCGCCTCGGGGAGGCGGAGGTCGCCGCCTACCTGGCAGACCCCGCTGCGTGCGTTGTGGCGGTCGCCCTACGGGACCGCTTCTCCGACAGCGGTATCGTGGCCGGCGCCTTTGCCCAGCGAGGTGTGGGCGGTGAGCTGGTGATGGACGAGATCGTTGTCAGCTGCCGCGCCCTCGGACGTGACCTCGAAGCGGTGATCCTCGCTGTGCTCCTGCGCGCCGCCCACCAGCGCCTGGGTGGCGAGCAGGTGCGGATCGAATTCATCGCCGGGCCCCGCAACGCGCCGGCCCGGACCAGTCTCGAAGCCTTCGTCGACCGACCGGTCCAAGACGACACGGCAGTGGAATGGGACTGGTCCGAGGAACGCGTTGATGCGCTCCTCACTAGTTTCCCCGTCGAGGTCTTCGCCCTGTAGGGGGTCGTGACGGTAGCCTCACGCCCTGTCACTGAAAGAGGCTCTCCGATTATTGCCGAAGGGTCTCTATCAGGAAGAACAGTGGCTCGCATCGACCATCGCGCGAGCCAGTTCCGGTCACGCTCGCCCTACTTGAAGGGAGTTCAGAGGGCGTGGCCCAATGACCTTCCCCACGTGCGGGTTGGGTCAGTTGAAGTCAACTGTCTCTAGCGAACAAGGAAACGATCGCTGACCGGCCACCACCGGGGCGGTATCGGGCTGCTGACCCGTCGCTGGACGGGCAAGGGGCTCCGGAGTAGCAGCGCCCTCCCGCGTAGCAGCGCCCTTGCTAACAGCACCTGGCCTTTCAGGGAGCGGAGTTCGCCGCGGTACGAAACGAGTGTCTCGGCCACAGCCAGAGGTCCGTCGCGGCCCGTCGCGAGACTGACGACTTCCCGGTCGACACCGGCGGCCATAAACGCCGCCGTGACCGCGGCCGGTCCCTCCACGCGACCCACGGTCCCGAGCTGCTCGTACACCTCCTCAAGCCGTGGCAGCCACCGGTCGGCCGAGTGAGCCTCTCGGGCCTGGGATGCCAGACCAGCACCGACTTCTGCTCTGAACTCGGGCTCGGAGATGAGCTGAAGAAGCAGGCGCCGGTACTCGGTCGGATGTTGCGCGCGAAGGATCGCATCGACGACGAAGGGAGGGTCGCTCACGATGGGCGATTCAGGATCCCTCCCACCGACGTACGCAAGACACGGCGTCGCGAGCGCGGCACTTTCGAGCAGCGACGTGATCGACCCGCACGGTGTCGAGTCGAGATAGATGTCTGCCGCGTCGCGATACGGAGCGGGATCGCGGAGCACGCCGAGTGGTCGGACACGTCCTGCGGTCAGCTTGTTCGCTTCGTTCCACAAACCGGAGTCGGTCGGTCCCACGGCGAGTAGGGTCGTCGACTTCTGTTGTTCGATAACAGGAAGGACGAGGTCCAAGAAGCTCGGAGGCCTCCGGCTCTCGAACTTGTACTTGGAAGCGACGCTCAGTAGCACGACATGGTCCGGAGCGATGCCGAGCGCCTGCTTGGCATCAGCGATGCTCGTGGTGCGCTGAAGAAGCACGAGTGGAAGCGGCAGATCGACGAGTCGACTCTCTTCGATGCCGCGCCTCGTGCGGGCGATCAGGTGGCCGGAGCGGCGGAGGCAGATGACAAGGTCCGCGACCGACGTGCCGAGCCAGAAGACGTGATCGGCGTGGTTGACGAAAAGAACCCGCGGCCGTGGCCGACGAGACGAGAAGGCGATGGAAGGTGCGACGTCAGACGGGTGGACGTTGAGCAGGACCACGTCATAGTTCTCCGCGAGCGCAGCCAGCCGGCTCGCCGTTGCGAGCGGACCGAGGTCGTCGTGAACCGCCGTCACCGAGCCGCCGGATGCTTCTGCCGCGGCCCGCAGCTCCGCGGGAACGTCCCCCCGCTGGCGTGTCGTAACAACAGAGTGCACTCGGTTCGAGTCGAGCGTCATCCATCGGGTTGCGAGCCGGGTGTGGCCTCCAATTTCGCGAGCCTCTGTAAAGACGTGGAGTATGCGTCGGGGCGGCAGGCACCCGAGAAATGGCCCATCCGCGCTCGGAGTCTCGCCGTTGATGACCGTTCCGAGCGCCCGGGTAACCGCCTCCAGCTCCGGGGAGGTGAAACATCCCGGGTGGTGCATCCAGGCGAACTTGGCAGCGACGCGAGCAAGAGCAGCCGCGTCGTCGAATTGCCGCCGCTCGAGCCGGAGCTGGGCGACGCTTACCAGTCGATCGAAGGACCTGCGGTGAGCCTGTAGGATCTCGTCTTCGACAGGCTGTCTATCCTTCGTCACGGCCGTGAGTCGCTCACGACAGTGCGAGAGCTGCCCGACGCACCGAGTTGACGACGGTCTCCTGCTCATCGACCCGTAGATGAGGGCCGAAGGGGAGTGCCAGACTCTTATCGGCGAACTCCTCTGCGACGGGGAAGTCTCCCCTCGCATAGCCGAGCTCGGCATAGGCCGGAGACAGGTGCGGAGGTTCCGGGTAGTAGATAATGGTCCCGATCCCTTCCCGCGCCAACATGGACTGCAACTCGTCGCGCCGCTCGTGACGGATGTTGAACACGTACCAGACCTGGGAACGATCGCCAGATGGCGCAACCGGAACGGAGACCCCCGGCACGTCCGTCAGTAGCTCGAGATAGCGACGGGCGCATTCTGCGCGTAGGCGGGTTGACTCCTCCACGTGGCTTAGCTTGACCCGAAGAAGGGCCGCCTGGAGCTCGTCAAGCCGGGAGTTGCCTCCTTTGATCTCATGGTGGTACTTGATCGACGAACCGTAGTTACGCAGCAGGCGAACAGACTCCGCCATACCAGAGTCGTTCGTCGTGACTGCCCCACCGTCCCCGAGAGCGCCGAGGTTCTTGCTCGGATAGAAGCTGAAGGCGGCCGCGTCGCCAAGACCGCCGACTGGCGCTCCTTCGACGCTCGCACCGTGGGCCTGCGCAGCGTCCTCGAGGATCCGGACGGAGCGACCCTCAAGCGACGACCGGATGGCCGGCACGTCGCTCGGCACTCCGAACAGATGTACCGGGATGGCAGCCGCGGTGTCACCCGTAACCCGGGCGGCGACGTCTCGGGCCTCGATCGTGAGTGTCCTAGGGTCAGGATCGATAGGAACGGGGATCGCCCCACAGGCACTTACTGCGAGCCAGGTTGCAATGAACGTGTTCGCCGGGACGAGGACCTCGTCCCCATCGCCGATGCCCCAGGAGCGCAGGACGAGCTCGAGGGCGTGCAGCCCGTTTCCCACCGTGACGCAGTTCTCCGTCCGCGTGAAACTGGCGAACTCTTGCTCAAACAGAACGCCTTCTTGGCCAAGAACGTACGAACCACTCCGGATGACACGCTCGGCAGCGTCAAGAAGCTCCGTTCCGAGATAGTCCACGTCCCGGCGGAGATCAAGAAACGGGACAATCACTCGAACTCTGGAGCTCGGCCAGCCATTCGTCATAGTCCCTGATGTAGTCGTCCGGATCGTAGCCGTGCGAGGCGGCTACGACGAGGACGGTGTCCTTGGTGTACTGGTACTGGGACGTCCACACCATCGGAGCGATATACAAGCCCACAGCGAGGCTGTCGAGGACGACCTCCCCACGGTTCGTGCCGTCGTCGGCGAGCACGCGGCAGCTGCCCGCGACACACACGAGGAACTCTGAGCAGGTGCGATGAGCATGCTCACCCCGGACCCGGGAGTTGGGGACGCCCCAGATGTAGAAGATGCGGGTAGGCGCGAACGGCAGAGCTTGACCCAACTCGGACACCGAAAGGCTCCCCCGCATGTCGCGGAAATCAGGCAGTGTCACGAGTTCCGCGCCCTTTACACCCCATCCGCCGGGCGTAAGCTGATCTCCCCTGCCAAGAACAGGATGGGAACGCGCGAACACCGATTCGACGTAACCAGAGATACGGGCTGGATTGCCCATGACTATCGCGAGGGGTGGCACATCCCTCGTGACTACGGCTCCAGCTCCCACCATCGCGTGCTTCCCGATCGTGACGCCGGGAAGGATGACGGCACCTCCGCCGATGGAGGCTCCCTTGCAGATGGTCGTGCGGGCAAAAGACAATGGCCGCTGCTTGCTCCGTGGGAACCGGTCGTTCGTAAAGGTGACGTTCGGACCGATGAAGACGTCGTCTTCGACGCGGAGGCCGTCCCACAATTGAACGCCCGACTTGATGGTCACACGGTCGCCGACGACCACGTCGTTCTCGACAAAGACGTGGTCGCTGATATTGGTGTCGGACCCGATGCGAGCCCCGCTGAGCACGTGAGCGAACGCCCAGACTCTCGAACCTGGACCGATGTGTTTGGACTCGAGACGGGCGTCGGCGTG
>PMVZ01000131.1 GCA_003166375.1 Acidimicrobiaceae bacterium | reverse complement strand
GTGTGGTCGATTCGTCGGGAAGCTCGCCCGCGGCACGCAGCGCCTCCCGTTGTGCGAGCCACTCCTGCTCTAAGACCGGGAGACGAGCGGCCAAGAAATCGGCGAACGCCGCGTACTCCAACAAGATCGCCCGACGCGCAGGCGGCGTATCGGCCAGCAGACGCAGACCCTCTCGGGCGAGGTCGGCCATCTCCCGGTACTCCGAGACGTCAAAGCCCATCGCATGGGACGACGACATGTCGATGCGTACCCGGTCCATCCGCTCGCCCGCTGCCCGGGAGCGCTGGATGAGCCCGAGGGTCTCCAACGCTTTCACCGCGCTGGCGATCGCGCTCCGGCTCGCCAGCAGGGCGTCGGCCAGCTCAGCGATGCTCTGCTCGCGCGGGTCGCACACGCCCAGATAACCGATCAGCCGGCCCACCACCGGGGCCATCCCGAAGCGTCGGGCATAGAAGCGCCCGGCGTGGTCTGCGAAGGTGATCTCAGCGTCACTCGGCATGTAGTCATCATGCAGGAAATGCTGAGATCACACAAATCTGTGTCATCTGAGAGGAAAACTCGCCCGGGTGTGGAAAAGCTGTTTCTCTCGACGGATGGTCACCAGGCATTTCATCGGGCGGGCCATGCGGGACTTCGCGACATCTTCGTGAGCGCCAAGTCCGGTAACCATGACAGGTGCCCTGTGGCGGTTCGGTCACCGGGACGTAGTTCACCTGCTGGAACCCCGGTCGCACCGGCGCATGCGGTGACGCCCGAGTTGGCATGGGCGGCGTGTCGAGACGCGATGTCGCAGTGGAATCCGGGTTACGGGTGAGCCCCGACGCTGGTCTGGGTCGATTCCGGCAAAGTGGGATAAGCGCAGGGTCAGGTCCCACGGTTCCATTCGACTGACCGTAACGGCCGGGGAACCGGGGATGGCGTGTCGCCAGCGGATCGGCATCCGGAGCCACGCCAGGTCTGACGGGGTCTGGGAGAATGGGCTGTGAACACGATCGCGGCACGGCTAGGTGGCCTATCGCTGCCGGGACGGTGGGCGGTCATTGGCGCGGCTTCTGTAGGCATGATCGGGGCGGTCGTTGGGCTGGTCATTGGCCTCATCGTCTATGCACCGACTGCACTGTTTGCCGTCCTCGAGCTCGGCCTTCCTGCGGCCATCGTTGGCGGGGTCATCGGACTCATCACCGGCGTCATCGTTATAGCGGGCCGCCGAATCAAGCAAAGCAGACCCTGATTTCGAAGCCCCGGCTACCTGCCACAGATACCGTCCTACAAGCCGATCCCCGAGCGGTGATGATCTCGGTCGGCATGAGCGGCGCACACCATATGCCGGATGCCGTTCGGCTTGCGGAACACCCTACTAACGCGCGTCGGCCGACCTCGAAGGGACGCGATCACCGTCCGATCTGGGCGGCTTCAACGGCTGCCCTCGGTCTCTCACCATGCGCAGATGGTGCGATCTGAAATGCCGGAGTCCAAAAGGCCTGCGGACGGGTAGCCGAACTGCCAGAAGGCGCTTACTTACCGCCGAGTGCGGCCTGGAACCGTAGGTAGAAGGCCGCAAATACCAGGACAATGCCAACGTTGACCATCAGGCGTGGCCAAAAGTGGTGCTTGAAGAACAGAACGTCAGCACCGACCACGGCGGCGACGAGCGCAAGCACGTAAAGCACGACGGTCGCGCGTCCACCCATGGAGCAACGCTACCAGCGGCCCGTCTCCGCAGCGCTGCGTGGATAGTCAATCCTCACCCTCGCGAAGGCGCACAGAATCACAGTCCGAGCCTGCTCGTCGTGGAGCGCGTATTCGGCGATCACTCTCGCGCTCACGTTCTGGGGCTCGAGAACCGGCGATATGTCGCGACCAGAGCTTGGCCATGGTCCGACCCGATGCGCGCCTGGCCAGCCAATCCGACCCCGACTTACCCGCCGACCTTCGCCGAGTTCGTGGCGCCTCCTAAGCCGGAAACGCTCGTCGACGGGAGTCCTGAGTTCCCTGCCACGGCTCCCCCGGTGCAGATCACAGTTGAGGAAGTGGTCTGCGGGTTCAGATCGCACGAAGCGCTTCCTGAAGTTGGTGGCGGAGGCAAAGTGTTCATGTTCAGCGTTTGCGTGGTGACGCCACTAGGCGTTGTGATCTCGGCTGAGGTGACGTCCTGAGGTCCCGGCCACCATGCAAGGAACCACCCATTACCGGTGCTGGCTTGGACGTCGACTCCATCGCTGCGTACGAGGGTCACAGCGGTGACGTCGGAGGCGACCTGACCGTCGACGAGGGTGTACGCCCCTTGGCTTGTGGAGGCCATATGGGCCACGAAGATGTGCTCGATGCTCCCTGAGCCGCTCGTGCCGATCATGGTCGAGCTGTTGCCTCCCCCCACCTCGCTGCCGCTGCTCGCAACGCTCCCGGACTGTGCGTCACCGTCGCTGCTCGAGACGGCGGTGAGTGACGGCCCCGTGAGGCACGTCGCGGTGGCGCCACCGTCCTGGTAGATCACGAGGGAGTACGGACCCCGTACGTCCGTGGTCACCGCACTCCATCCTCCGGCTGGGGGCGTGTTACGCAATGCCGCAAGCTGTGTTTGGCAGTTGGAGCTCGCGGTAGCCGTTTGTCCACTGACAGCCGGCGTCGGCGAAGCGGTCCAGCCGGCGAAAGCAGCCGGAGCACCTCCGAGTACAACGACGGAGACGACGGCCACCGTCGTCGCAGCCGCTCCAGCCAGTGCCCCCACCGTCAGCCGGGGTGAGATACGGCTCGTACGCGGGTGGTAGTCGATCCGGCGCAGCCGTTCACCCACTTCGGTTGGCATGCCCGAAGCGTGCAGTGCGAACGCCTCGCGCAGATCATCCTCGAGCT
>PMVZ01000336.1:5487-7390 GCA_003166375.1 Acidimicrobiaceae bacterium | reverse complement strand
GCGGTTCTGGCCGAGCTTGCAGCAGCCGGTGAGGGCAAGCCCGACGAGGTCGCCGCGGCCATCGAGAAGTACGGGATAGACCCCGAGGCGATCGACCCCCGGGGCGCCTGAAACCTGTCACTCGAGGTGGGCGGCACAGGGCTGGCAGCGTCGCGAAAGGCGCGCCCTACACTCCTTCGATGCCGCGAGTCGTGAAAACCCCTGAGAGCCTCCCCTTCACCGGAGATCCCCGAGCGGACAAGTACCTCGTGGACGATCCCCTGGCCCTGCTGATCGGCATGGTCCTCGATCAGCAGGTACCTCTCGAGAAGGCATTCGCGGGACCTTGGGTTCTACGCCAGAGGCTCGGCACGAAGCTCGACGCCGCGAAGATCGCCGCCATGCCCTCAGATGAGCTCACCGCCTTGTTCGTCGAGAGACCTGCCCTCCATCGCTTCCCGGGCTCGATGGCTGCCCGGGTGCAGGACCTCTGCCGCCTGCTGGTCGACGATTACGGCGGGAACGCGGCGGCGATCTGGACGACTGCTGCGACGGGCGACGAGTTGTTCAGGCGTGTGAAGGCGCTTCCCGGCTTCGGCGAGCACAAGGCCCGGATCTTCGTCGCTCTGCTCGGCAAACGACTGGGCGTTCGTCCGAAAGGCTGGGAGAAAGCTGCAGGGCCCTTCGGAAAAGCTGGATCACTCGCGTCCGTGGCCGACATCGACAGCCCGGGCGCCCTGCTCGCGGTTCGCGCGCACAAGCGCGCCATGAAATCCGCCGGGCCGACTGCCGAACGAGTGGCAAGAAAAGGCGCTTGACCAGGGAATAGACGAGACGGAGCCGTCAGGCCCGATGCGCGCTCGAGGGGCGCCGAAGCGCCCCTCGAGGCAGCTGTAGGCACGTCCCACAGCTGTAGTTGTTTGCTGAAAAAGGCTCGGCTTCCGGGCTGCATCGAGCGGGACCAACTCTCGACCGGAGACACCGAGGGTGTCTGGATGGTTATCACCAGGTGGTCCAGCGTGCCGCCTAGCGGCCAGCCACCTCCAGGGTCCCGCAAGGTTGACTACTCATGAATTGGACCACCTCCTTTCTCTGGTGGCCCCTAATGTATCGAGACTCGCGCCCCGATGTGCGGCATCCGCTCAACCGAACGGCCACCAGCCGCGTTTGCGGGTCACGCGCCGGCGCCCAGCCCCGGAACCGCGCGGCAGTTTCGGCCCGGGGTGAGGCAGGTCACTCGTCAGCTCGTACAGGTCGATGAGCGTCTGTGCTGCGAAAACGAGGTCGAGACGACGTTGGAGCTCCTCGAGGCTGAGCCGGCCCTCCGCGAAGTGCTCGTGCAACTCCGCAGCAAAACGTTCCCGGTCCGCATCCGANNGACTTTACTCTGTCTCCAGATCGATCCCCTGCTCGTCACCGGCTCCCCGCCGGCCCCGAGCGGCAAAGAACAGGAGGCCGCGGTATGCATTACGAGGACGAACAGGTCGAGATTCACAAAGTGGTCGTCGGGCCGTTGGACAACAACGTCTTCGTGGTGCGTTGCCGCGTGAGCGGCGATGCTCTGCTCGTCGACGCTGCGAACGAGCACGAGCGGCTTCTCGAGCTCTGCCGGCGCCTCGGGGTGCGCAAGGTCGTGGAGACCCATGGCCATTGGGACCACATCCAGGCGGTCCCGGAGCTGCGCGATGCCGGCTACGAGGTTGCCGTGCGGGTCGAGGATGCCGCCATGCTCCCGTCCTACGACCTCCTCCTCGAGGACGACGACCTGCTCGAGGTCGGTCGCCTGCGGCTGAGGACGATACACACCCCCGGCCACACACCCGGGTCCATGTGCTTTTTGATCGAGGGGTCGCCAGTACTTCTCTCCGGGGACACGCTGTTCCCGGGAGGACCTGGCAACACGGCCACCGACCTCGGGGACTTC
>PMVZ01000336.1:213-5443 GCA_003166375.1 Acidimicrobiaceae bacterium | reverse complement strand
TCGTGCTCCGGAAAGCCCCGAGACCCCCGAGCTCGCCGGGACCGGCGCCGCCGGCGACGAAGTGCTGACGATCGAAGACCTGCACGTCGTCGTCGAGGGTCACGAGATCCTCCGCGGGGTCGACCTCGTCGTCAGGAAGGGCGAGCTTCATGCCCTCATGGGCCCGAACGGCTCTGGAAAGTCGACCCTTGCCAACGCCATCGCTGGCAACCCCTGCTACCAGGTCGCAAGCGGGCGGATCCTGTTGCGAGGCGAAGATGTCACGACGTGGGCAGCAGATGCTCGGGCCAGGGCAGGGATGTTTCTCGCTTTCCAGTACCCGGAGGAGATCGCCGGAGTGCCGGTGTCGCAATTCCTCCGGCAGGCTGTCTCGGCCCGCCGCGGGATGGACATCTCGGTGCTCGAAGTCCGGGTCGCGCTCATGGAGTGGATGCAACGCCTGGGGATGGACCCTGCGTTCGCCAGCCGGTACTTGAACGAGGGATTCTCAGGCGGCGAGAAGAAACGCAACGAGATCCTCCAGATGGCCATGCTCGAGCCCGACGTTGCCATCCTCGATGAGACAGACTCCGGCCTCGATGTCGACGCGCTGCGGATCGTCGCCCGGGGAATCGAGGAAGTCCGCCGCGTCCGCCCGGCGCTCGGCATCGTCCTCGTGACGCACTACCGCCGCATCCTGGAGGAACTGCTGCCCGACCGTGTGCACGTAATGTTGGAAGGGCGAATCGTCGAGAGCGGGGGTCCTGAGCTCGCAGAGCGCCTCGACCGCGAAGGCTACGAGGAGCTGCGCTCATGACCACGACCGTCGAGGCAGGCCCGCTCGAAGTCACGGCACTCCGCAAGGAGTTCCCCCTGCTCCAGCAGGAGTCGCACGGCAAGAGGCTCGTCTACCTCGACTCGGCGTCCTCGTCCCAGCGTCCCCGCGCCGTGCTCGATGCGATGGATCACTACTACGAGACGACCCACGCGAACGTGCACCGCGGGGTCTACGCCATCGCAGAGGAGGCCACCCGCCAATTCGAGATGGCACGGAAGGCCACGGGCCGGTTCATCAACGCGCCGCGCCCGGATGTCGAGATCGTGTTCACGAAGAACGCCACCGAAGCGCTCAACCTGGTCGCCCACTCCTACGGTCGGCACCTTCTTCCCAAGGGCAAGGCGATCCTGCTCACCGAGCTCGAGCACCACGCCAACATCGTGCCTTGGCTCATGCTCGCCGCCGAACGCGGAGTCGAGCTCCGCTACATTCCCGTCGGCGAGGACTACCGGCTCGACCTGAGCGATCTCGACAGGCTTGTCGACGGCGTCGGCCTCGTCGGCATCTCGAGCATGTCGAACGTGCTCGGCACGATCAACGATCTCGCTCCCGTTCTCGAGGCCGCACATGCGGCGGGTGCCGTCGTCGTCGTCGACGCCTCTCAGCTCGTTCCTCACCGCAGCGTCGACGTGAGAGCGCTCGGAGTCGACTTCCTGGCCTTCACGGGCCACAAGATGCTCGGGCCGACGGGTATCGGCGTGCTCTGGGGCCGGGAGGACCTGCTCGATGCGATGCCGCCGTTCCTGGGCGGCGGTGAGATGATCCGTGACGTGCGCCTGGACGGTTTCACCCCGAACGATCTTCCCTGGAAGTTCGAAGCCGGAACACCGCCGATCGCGGAGGCAATCGGCTTGCACGCCGCGATCGGTTTCCTCGAGTCTGTGGGGATGGACCGAGTCGCGGCGCACGAGACCCAGCTCACCTCGCGGGCGATCGAGCTCCTCACCGAGCGCCACGGCGACGACCTGAAGATCTTCGGACCGACCTCTGACCCGGCGAGGCGCGGCGGCGTGCTGTCCTTCGGTTTCCGCGACCTTCACGCCCATGACCTCGCGCAGGTCCTCGACGCAGAGGGCATCTGTGTACGCGCCGGGCACCATTGCGCGAAGCCCCTGATGCGCCGACTGGGCGTCACAGCAACCGCACGGGCCTCGTTCTACCTTTACAACGGTGAGGACGACATCGAAGCGCTCTCAGACGCTCTCGACGTCGCTGCAGCATTCTTCGGCTGAGACACGCCAACTGAACTAGGAGCCACGACACCGCTATGGCCGGCCTCGAAGACCTTTACCGGGAGATCATCCTCGACCACTACCGCTCGCCACGTAACCGCGGAGAGCTCCCGGTCCCACCCGCACACAGAGTCGAGGGATTCAATCCGCTCTGCGGCGACGAAGTCGTCGTGTACCTCGAAGTCGACGACGACACACTCACGGACCTGCGCATCGCCGGCCAGGGGTGCTCCATCAGCCAGTCTTCGGCATCGATGATGTCCGCCACGGTAAAGGGCCGCCCCGTCGAAGAGGCACGCAAGCTCATCCGTTCCTTCAAGGCGATGATGTCGATCCACGAGCACTCCCTGGGCGGCGAGGAAGGCGCCGAGGACGCCGACGCTCAGAGCGAGGCAGAGACGATAAAGCCCGAGGACCTCGGTGAGCTGGCCGCTCTCCAAGGGGTGGTCAAGTTCCCGGTTCGCATCAAGTGCGCGACGCTCTCGTGGAACGCCCTGGCCCAGGGGCTCGACGAGATCGCTGCCGGCGTGCCGCCGGCAGACTGAAGCTCCCCGCGCTCAGCGCTCGACGGTGAGACCCTCGAGGTCCGGCGAGATCACCATCGCCTGACCGGGAACTCCCAGGGACTCGAGCGCCACCTCGCCCGCATCGCGGACATGTGCCGCCGCTGTGGCGCCGTCACAGATGCCGAGCAGGCTCGGCCCGGCGCCGGACCAGCACGACACCAGGGCTCCCGCTTTCGTCAGCCGCGCCAACAACTCGGGCGCCTCGGGGAACAGGTGCACTCGCTGCGCCTGGTGAAGGCGGTCCTCGCCCGCGGCACCGATCAGCACGGTGCGATCGGCGAGCCCGGCCAGGAGCAGGCCCATTCGCGAGAGGTTGAAGACGGCATCGCGGTGCGGCACTTCGATCCTGAGGGCGCGCCGCGCATCGACGGTCAACAGCTCNNCGGACCACCGGGCCGGTGTCGAGGAGCGCCGCGGAGACGAGACCACCGCGAACCGACGCCGCCGCGTTCTCGCCATGACCCTCGAATCCGACTGCCACCTTCAAGGGATCGGCCGCTCCGGCCGCGGCCGCGGCCGCGACCGTGAGGGCCGCAGACGAGCCGAGACCACGCCCGACCGGGATCTCGGAGCGAACCCGGATCGCGAAACGGTCGTGACCGCACACCGTCGAGGCCACCCGCGCCGCGAGATGGTGCTCGTCGCACGCAAGGTTCGCCCCCTCACCCTCGCTGCACAGCGAGAGCCGCTCTGCAGGGACCATCTCGACTTCCACGTAGAGGGCCAGGGCGAGGGCCAGGACGTCAAAGCCTGGACCGAGATTTGCCGAGGATGCCGGGGCTCGGGCGCGCATCGCGATCCCTCAGCTACCGCTCGCGGCGGCCACGGTGGAACTGGTCGCAGGCGGGGGCGACCAACCCGGAGGGGCCGACGCCAGGAAGAGGCTCAGCTTTGCGGGAACCACCGACTGCACACCTGCGGGGGTCACCACCTCCACACTCGCAATCGTGGTACCTGACTTCCAGCCGCGCCCGGTGCCCGGCTTCAAGGGAATCGATGCCTTCACCACGGTCTCCACGAGCAGACCAGCCCAGCCGACAACCGTGACCGGAACGGTGACAACGGCGTCCGGCCGCTCGCGGCTCCAGCCCGCGACGACCCTGGCAACGGGCTGGTACGCGTGCAAGATCGGCCGCGTCACGAGCTCGGAGGTCGCGGCGTCGAGAAGCTGCAGGTCGATCTCCGCTGCCCATTCCAAGCTCGAGGGTTGACCGAGGGTGGCGCTCACGATGAGAACCTTGTGACCCCCGACAATGCGCCTTGCCGCTGTCACGAGGCAGATCTGTGCCGCGTCGGTGAAACCGGACTTGAGGCCGATCACGCCGTCCTGGCCGAGGGCCGGGTTGTAGCCGCCGACCCAGCCTGTCGGGAACTTCATCGTCGGATGATCCTCGACAGAGATCATTCCCGGGACGCTCATCGCGTAAGCACCGAGGACCGCCTGGTCGGCCGCCGTGCTCCGGGAACCGGGGCTCAGGCCGCTCGCGTCCGCATAGTGCGTGTGCTTCAGGCCGAGCGCCGCTGCCATCGCGTTCATCTTCCTCACGAAGGCGTCGACGCTCCCCGCGTCCCAGCGTGCGAGATAGTCGGCGATGTTGCAGGCCGAAGGGATCATGAGCCCCTCGAGCAGTTGGCGCTCGGTGAGACGCTCGCCGGCAACGACTTCGAGGCTGGAATCGCCTTCCTCCACATCTTCGATCCACGCCGCGTGGTCCGCTGCAGTCATTCTGAACGTCGGCCCGGATCCGTGGCCGAGGGGATAGTCCTCGAGCACGATGACGGCGGTCATGACCTTCGTCACGCTTGCCATCGGCGCCGACTGCTCGTCCGCGGAGGCCCCGAGAAGCCCGATCCCCTGGACGAACACGGCGGACTGACCCGTCGAGGGAATGGGCAGTGGCGAGAGCGTCCCGGAGAGCCTGGTCACTGCCGGCACGATCGGCAAGATCAAAGGCAGGCGGATCGGTGCAGATCGCAGCCTCCCCGGGTCGCTGGAGGTGACGAGCTTGGGTGATCCGGGCCCTGAAACCAGCCATCCGATCCCTGACAGCACCACCGCGATGCAAAGCAACACCGTGGCTCGCCGGCGCCAGTAGAGCCGGCGCCGTCGAGCCTTGGCTAAAGACAGCTGGCGCCTGGTCTTGGCCGGCGAGGCGACAGCGTCGCTGGACGGGGCCTCAGGCGGCGCAGTCATTGACGGTGAGGTGGCACCTTCGTTCTCCATAGCGTAGACCGCGTCGCCGGCTCGGCCGTCGCAGCTACAGCTCGTCCAGCTCCTCGGCTGTCATCAGGACGGCACGCGGCTTCGAACCCTCGGACGGCCCGACTATGCCGCGCCTTTCGAGAAGGTCCATGAGCCGGCCGGCCCGAGCGAAGCCGACTCGGAGCTTGCGCTGGAGCATGGAGGTCGAGCCTAGCTGCGACCGGACGACCAACTCCATTGCAAGAGGCAGGAACTCGTCGTCGTCGTCCTCGACTCCCCTGCCGCCTCGGGCGCCGGAGGCCTCCTCGCCTTCCACGCCATCGACGTAATGCGGGCCGCTCTGGCGGCGCCAGTGGGCGACGACTGCCTGGACCTCGTCCTCACCAACCCACGGACCCTGGATCCGCCGCGG
>PMVZ01000336.1:0-147 GCA_003166375.1 Acidimicrobiaceae bacterium | reverse complement strand
AGGTCGTTCAGCTCGTCCACGACGATGAGGATGAAGGGCAACCGGACATGGCGGGTCCCCAAGCCTGCCCCGCGGGAGCCGCCAGGACCGGCGCCAGCCCACACGGGCGTCGAGGGCATGTCGGCGCCGGCCAGCCACGCGTCGGTC
>PMVZ01000165.1 GCA_003166375.1 Acidimicrobiaceae bacterium | reverse complement strand
GTTACGACTTGTAGCTGTCGAATTCGAAATGGCTCCACTGCGTCATGCCATCCACATCCTTCCGGAGCTGATGATCGCCGCCAGGCAAGCCGATCCGTTCACTCCCGACGTGTTCGCCTCATTGGACCAACGTCTTGACACGGCGGTCGCCGATCTCCTGTGGTGGACCGCGGCGCTAGGCGCTGGACGAGCACTCCCGGCTTTCGCCTGAGGCGCCGTTCTCCGGTTGGGCAAAGACGTCGATCACCGAGTTCCAATGCGTCTTCGGCGGCAGCCCTCCACTGGACGCGCCCGTGCTAGCAGCTCGACGTTTGCCTCGGACGCGACGCACGGGTCCATGTAGTTCGGCGTTCGCCCCTTGCGACCCCGCCCGCCAGACGTTCTACGAGCCCCTTCTTGGCGACTCCACCTTGTCAGTGGTGGCCACCATGGCAAGAGGAGGCTGGTGCGACACGGCATCCCTTGGCATCTTCAATCGCATGATCGCTTAGCCGAGTCAGCCCCAACAGGCGTGAGCGCTCAACGATTACAATCAGGGTGATGTCTCTTTCGCTGCCAGGACCGACGCCCGCGGCCGTCGGAACAGCGAAGATTGAGTGGGTTCGCCGTCGCTCCCCGGTTCTAGACGGTTTCGTTCGCGAGCGTCTTGGCGATGGCGCCCTCGACGGCGTCACCATAGCTGTCGTTGTTCATCTGGAGGCCAAGACGGCGTTCCTGGCAACAGTGCTCGCCGACGCCGGCGCCGATGTCGTCGTAGCGGGCAGCAACCCTCGCACGACTCGCCAGGATGTCGTCGAGGCCCTCAAGGAAAGGGGCATGACCGTAGTAGCCGCTGCCGACGGAGATTACGAAAGCTGGCATCAAGAGATGTTGGCCGCCGCCGACTATGGGCCGACCTACATAGTGGACGACGGCGCCGAGTTGACCCTCCGTATGGCCCGTCACCGTCCCGAGCTCTTTGCCCGGCTCAAGG
Organism: Acidimicrobiaceae bacterium; assembly: GCA_003166375.1. Lineage (GTDB taxonomy): Bacteria > Actinomycetota > Acidimicrobiia > Acidimicrobiales > Bog-793 > Fen-455. Next base: position 18,629 of record PMVZ01000165.1, on the reverse strand, counting down.
GAGTCTCCGAGGAGACGACGACCGGTACGGCCCGGCTGCAGGCGATTGCGGAGACAGGGAAACTTCCGTTTCCCGCGATGACTGCCAACAACGCTCGTTGCAAGCACCTTTTCGACAACGTTTACGGGACGGGCCAGACCGGAATCCAGGCAATGCTTCGGCTGACGAACCGACAGATCGCCGGGACGCATCTGGTGGTCGTCGGCTACGGCTTTGTGGGACGGGGCACCGCCCGCTATGCCCGCGCCTTGGGTGCCCACACCTACGTAATCGAGACCGACCCGGTTCGCGCTTTGGAGGCGCACATGGATGGTCACACGGTCGGCTCCCCTGCGGACGTGTTGCCGACTGCCGAGATGGTATTCACCGCTACGGGTGGCGTGCGGGCGATCGGAGAGGAGGACTTGGCGTTGCTGCGCCACGATGTTGTGCTCGCCAACGTCGGCCACTCGGACCTCGAGATCGATGTCGAAGCGTTGCGGCGCGCGGCGACGTCGATTGTTCACCCGCGCGAGGCAGTGGAGACTTTCCGGCTGGGGGACCGCGACGTGCATCTGCTGTCGTCCGGGGCGTTGGTCAACATCGCCGGGGGCAGCGGGCATCCGGTAGAGATCATGGACCTGAGTTTCGCCGTGCAGGCTGTCGGCACGCATTACCTCGCGACCCACGAACTGAGGCCCGGAGTGCACGTGATCCCCGAAGAACTCGACAATGCGATCGCGGTGGCGAAGCTGCGTTCGCTTGGGATCTCCTTGACCCAAACCAGAGCGAACCAGAAAGAAGACGTCAAGGAAATGATGGACGGGGGTCATCACGATGAGTGACGCGCCGCCCGGTGACGTCGCCGACGACGCGGCGCGTCGGATCGCCTGGGCTGCCCGCGGGATGCCCGTGCTCTCCTCGATCCAAGAAGGTTTGACCGCAAGAGGAGCTTTGAACGGCTTACGTATCGGGATCGGGCTGGTTCTCGAGCCGAAGACTGCGAACCTGGCGCTGGCGCTGCAGCATGCCGGCGCGCAGGTGAGCGTGCATTGCCGCGGTCGGTTGACCACCGAAGGGGTGGCGCGGGCGCTCGAGGCGGCCGGGCTCCAGGTCTACGCCGAAAGAGCAGCGACGCAAGAGCGCGACGCCGAGTTGGCTCGTGGCTTCTTCCAGACCCGGCCGGACATCCTGCTGGACGACGGTGCGGAATTGATCCGGCTAGCTCACCGCGAGCATCCCGACCTTGTCGAGGACATGCTTGGCGCGGCGGAAGAGACCACGTCCGGAGTCCAAGCACTCCGCGTCATGCACGAACAAGGTGTTCTCAAGATCCCTGTGATCGCCGTCAGCGACTCGCGGATCAAGCACCTCTTCGACAACGTCTACGGCACAGGACAGTCTTGTGTTATGGCGCTACTCGACATTACGAACCTCCAGCTCGCCGGCCGGCTCGTCATGGTTGTCGGCTACGGCTGGGTTGGCCAGGGAGTAGCGCGCCATGCCGCTGCGCTTGGCGCGCGAGTCATCGTCTCCGAGATCGACGCAGTAAAGGCGCTCCAGGCGCTCCACGACGGGCATCGGGTCCAGAGCCTGAGCGACGCCGCGCCAGACGTCGAGATCGTATTCGCCGCCACGGGTGTCGCCGGAGCTGTCACCCGAGCCCACGTCGAACGCATGCAGGACGGGGTGATCCTCTGCACGGCGGGCGGAGGCGCGTTCGAGCTTCCCATGGGCTACCTCAACGCCCTCGGAACGGCCACCGAGGTGCGTCCGTCAGTAACCGAGTACGCAACACCGGCTGGCAAGACGGTGCTCGTGATCGGTCAGGGGGATTGTCTGAACTGTTCTGACGCAGAGGGCAACCCGATCGAAGTCATGGACCTGTCGCTGTCTCTACACGCCTTCGCGGCCGAAGGCATTGCCACCGAAGGTAGGAACCGGCCTCCCGGCATCTACCCTGTCAGTCCACAGATCGAGACAGCCGTCGCGCAGGCCCGCCTTCGTCACGAGGGCGCGACGCTCGAAACCCTCACCGAAGAGCTGTTTGCCGCGATGCACAGCTGGTAGAGAAACAGGACCTAGAAGAGCGCCTGTCCGGCACGAGATCCCGGAAGCACACAGGGCGTCAGGTCGTTCTCACTTGCTCTCCGGTTTTTCATCAGCTCTACGACGCACAACAAACCGGTGGGCAAAGAGAGACGAGGTGCAGGCTCTGGGCCTCGTCTCGCGCGACTGTGGCCAGCAAGAGGCCCGACTTCACCGTGATGTAATTGAGCGCGGGGCACCAACGGTTACCACGACAGGTTGCTATCGTCGCAGCTTGGTGCAGGCGATGCCAATAGGGACCTACTCGTCGCGATGGACGATCCCCGGCGAGAACGCGGGAACACAAACCGAGACGTATCGCGCACCGCCCTCGGCAGGAGTCGAATAACGGACCCACTCGCCGGCAGAGGTGTGAATCGCCTGTCCGGCCAATATGGTGAGCGGGCCCTTCACGTTCTCGGACTCCACGGCGAGCTCGCCCTCGATGACCACGGTGTACTCGTCGAACTCTGGCCGCTGGCCAGGCTCTGACCAGCCCTTAGGGCTGTTCATGACGGCAATCGAGAGCTCCGCGGTGCCGGTTGCAACCCGCCCGACGAACTCAGAGATCGTCTTGGGCGGAGTACCTGCTGCCGCGATGACATTAGGTGCGGCGATTAGTTCTGTCATTCTTCTAGTCTGCCCTACGGCGGTCTGTTGCGTCGCCCAGCAGTCATAGCTCTGGTTTCGCACACCGTGAGTCCTCTTGAGCACGCCGGGCGGCGGCTGCCGCGGGTACGAGACGGCCGAGCCATGGCGTCATTCTCGCGAAGACTAGGCTCGGCCTCGTTCACAAAGCCGACGGTCCCAGAGAAACAGCCCTCCGCGGAGCGGCGGCGACCGTACCGTCTGGGCCGACGAGACTGCCCTGTTCGTGGGGGTAGTCCTGGAGAGGCGCCGATCGACTTCTCGCAGGAGGGGCATGGAGCCAGTTGAGGGCAGCGGGTCGGGTCCGAACCTCACCCGGGAGCCCTTGCATGTTTGGGAGTTGGAGGGCATGCGCCCTCACTCGCGATGGCTTGCCTTGCAAGCGCCATCGACGTCACTCAGGAAGCAGACCCCTCCCACTCTGCCCGTAAGCCATGCCGCGATAACTTCCGAGCAGGCGTGTTCGCGTCGAGCTATACGCGCCTTGCATCAGATGGCGAGCTGATGAACAGTCTCGAGTGCCACCGTGATGCTGTGACGCCATCCACGGTAAGTCGCTCATTGTTCTGTTCAACGACAACGTCTCCAGTGACGAGATTGCTCGATACAGCGCACACCATTCCGGCCCGAAGACTGTGTTGCCGGGCGATGACAAAGATCACTGAACTTTCCATCTCGATGTTGGTAATCAGGAGAGACGAGAGCTTGCTGATCCACTCCGGCGTCTCGCCATAATAGGCGTCATCAGTGGCGTTGATTCCGGAATGTATCTGAAACCCATGGTTTGCGCCGATCGACCGGGCAACTCGCACGAGCGCGCTCGTGAGCGCAAGGTCCGGTACAGCGGGATAGCCTGGCGGAACGAAGGCGCTGCTGGTTCCCTCATTACGAAGAGCACCTTCGCTGACGATGAGGTCACCGACACTGATATGTGGTTGTAGCGTCGCAGAGCTTTCGACGCGAATGAACAGCTTTGCGCCGGCGCGGGCTAGTTTCTTCTACAGCGATTGCAGTCGACGGGCACCCTACACCGTGGGAGCATGCTGTGATCGGTCGACCCTTGTAGTAACCGTTGACCATGCGGTATTCGCGTCTGTGCGCGATCTCAACGACATCTTCCAATTGGTCTGCAATGAGTTGAACTCGGAATGGGTCGCCGCAATTAAGACGACATGGTTGACTTGTCCGACTTCTACTCCGATGCAGGCTTGCAGCCCGCTCATCCCGAGAAGGGCCTTATCTACAACATTGATGGTCATAAAGCATCCTCTTGATCGTGGGTAGTGCCGAGCACTGATTTGCAACCGCGGGCTGACGCGACCATCAGCGAGACGCGGTTGTCGCACGCGTGTGGAGCATCAAGGTGTTCTGACAATGTCAATACAACCATGATCTAGATCACTGTTTGGGGTCAGCACCGTTGGAGCAACCAGCGCGCCGGCATGACGGCTGAGGTTCGACCTCTACCGGGAATAGCCTCCCAGGCGGCTCTGGGCGAAGCGCCCCACAGCCTGCTCGGACATCCGTGGTCGGCTAGACAATTACGCTCTCGCCCCGGGCTGGCAGGGACTTCTCGAACTCGCGTCCGCGTTGGGCTAGAGCAAAGGCGCTACAACCGCTCGAAGGGCTGGCTGGCCATCAACGGCGAACAGATCCAAGCGAAGCTCCTTGTTCAAGAAAGCTACGCGGTTGGTGATTGCCTTCCCTCAACTGAGCGAGACCTAGTGCCAGCGGGCGCGGTCTCTGCGGGGCGGAAGACTCGGCTCTCGGTCACGATCGCGGTGATCAACCGTGCAGGCGTGACATCGAAGGCAGGGTTGAGTGCAGGTGTCCCTGCTGGCGCTGTGGAGATTCCTCGCCAGCTTGTCACTTCGTCATCATTTCGGTACTCGATCACGATCGAGCCACCTTGAGGCGTGTTCTGATCGATCGTCGACTCCGGAGCAGCGACGATGAACGGGACGCCGGCATCGGCCGCCGCTAGAGCGATCGCGAGAGTGCCGATCTTGTTGGCGACATCGCCATTGGCGGCGATGCGATCTGCGCCCACCACGACCAGGTCGGCAAGGTGGTTGGTCAGAGCCCACGCGGCAGCAGAATCGACGATCAGATGGTGCTCAACTCCGATCTCGGCGAGCTCCCAGGTCGTCAGTCGGGCACCTTGAAGGAGTGGGCGCGTCTCAGTGGCAATCACGTGCCTGAGACGCCCGTCCTCTTGGAGTTGGCGCACGATGCCAAGGGCAGTGCCCCACTCGACGCAAGCGAGTGCACCGGTGTTGCAATGGGTGAGCGCCGATACCTGGTGCAGACCTAGTTCAGTGATCAGTTCTGCGCCGCGTCGCCCAATACGGCGGTTTGTAAGTGCATCCTCGCTGAGCACCGCCAGCGCTTCGGCCACTACGGCGGCAACTCCGTTGTCGAGAACGCCAAGGGCCCGATCGACGCCCCAGGCAAGATTGACAGCGGTTGGTCGTGCGTCTCTTATGAGGCTCGCAGCGCTCCTAACACGGTCCTGGTCGCCGTCGAAGAGCACGACGGAAAGCGCCACACCGAGCGCCCCTGCGGCTCCGAGCGCTGGAGCTCCCCGAATCGCCAGTCGGCCGATAGCGTCCACGAGCGCGTCGATCGTGTCCAGCGTGAGGACCCGCACGTCGTTTGGAAGAGCGGTCTGGTCGATGATCTGAATCGCGTTCTCAGTCCAGTCAATCGTTCTCACCTGGCATGCCCTTCGACTGTCGCGGCAAAGAGTTGGACCACGCGGTCCAGAAGGCGAAACAACTTCGCCGACACCGCGTCGGTGACCGCTGTGACCTCCTCGTGAGAGACGGTGTTGCCGACTACTCCGGGCGCGTAGTTCGAGACGACCGCCAAGGCGCAAAATTCGAGGCCGAGCTCTCTTGCGAGAGCGACCTCGGGATAGCCCGTCATGCCGACGACGTGTGCACCGAGCAGCCGTGCCATGTTGGCCTCAGCGGACGATTCGAACCGCGGACCCTCGAAGCAGGCGTAAGTGCCGACCGACACAAGATCGATGCCCTCGTGCTCGCCGGCCTCGGCCACCAAGCTCCTCAATTCCCCACTGTATGGGTAGGTCATGTCGGTGTGGCGCAACTCGCCCTCTTCGTCGAAGAATGTGTCGGGTCGGCGGCCTTTAGTGAGGTCAAGGAACTGATCGATCAGTACGATGTCGCCGGGCTTTATGTCGGTTTGGACGGTCCCGACCACACAGACGCTGAACATGGATGTGACTCCTATGTGGTGCAGGCCCCAAAGGTTGGCTCGGTAGTTGATCTTCGAAGGCGCAATTGTGTGCTGAGCGCCGTGGCGGGGAAGAAATCCGACTTGAAGATCGTGCCATGTTCCGATCGTGATCTCGACATCGCCGTAGGGCGTCCGAACCAGACGTGGGCTGACGTCCTTCAAGTTGGGAAGCTCGTAGAATCCCGTCCCGGTAATGAAGCCGAGCGTCTTGTCAGTACCGTTCCGATCTCGACCACCGACACCCGGCGAGGCAGAGTCCTGGACATCGACCTGAGACTGTTCATAACGATGGGAAGTATCTCGCATCGGTTCTCCTCTCGGCTCGCGGTCCGAGGCTAGCAAGCTTGGTCACCGACCCTTTCACCAGGTTCACCAGCTGCTTCAAACGCCAAGCGATCCGAGGGGCAACCGCCGTGGCAGTTCTCTTGCGAAGAGCCGACGACATCCCTCGTCGCGTCGCAGAGCCGAGTGGGTGCCCGTGGTATGGTCACGATAGCTGGAGTCGCCGGGCCAGATACTTGGTCGTCCCCGCCGCGATCGGATAGCCGACGGGCCCGCGGACTCGGACACTGGCCACGCAGCCGGTGGCGCGCGCATATGTGCTGGTGCGTATCGAACCGGAGGGGAGATGTAGACATGGACATTGCCAAGATTCGGCCGGTTATTGTGGGCTCCGGCTATATTGCTTCTCAGCACGTCTGCGCGCTTGCTGAGCTAGGCATACGACCAGTCGCCGTGTGGAGTCCGAATTTCGAGCACGCCTCTGCCGCCGCTGCGCGATGGGGTTGTGTGGTTGCGGCCGATCTTGCCGAGGAACTCGACTGGTTTGACGCGACGCATGTACACGTCTGCGCTACTCCCATGCAACATGAGGAGATTGCCCTAGAAGCCGCAGAGCGTGGGCACGTTCTTGTATGTGAAAAGCCCCTGGCACCGACTCTAGCCAGCGCGCAAAAGATGGTCGAGGCCGTTCGCAGAAGAGACGTGTCCGCCTATCTCACCTTCAATCGCCGCATGGACACAGGCGTGCAGCTGCTGCGCGACGCGATCGGTAGCGGAACGATTGGTCAGCCGGTGACCGTCTTCGGTTCGTATCGCCAGCAGTGGAATGCTTCACCTTCGTCTCGTGACTGGCGGTTTGATCCTGCTCAGGTGGGGCCAAGCCGTGTGATCACCGAGATAGGTTCCCACTGGTTGGATCTGGCGGAGTTCGTCCTTGGTCGGCCGTTGCGTGCCGTTCATGCCTTTGTCACGACCATGGGGGAGCGGAGCTTCGATACGGGAAGCGAGCGAGGCCAGTTCACTCCGGTCAACGAAGATGTGTTCTCTGCGCAGCTGCGATTCGAGGACGGCGTCGTGGGGCACGTGTACGGGACCGAGCTCGCACACGGCATGTTTGACGACATCGAGTTGCAGATCGACGGCACGCTGCGATCCGCTGTCTGGAGCTCGCGTAGCCCCAACCAACTCGCAATCGCACACAAGCAAGAGGGGATTCGGATATATGGGCAGTCGTCTCCGACGACCTCGATCTCGGCGTGCATTGCAGCGATCTATGGCGGCAAGGCGACAGCTCTCGGCGTCGCCACCTTTACCGAGGGCGCCCGGAACGCTGCGGCAATGGACGCGATCCGCGCCTCGGCTGTCTCCGGCGAGTGGCGGGAGCTGGCGTCCTGACGCTCCCGAGGTGCGAGATGTCGTGACACGAGACCGCGGGCTCATGTGACTGTGGCTCGCAGTGTCGGCGTCCTTCGCGACCGGCGTTGACACTCGAGTGAAGCAGTTTCAAAATATTGAAGGTGACGACCCAGTTGCTAGAAGCTGTTGGTAGGCGGATCCGCGAGCGGCGCATCGCCGTCGGTCTCGTGCTGGAACAACTCGCCGCACGCTCGGGTGTGAGCACCGGAGCGTTGAGTCAGCTCGAAAGGGGCGTTGGCAATCCGTCTCTCGGGANNTCATGACGGAGACCAGGAGGGTGCCACCTATGAGCTGCTGACCCCCGATCTCGGGCGCCTGCTTGAGGTCATATGGGTTGAGACCGAGCCGGCCAACACGACCGAAGGAACGCCGTACGTTCACGCTGGCCAGGAGGTGGGCGTCGTAATCGAAGGGGTGTCGGAAGTGCACGTGGGTGACGAGACTTACCTTCTAAGAGCAGGTGATGCCATCTCCTATCTGAGCACGACCTCCCACTGGTTCCGCAACCCCTCTTCCAAGCGGAACAAGATCATCCAAGTCATCACCCCGCCGACGTGGTGATCGGCCTCGTCATCGGCGCGTCGTGACCGATGTGATGACGGCCGACGCCGCGCCGGTGGTGGCCGAAAGCGACGTAGTCGTGGTAGGCGGCGGCTCAGCCGGTGTGGCCGCTGCCGTCAGCGCTGCTAGAAACGGAGTATCGGTCATACTTGTGGAGCGTTATGGCTGCCTTGGGGGAATGGCGTCCGGCGGGATGGTCTTGGTGCTCGACGACATGGCGAACGGCCGGGAGGTCACGGTCCGGGGCTTATGCACCGAGTACATCTCCCGGCTCGACAAGCTCGGGCTTGCCAAGTATCCGGGTCCCGACGAGTGGGGCGCCGACCCGGTTTCGGTTCGACGCTGGACGCGCTGGGGAGCCTCGGACTTCCACTTTTCAGGGACGCCCAAGCCCATCTGCTATTCGGTGGCCTTTGACCCAGACGGCTGGAAGCGGGTATCGCTCGACCTCGTCCGGGAAGCGGGTGTACGGCTTCGCCTGCACAGCTGGTCTGCCGGCGTCGTCATGGAGGCTACGCGTGTTACCGGGGTCCGCTGCCTCACCAAGGCCGGCTTCCAAGAGCTGCGAGGACAGGTCGTGATCGACACCTCGGGTGATCTCGATGTGGCCGCGGCCGCGGGAGCCAGCTTCGTCCATGGCCGCTATCTCGTCACCACCGTGTTCCGCCTCGGCAGCGTCGACGTCGAGGCGGCAGAGCGGCACTGGGATGAGCAACCTAGAGAAGCCGCCATGCTGAACCGAAGGGCCAAGCTCATCTTGGGGGGTGCCTGGGAGAACTGGTGGCTCCGCACGCCTCTGCCCGGCGTCGTGTGGTGTAACTGCCCTCATCTCAGCGGCTACGACGGCATTGACCCGGAGTCTCAGACCGCCGCCGAGATCGCCGGGCGTGACCGTATCTACGCTCTGGTCGACTATGCGCGTTCTGCACTTCCAGGCTTCGAACGCTGCTTCGTCGTAGACGTGGCACCGCAACTCGGGGTGCGCCAGACCCGCTTGTTGCAAGGCGAGTATGTCGTGACGATGGCCGACATCGCGGGCCGCCGGCACTTCGTCGACAGCGTGGCCCGGGGGCGCGACTACTACACGCCCTATCGGGCGCTCCTTCCGCGCGAAGTGGAGGGGCTGCTTGTGGCGGGGCGCCACTATTCTGCCGAACCGCAGGCACAGCGTGTCTCTCGTGAGATACCACCGTGCATGTCCATGGGCGAAGCAGCTGGCGCGGCAGCGGCTCTCGCAGTCGAACAGAACGTGGCGGTACGAGATATCGACGTGGCAGTCCTTCGGCGCCGCCTTAGGGCACAAGGGCACGACCCGGGCGATGTACCGTCGGCCAATGCCTCACCTGCTAGCGAGGACTAATGACTCTTCCGCTCGAAAACGTCACGGTGATCGACTTCAGTCAAGTGATGCTCGGCCCGGCAGCTACACAGATGCTGGCCGACTTTGGTGCCGACGTCATCAAGGTCGAGCGTCCAGAGCGGGGGGACTTGAGTCGCTGGTCGGTAGGACGCTCGGATGATCTCGACAACCCGGTCTTCTGCTCGCTCAATCGCAACAAGCGAAGCATCGCCCTGGATCTGCGGACAAAGGTTGCCAAGCGTATCGTCCTCGATCTGATCCGAGCTGCCGACGTGGTGGTGGAGAACTTCCGACCGGGCGTAATGGACCGGATGGGCTTGGGTTATGAGGCTCTCTCGGCGATCAACCCGCGTCTTGTGTACGCAAGCGGTACCGGGTTCGGATCGCACGGGCCTTACGTCCACAAGGGCGGTCAGGACGTTCTCGCCCAGGCCCTCACCGGGGCGATTGACCGCCGCTCGGACCCGGGCTATCCGCTGTCGGTCTACCCGACAGCCCTTGCCGACTACACCGCTGCCGTGCACCTTGCCCAGGCCATCATCCTCGCCCTGCTGGCGCGTGAGCTCACCGGCGAGGGTCAACACGTGGAGGTGTCTCTCTACGACGCCATGCTTGCCATGCAGACGCAGGAGGCGGCGATGCGTCTCATGCGCGACGAAGAGCTCAATTGGGGGGCGATGCCCTTGACGGCTGTGTTCGAGACGGCCGACGATCCGCTCGTGGTAGTGGGTGCCTTCCGTGATCAGCCCCTGCGTGATCTGTGCCGGGCCCTCGGCGTCGAGGACATGTCTGATGACCCACGTTTCGCCGATATCGAGGCCATGAAGGCGAACACCTCTGTGCTGCGGGGCATACTTCAAGAGGCCTTTCGGCGTGATACTCGTGAGCACTGGCTGATGAAGCTGGAGGACGCCGACTTTCTGTGCGCCCCGGTCCGGACTCTGGCCGAAGCGCTGCATGACCCCCAGACAACTGAGAACGACATGATCTGGGGGGAGGGCACGGTTCGCCTCGTGGGCAACCCGATGCACCTGTCCGCCACGCCCGGTTCGTTGCGTCGACCGCCGCCCCGGCTCGGTGAGCAGACTGACGAGATCCTTGCGGGGCTGAAGTTCTCTTCAGAGGAGATCGCTGAACTGCGGGCGCAAGGAGTCGTCTCGTGATCACGTTCGAGGTCGATGACGGTGTCGCCTGGGTCACTATCGACCGCCCCGAGGTGCTGAACGCTCTTGACGAGGCGGCCGAGGACGAGCTGATCGCTATCTGGGAGGAGGTTGAAGCCGATCGTTCAGTGTTTCTTGCTGTGCTCACTGGCGCCGGCGACAGGGCCTTTTGTGTGGGCGCAGATCTGCATGCGCCAGGGCGCAGCGGGCTCGACTATTGGGCCCACCTTTCCAGCGGCGGCATCGGAGGGATTGCCACTGCGACCCAACTGACGGTGCCGGTGTTGGCTCGGGTCAACGGCTATGCCCTCGGCGGTGGCTTCGAGATTGTGCTCGGTTGCGACCTGGCGGTCGCGACCGAGGATGCCACCTTCGGATTCAGCGAGCCCTTGGTCGGACGCTTGGCTCTCAGCGGTGGCATCATTCAGCTTCCCCGTCGGACCACCCACAAACGGGCGATGGAACTGCTCCTCACAGCTCGGCGGATATCTGCCGCCGAGGCGCTCGAATTTGGGCTCGTGAACCAAGTCGTGTCCCGAGCGGCGCTCGACGAAGCCGTCGAGTCGTGGATTCGCCGCCTCCGCGCGTGCGCTCCTCTGGCTCAGCGCGCGATCAAGCAGATGGTGAACGAGACCGCTCACCTGTCGGTCGCAGATGCCATGGCCCATCTCACACCCGCGATGGTTGTCGCCATGCAATCGGAAGATGCGAAAGAAGGGGTGCTGGCATTTAACGAGCACCGTTCACCGAGATGGGAAGGGCGATGAGCCGAGCTCCCGCTCTTGAGGTCTGAGGGAGTGCGGGCAACGCCTGTACTGGCCGGGCTCGACGACGCTGCGCCCACCAAGACGGCGCGACCTTGATGGTAGCTTTCACCGTCACAGCCGCGTGCATCGATTTCAAAGACCGCAGCTGCGTCGCCGCATGTCCGGTCGACTGCATTTACGAGGGAGACCGCTGCCTCTACATCCATCCCGATGAGTGCATCGGATGCGGTGCATGCGAGTCGGTCTGTCCGGTCGAGGCGATTTGGCGTGTTGACATAGTGCCCGACGAACTCGCCGCGTTCGTGGAAGACAACCGCCGGTTCTTCGTCGAGTCTGGTCTCGGAACTCCCGGCGGGGCGGCCGTTGTCGGGCCGGTTCGTTATGACACTGCCCTGGTTGCCACCTATCCAGTTAGGCCGTGAACTGTGGCAAGGAAGAGTTTGTTGAGCGTTGGCTCAGCCGATCTGCCTTAGCTGACGACTGGGTCGGACAACCAAGCGTCGATGTTTGCGCAGGTGGAGGCCTTCAAGGCTGCCGGTGCACCACTGGATTCGATAGACGCTCGGGCCACACGCGCGAGCTGCTCGTCGGAGAGGTCGAGCTTGTCCCGGCAGAGTTCATACTCATCCAGGAGGTTGGCCCCGAAAAAGAGCGGGTCATCGCCGTTGAGACTGCACGGGATGCCTGCCTCGAGCAGCAGTGGGAGCGGGTGTTCCTCGACGGATGGAATGACCTTCAGGCAGATGTTCGAGGTTGGACAGACGTCGAGGCAGATCCCGTCAATGGCCAGACGTCGAACGAGCTCCGGGTCTTCGATGGCGCGTATCCCGTGCTGGATGCGGTCGGCGCCGAGAGTGTCGAGCGCGCTCCTGACGCTGTCCGCACCGTCGAGCTCCCCCGCGTGCGGACACGACAACAGGCCGGACCGGCGAGCTACGGCGAACGGTTCGGCGAAAGCTTCCGGCGGGTGTCCGTACTCGTCGTTGGCAAGCCCGAAACTCACCACACCCTTGCCGGCGTAGGCGGCGGCGAGCGCTGCCTCCTCCATCGCTATGCCAAGGGGTTGGGTGCGGTCCACGGTCATGAGCGCCCCGACGCCTAGGCCAAGCTCTCGTCCGGCAGTTTGGCCCTCGTCGAGCAGGATCTCCAGGACCTCGGCATCGCTTGCGAACTTGTCTCGGTGAAGGGTGGGACGCACACCCATCTCCAGCCAGACGGCACCCGATGCAGCTGCGTCTTCGACAACCTCGCGAACGAGGCGGCGCAGGTCGTTGTGCGTCCGGAGCACGGCGCAGACCGCTTCGTAGATGGCCGAGAATTCAGTGAAGCTGTTGTAGTCGCCTACGGGCGGCAGCGGGACTCCGTAGTGCGCCGCTAGTTCCACGAGCGTTTCGCGGCGCATGGCCCCCTCGAGATGCAGATGCAGGTGCGCCTTGGGAAGCGATCTCAGGTCGCGGCCAGTGCTCATGGCCTTCCTCCTAGGGCGTCGGGGGCATAGCGCGAGAGAACAGCGACCTCGATGGCGCTCACGATCGAGTAAGCGATGATCGTGACCAGGGTTACAAGAACCACGGCAGACCATAGCTCACCGAAGTCGAAGGTGTTCTCGACTGTCAGCATTTCCTGGCCCGACCCCTGTCCCGTTGCCAGCCACTCGGCGAGCAGCGCGCCGATCATCGAGGCAGGGACGTTGATCCGCAACGAGGCGAAGATCGACGGCAATGCGGAGGGAAGTATGACCGTCCTCAGCGTCTTCAGTTTCGAGACACCGTAGGAGGACATCAGGTCGAGCATTGCCTGCGGCGTGGAACGCAGGCCGTACATGATGTTGATGAGTGCCGGGAAGAAACAGACGATTCCACCTATCACAGCGACGCACAGAAGGCCGCGACCGAATATCAATGTAAGAAGAGGAGCGAGGGCGACGAGCGGCATAGAACGCAGAACAATGGCGATTGGCATGAACGTCTGGCGAACCATGCGTTGCAATATGAAGATGCATGACACGGCCAGGCCGAGGACGATGCCGGCTACGTAGCCGATGCTGGCATCGCGAAGAGTCGTCTTCAGATTATGGAACAGAATCTGCCGATTACCGGCCGCGCTTCGCAAGTCAGCAGCGACATTGGCGTGCTGGGTGAACATGTATCGCCAGACGTCAAGCGGGTTCTTCGCGATCATGGGCTGGATGTGGTACAGGACGATGAACCCCTCCCAGAGCACCAGCACCACGACGACGGAAAGGAGCGTGAAGCCGAGACTGCTGGCGATTCGCTTGAGGAGCGCAGACCTGATGGCGCGTCTCGGAAGAACCTCAACGTCCTCTTCTTGGAGCAGTGTCGGCAGTTCCACTAGGTCATCCCTTTGCGAGGTGCCCATGGCGCTACCAGCCGGCCGATGAGACCGATCAAGCCGTACAAGATCCCTGCCACCGCCGTGCAAACGAGAGCGATACCCCAGGTCCGAGCGATGTCCAAAGCTCCTTCAGCGTCGATCATCATGACGCCGAGTCCGGTGTTTGCCGCGCCCAAGTACTCACCGATGATGGCACCGAGGATGGCTGAAGGCGCAGCGATCTGAAGCCCGGCAAAAGTGCTCGGCAGAGCTGCCCGAAGTCGCACCCTGGTGAGCTGGATCCAGGAACTGCCCCCGTAAGCGCGGATCAGGTCGAGCGAGTTGCGGTCTGCCGAACGCAGTCCGACACAGACGCCCACGAGAGTGGGGAAGAACACGACTAGGCCGGCAAGCGCCGACTGCGGGGCGTCGCCGTGGAGCACGAAGGTCAGGATCGGTCCGATGGCGATGATCGGCAGGCAGTAGCTGGCGACCGCGATGCGCAGAAGTGCCTTCTCGATGAGTGGCAGCTGTACGAAGGCGATGCCGAGCACGATGGCCAGCACGTTGCCGTCGACGAAGCCGGTTGCTGCCTCCTTCATTGTCTGGATGAAGTTGGGACCGTACAGTCCGGAGCGCAGGTCCGACCAGAACTGGGTCACGACCGAGGTGGGGGTGGGCACACCCGACCCAACCTTGTGGAAGACCGTGAGCGCGAGGACCTCCCACACCAAGGCGAGAAGGATGGCTCCGATCGTGCCACCCAGCCACGGTGGTACCCCGTCTGGTCGTGCTTGAGCGCCGACTTTCCGGCTCGGCGCGTCCAGCCCGAGAGCTTCTACCTCTGTGCTCATGCCTGGCTCGGACGAGTCTGCTGTGATCACACGTCGTCACCACTTGGCGCAATTCCACCCGGGCTGAAGAGCAAATCGGACAGCTTGTCCACCTGCTCATGAAAGTGCGGTGTCCGGATCATGTCCGGGGTACGAGGACGCGGCAGGTCGATAGGAGTTGTGGCGATGATTCGCCCCGGTCGAGGACTCATGACGGCCACGGTGTCCGCGAGGAACACTGCCTCGGGTATGGAGTGCGTCACCAGCAAGGTTGTAGCCACCCGCTCGGACCAGATTCGCAGGAGCTCGATGTTGAGACGCTGGCGCGTCATCTCGTCAAGCGCGCCGAAAGGTTCGTCGAGCAACAAGATGCTTGGTTCGGTCACAAGAGCACGAGCGATCGCGACCCGTTGTCGCATACCGCCGGAGAGCTGTGCGGGCCGGGCTCTCTCGAAGCCCTCGAGACCCACGAGCTTGATGAGGTCCTTGATGGCGGTCTCGGAAACCTTGAGACCGATCACGTCCACTGGCAGCCTGATGTTGGACAAGACCGATCGCCAAGGCAGGAGAGCCGCGTCCTGGAAGGCGATTCCGAAAAGGTGCTGCCGCCGCGCCGCTGACGGCGGTACACCATGGATGAAGACCCGACCTGCACTCGGTTGCTCCAAATCGGCCAGGATCCGCAGAACCGTGGACTTGCCACAGCCCGATGGCCCCAACAGGGCCAAAAAGGAACCCTGCGGGGTCATCAGGTTTGCATCCGCAACGGCAGTCAACCTGGACCGACCGAGGCGGAACACTTTGCTCATGTGTTCGATGCGAATCCCATCAGCCGTTGCTGTCTTCAGCGGCTCGGTACCATCGAGTGAAGGATCGGTCACGATGGTCATTACCTCGTTCTGACGCTGGTGTCCGAACCTTCAATAGCACACTGTAAGATTTGCACCAACCAGCTGGGGCTGTGGTAGTCGACCATTCTCAGCCGTAGTTGGGCTTCGGCACTGCTTTCAGCCCGGGATACTGCGCGTAGATCTCGTCCAAAAGGCTCATGTCAAAGACCTCTTTGGGAGTGACTTTGGTGCCTCCGAGACCTACGGTGTGGACTCCTTGTGCCTGGGCGAGCGGCGAAATGTAGAAAAGGCCGTTAGGCGCTTTACCAGGAGGCACGATCAGCTTGTTCTGGGCGTAGGACTGTAGCAATTCTGCCTCATAGGTGAGACCCTGGCCCCTTTTGACAGCGAGCTTAGCGGCCAATGCAGGGTCGGTGAGGGCCTTCTTCCAACCCATGATCTCACCGATCAGCGCAGCCTTAAGCTTGGCGCGGGCGCTCACCAACGCAGTTTTGGTCGTGATGAAGATGGTCGAGATCTCAGGGAGACCCCAGTCCTGAACCAGGAAGGTATAGGTCTTGAATCCCTTGAGCGCGAGCTCGATAGGCTCGTTCGTGATAAAGGACCACCATCCGTCAACCGTTCCCTGTGTGAGAGGCGTCGGGTCGAAGCTGACTGGTACTGTGGTCACCTGTGACGGCGAGATATGGTTCACCTTCAGGAACTCACTCCACACCTGGTCATTGGACGATCCCACCCCGATCTTCTTACCAATCATGTCGTGGGGGGTTTTGATCGGTTTGCTGGCAGCAGACATTACGCAGAACGGGCTCTTTTGGTACTCCGCACCGATGACCACGAGGCCGAATCCCTTCACGATCGCCGCCGATGTGGCGTCAAGGGACGAAAGACCGTAGAGAGCCCTGCCAGTCTCTACTGTGACCTCTTGAGGCGGAGCGTTCGGTCCAGATGGAATGATGTCAACGGAACTGAACCCCAGTTGCTTCCAGTAACCCTCCGTGTCGGCTATGTACTCGCCGCCGGTCTCCACGTCCGGAACCCACGCTCCCACCATGGCCAGAGCGCCGAGCGATCCCGGCTTGACCCCGGCCGATGGCGAGTGGGCCAATCTGGATCCTTCGAACAACCTTGGCCCCGCAACGCCAAGGGCAGCAGCGCCCGTCAGCGTGCGAGCGCCACGGGCGAGGAACTTGCGGCGGTCAATCTGGTCAGCCATGTTGCCTCCTTATGGGATCCAAATCCTCTACCGGCAGGCAGCCGGCGACCATCCTCGTTCGTCGGACTCGTCTCCATCGAGGACTGTGAAGAACAGTAATGCCGGGTCAGGTGGAATTCCAGCCCCTGAGCGCCGTGGGAAACCGCACTGTCCGCGCCTGGCCCTCCTGGGTTGTGCCCAAAGAGACGACAGGATGGGCGCCACTGAGCCACCGATGAGATGAACCGGTTACGGTGGAGAACGACATCTCGGCGTCGCGGCAGGTATCGCTCCTGAGTGTTGGTCCACCAGGCATGCAGTTCTGCACTCCCTTGGTGGTCGGCTGCCGTGACCTCTACGATGCTCTCGTGTCGTGGCCAAACGCGTGCTACGTGGTACGCGTCGTTCCACAGGGGCACGCCGAAGCCGCCAGCAGACCATGAACCAGGGCAAGTGTCTCCAATGGCCAAGCCTGCAGTCGCAGGAAGACCGCGGCCGACGCTCGACAGAGGAGGGAAGAGATGGCAGCGGAGAAAGAGATTTCAGTCGCCGGAACAGTCACCACGAACGAGTGGTCCGACAGGGCGGTCGTCGTAACGGGAGCGGCCGGCGGAATAGGCAAAGGAATTGTCGCGGCCTTGCTCGAGGCAGGGGCCAAGCTAGTCCTGTCCGACGCTCACAGTGATCAACTGGAGCACGCGCTCCGCAGTCTTGACGTGCCGAGAGACCGCCTGTCTTCGTTTGTAGCGAATATCTGTGACGAAGCCCAGGTGAACGCACTCGCGGAGCATGCACTTGAACGCTTCGGGAAGCTCTACGGATGGGTGAACAATGCAGGCACGATAGAGCTCGGTCCGGCATTGGAGACCACTCGAACCGCTGTCCTGACTCAGTTGGACACCAACGTTGTCGCGCTATTTCAGTGTTGTCAGGCGGCAGTACGGGCGATTCTTGGCGGAAAGTCAGGGGGCGCGATCGTCAACGTCGCCTCGAACGCAGGCAAAGTCGGCTTTCCCCACATGATCGGGTATTCCGCGAGTAAGGCTGCGGTGATCAACCTCACCCGGAACCTAGCGGAAGAGTGGGCGCCCTTGGACATCAACGTCAATGCGGTTTGTCCTGGATCCGTTCGGACCGCCATGCTGAGACGCGTAGCTGAGTATCACGCCGAGCGCAACGGACTACAGACCGATGAAGTGTTGGCAGGGTTCATTTCTCATCAGCTCAGTCGAGCGATTGAGCCCGTTGAAGTCGGTCGTGTGGTTGTGTTCCTGTTGTCCGACTCTGCAAGGATAATTCGTGGACAGGCCATCAATGTCGATGCTGGGGATACGCCTTACTGATGACGGCGTAGTATCCGGCAGACGCCCTAGCTGCGCTGATCGCTTCGAGGCCGGATTAACGCGCGCTTGTGGAAGCCAACCAACCGCGGTGACTTGCCGCTGCCTAATTCTCCGTAACGGGCGTAAGCGACGAGTAGTGGCGGCGACGAACTTCGGCAGTCACATCAGCGAGGTCGGACGGGGACAGAAGACGCGGGGTGCCGAGTGCGACAGCCCTCGCGTACAGGTCGGCCAGCCATTCGAGCAGCTGAGCCCGCTCGTACGCATCGGTCAAACTGTTGCCGTAGGTGATTGCACCGTGATTTTGCAAGATCGCGGCTGACCGTCCTTCAAGGGCCTGGACGGCCAGTTGAGCGAGCGCATCTCCTCCGAAGCGGATGTAGGGAGCGACCCGCACAGGACCACCCAAGGCGGCTATCGCGTAATGGATTGCTGGAAGCTCGTCGAACACCGTCGAGTGAGCAATAACGGCGGGGGAATGTGTGTGAACGACCGCGCGAGCCAAGCTCGATCGATATACCGCGAGGTGCATCGGCGTCTCCGACGAC
>PMVZ01000056.1 GCA_003166375.1 Acidimicrobiaceae bacterium | reverse complement strand
CTTAGGGCCTCCCTTGCGGTGCTGGGCCTTCGCCTTGGCTTTCTTGTAGTCGTTCTTGGCCTGTTTGCACGCCTCGTCGTGGGCAGCCGCGAGTGGCTTCACGGCCTCCTCGAATGCATGAAGGATGGGCTTGACAGCCTTCTCATATTCCTTTCGGAAGGGCGCGGCACTCTTGTTGAATGTCTCGTCGGCAATCGCAAGGTCCAGCTTGTATTGGATGTAGGCCTTGTGGTAGGCCTTCTCGTAAGGTGTCCTGTAGTCCTTGGGACTCAAAGTTGCGCCTCCTTGCCATAGGTAATGACGAACGGTTCGGTGTGCCGACCCAGCTGGCCATCGCCCACATTCTCGCAGTTGGGTGACCCGGGCGGGCGGTCAAGGAAGCAACTCCAAAGAAGGAACGTGGGTCGGTCGCACGACGGTGAAGTGCCTGTCGACCACGACAGAGCTCAGACAAACCCCTCAGCTTCCAGTCTCTCTTCGGCTTGTCTGGCGGAGAACCCCGGCCTCGCCTGACCAACGGCCGGCCGCTGGTCCCGAGGGCGTCGTAAACTCGCGTCGCAGTTGGCCGCTTGAGGGAGCACTTCCATCCTGCGCAAGCACCGAAGGGAACTCCGACGAAGCAGAGCCTGACGCTGGCACTGATGTAGACGGGAATCCCTTTGGTTTCTCTGAGTTTGTCGCAACCGCCGGACTCGTCGAGGCGAACTCGGTGCGCAGGGCCATCGCCGCCCTACCGGAAGGAAAGTTCGTGGTAGGGAGTAGAAGGCTGACAAACAGGAAGCCTCAGGTGTTCACCTGCCGGAACCCTCTATGAACACCTCTTCGGCTCCTTCGAGGAACCCTTCCCAGTACGGACCTTCGAAGTCGGAAGAGCCATCAACGTTCATGTGCTCTGTCCCGTTCGTGACTATCTCCGAGTCGCCTTCCATTCGGCGTCGGAAGCTCTCCACGAAGCCGCGCAGCTCACTGGCGGTTGCGTAGTCGCGTGCCCATACGGTCCCGTCCCCGTAGCCTCGGTGGCGTTCCTCGATCTCATGTTCGGCGAACGAGACATCCAGTCGAGAAGCCGCGACGTCCTCGCTTGTCGGGACCTGAGCCTCTTCGCCTCGCGCCGCTACTGTCTCTGTGTGCTGCTTTTGCAGGTATTCATGGATGGCGGTCGCGGCCTTGCGGCCTGCCCCCATTGCCAGGATCACGGTGGCGGCGCCGGTCACGATGTCGCCACCGGCGAACAGGCCCTTGCGGCTCGTGGCGCCCGTTTCCGGGTCGGCGACGATGCACCCGTGAGAGTCGACGTCGAGACCGCGGGTCGAATGCGGGACGAGCGGGTTCGGGTTCGTGCCGAGGGCAATGACGACGAGGTCGGCCTCGATGACGAACTCTGAACCCGGCACAGGTACCGGCCGGCGACGACCGGACTCGTCGGGTTCACCGAGCTCCGTGCGAATGCACTCGAGGCCCCGTACCCAGTTGTTCTCGTCACCAAGGTAACGCTGGGGGAGCGTGAGCCAGTCGAAGATCACGCCTTCATCGCGCGCCCGCTCGAAGTCCTCTGCTCGTGCACCCTTCTCGTTCTCCGAGCGGCGGTACACGATGTGGCCTTCCTCAGCGCCGAGGCGGATCGAGCACCGCACTGCGTCCATCGCGGTGTCACCGGCGCCGATCACTGCGGCTCGCCTCGGCCGATAGACAGGCGTGTCGTACTCCGGGAACGCGTACGCTTTCATCAGGTTGACACGCGTCAGAAACTCGTTGGCCGAGTAGATGCCCTTCAGGTTCTCCCCGGGAATGTTCATGAAAATGGGCGAACCCGCACCTGTACCTACGAATATGGCCGAGTAGCCGAACTCGTCGAGGAGCTCGTCGATGGTGACTGTCTTGCCGATGATGACGTCGCGCACGAACTCCACGCCGAGCGCCTTGAGGTGCTCGACGTCTTCGTCAACGATCTCTTTCGGTAGCCGGTACTGAGGAATCCCGTAACGGAGCACGCCGCCGAAGGCGTGCAGAGCCTCGAAGATCGAGACCGGGTAGCCGAGCTGAGCGAGATCGCTGGCTACTGTGAGTCCAGCCGGGCCGGATCCGACGATCGCGACCTTCTCTTCCCGCCACACCTGCGCTGCAGCGGTCTCGCCACCGTTGCCGTGCTGACGGACCCAGTCGGCGGCAAACCGCTCCAACCGGCCGATTCCCACAGGATCCTGACGGCCAGCCAGGGCACAGGTGGCCTCACACTGATGTTCGACCGGACATACGCGTCCGCAGATCGCCGGTAGCAGGTTGCGCCGGCGGATCGCGCGGGCGGCTCCTTCAAAGTCCCCTATCGCGATGGCGCGTACGAACTCCCGGATCGGCACGTTGACAGGGCACCCAAGCTCACAGACGGGGTCCTGGCAGTTGAGACAGCGGCGGGCCTCGGCTATCGCGCGCTCGGCCGTGTAGCCCTCGGCGACCTCGTCCCAGCTCCTCCGCCGCTCTTCAGGGTCTCGGCAGGGCATCTCCGTCTTGTGTGGATACACGATGGGCATGTCGCCTACCTCCCCAGTCCCGCCCGCTCGCAGGCCACCTTTTCCTGCTCCTTGTAGATCTGCAAGCGATCGTCCGCTATGTCGAAGTCGACTTGGTGCGCGTCGAAGAAGGGGCCGTCCACGCAGGCAAAGAGCGACTCGCCGCCGACGCTCACGCGACAACCGCCGCACATGCCCGTCCCGTCGACCATGAGCGGATCGAGCGAGACCATAGTGGGCAGGCCGCGCTTTTCCGTGGTGGTCGCGACGGCGCGCATCATCGGCATCGGGCCGACGGCGAAACAGTGCGTAAACCCCGCTCCGGCGTCCAGGAGCTCCTCCAGGCGGCCGGTGACGAAGCCGTGGTAGCCGGCTGAGCCGTCGTCGGTGCACACGTGCAACTCATCGCTCTCCTTTGACAGCAGTTGGGAGAGGATCACCAGAGAGCGTGTCCGAGCGCCGATGATGGACGAAACCCTCACCCCTCGCTTGCGTAGCTCGCGTGCCAACGGGAACAGCGCGCCAGTACCGAACCCGCCGCCGATGAGCACCGCGTGACCGTCCTCGGGAAGTGGCACTGGGTCGCCGAGCGGACCAACGAAGTCCAGGAAATCGTCACCCAGGTCCAAGGCGTTGACGAGAGCGCTCGTACGACCGACCTCCTGGACGACGATCGTGATCGTGCCGGCGTCCCGGTCGAAGTCCGTGAGACTGATAGGGATCCGTTCGCCAGTCTCGGTGACCCGGAGAATAACGAACTGGCCGGGGGCAGCGTTTCGCGCCACGAGCGGAGCGTGAACGACAAACAGCTTGGTGATCTTGGTCAGATCGTGCTTTTCGATGATCCGTGCAGTGGTGTCCATAACCAATCCATTGTCATAGGAGAGGGTTGTCATTCATCGCCTTGAGTCGCAGCCAGCGACGCTGGACCTCGGCTTCGATCGCGGCGAGCGTCGCCTCGTTGCCACTCTTGCTGAGGTGCTTCGTCTTCCCCATCAGCTTCAGCCAATCGGCAACTGGTGTACGCCGGCCGATGAGGTCCGGGTCGTAGGTGATGCGAGTGATGCCGCGCTCGATCTCGTAGAGAGGGAAGAAGCAGGAGTCCACTGCTGCCTGTGAAATTTCGACGCCTACGCGGTCCTCGACCTTCCAGTTGAGCGGGCAGGTGATCAGCACCTTGCCGTAGACCGTGCCCAGGTGCTTTGCGTACCACTGCGCCTTGGCGGCCTTCGCGACGAGATCGTCGGGATAGCCCTCCACGCCGGTGAAGACGTACGGGATGTTGGTCGCCGCCATGATCTGCGGGGTGTCCTTGTGGTGAAAGGCCTTGCCCTGCTCGCCAGGGCCGACATGGCTCGTCGATGTCATGTGGCCGAGGGGCGTCGAGTAGCTGAGCTGGCTTCCCGTGTTCATGTAACCCTGGTTGTCGTACTCGAGAATGATCATCCCGTGCACGCGAAGTGCGGCACCGATGGCCGCACCCATGCCGATGTCCATGCCGCCATCCCCGGTGACCATCAGGAATGTGATGTCCGCGTCAGCGGGCAGCTCACCGCGGCGTACCCGCTCGTGGAACACCTCGACGAGCCCACTCAGCGCGGCGGCGCCGTTCTGGAACAGGTTGTGCAGGTAGGTGACCCGGTGTGACGTAAATGGGTAGCCGGTGCTGACGACCATCGCGCAGCCTGTCTGGTACAGCACGACGACGTCGCCCTCGATACCACGCAGGAATTGGTCGAGCGCCGGAAAGATGCCACAGCCGGGGCAGGCGCCATGGCCCGGGGCGACTCGCTTGGGCTTGGTCGCGAGCTCCCAGTAGGGTGGTGCTTCCACGTCGAGCCGGCCGTCTGTGCGTGGCCTGATCTTGAGCAGACCGCTCGTCATCTCCTCGCGAGTGAGCGGTGGCGTGCCGTTCAGTGGCCGCAACTTCTCGGGATCGCCCGGTTCCACGCCGTAGTAGTCAAACGGCACCTCGACGGTGCCACTCTCGGTCGCTTGCAGCGTGAGGCGGAAGAACGCCTCGGCGTCCTCGGCATAGAAATCNNTTTACGCCTCGCAGGGCATCACGGATGGTGTCGGCGGGGAAGGGCCGGAGCACGTTGGGGCTGAGCACACCGGCTCGGATTCCCTGGGCGCGGAGCCGGTCGACCACGTCCTTTGCGGTCTGAGCAGCCGAGTTGATCAGGAGAACGGCGACCTCGGCGTCCTCCATGCGATAGAGGTCGACCGGGTCGTAGCGCCGGCCGCTCAAGGCCTCGTATTCAGCGATAACTTCTGGGATGGCTGCCATCGCGGCATCCATCGCCCGCTCGAGCTGGTACTTGTTGTTGATCAGATCGGGGTCGTTCATGTACGGACCGATCGTCACGGGATGCCGCGGGTCGAGTGCCTTCACGGGCTCGGCCATCGGGCCCAGCCACTCCTGAACCGTGGAGTCCTCCGCAAAGGTGAAGACTCGGCGCTTTTGGTGGCTCGTGAAGAAACCGTCGAAGGCCACGATCGCCGGTAAGCGGACCTCCGCCCGTTCGGCGACACGCAAGGCGATGAGGTTTAGGTCGTAGACGGCCTGTGGGTCGCGAGCCATGAAGATCAGCCAGCCCGCGTTCAGGGCGAAGTACACATCGGAGTGATCGCCGCGGATGTCAAGCGGCCCGCTCACCGTCCGGGTCGCGAGGTCGAGCAGCATCGGATAGCGCGACCCCGACTGCACAGGTAGCTCCTCGAGCTGGTACAGCAGGCCCTGCGNNACCAGTTCGGCGACCTCTGTCGAGGGAGTGATCGGGAAGTAGCCCATCAGGTGGAAGTTGATCTGCTTGGCGGAGATCGCAGCCATCTCGTTGCCGGTCCGAAACCCGACAACCTGGCGGGACCCGGTAATCGGCTCCAGTGTGGGCGTTGCGAGGGCCATCACGCAGCTCCCTTCTTGGTCTCGAGCCAGGTGAAGAGCGGGACTCGATGCTCCTCGGCCCAGCCGTCTTCTTCGCGAATCTCGCTGAGCGAGCCCGTCGGGCAGGCGTCAACGCACTTCAAACAGCCCTTGCAATAGTGGTAGTCAATGCCGAGCAGTCGCACTGCGGGCTCACTGCCGGCGTCGTGAGACCAGGCGAAACAGAGATCGGGACAGACGATGTCGCAGATCCCGCAGTGCACGCACGTGGCCGGGTCGTAATCGGGCAGGAAGCCCTGCCGCGACGTGGACAGGTTCTTGCGGATGCTGTTACCCGCGTCGAGGATCGCACCGCCGATCGTCGCGTCGAGGTAGCCGAACGCTGGCGCGGCCCGCTGCACCGGTCGCCCTGGGTCGCCGGGAGCGGCAGGCCAAGTCACGCTCCGCAGCTCGCTATAGCCGCGGTCAAAGGTGCGAAGGTTGGCCTCCACCAAGGAGGCGTACCGGGCCGACAAGCTCTGACTGATCTGTTCCTTCACCGCCTCGGCATCGAGGAAGGGACATGCGCGGGCGACGGCGCCGAGCATTGCGGTGTTGATGCGCGTCTTCTCCTCGAGCGAGATGCCGAGGGCGTCGACCACAGCTACAGTTCCGGAGTGCAAGCCGAGCAGGTCCCGAATCTCATCGGGAGCCTTGCGACTGTTCATGATCAGCGTGCCCGTCGCGGGCAAGCCAGCGGCAACGTCGAGTGAGCCCACGAGGGCCTCGTGGAAAACAGCGATCACCTGAGGGCTTTCGATCGGGCTGCTCGTCCGCACCTCCCGATCGCCCGGGCAGATACGGACGAAAGACTTTACCGGCGTGCCCTTCTTCTCTGAGCCGTACGAGGAGAAGTGCGCGCCATTGAAGCCCTGCCGCAAAACACAAGCCTCGGCGAGGATCCGACCGGCGAGGTGGGCACCGAGCCCGCCGATCGACTCGAAGCGGACACCGAAAAAGCCGTCGTCACCGACAACGGGCAGTGGATCCTGCCCGGTGTCCACACGACTGGCTGTTACGAACGCCGACATACCGCGCCTCCGCGATCCGAACGACAACTGTCTTACTGGGCACTCCCCAGTATTCATGCCCGATTTGATGTTGCTCCCGATTTGCGGCCGTGTGTAGGGCCTAAAGTCCCGGCCGAACGACTTCCTGTTTCGCAGGGACACGTCGTGCTACGGCCAACAGCGCCCCTCGCCCGCCACGTGGTCGAGGCGCTCTTCAGTAGGGGTAGTCCGGTGCAGGGGCGAGAAGTCATCAGCTCGCCTGACCCCAAGAGGAGCCATCCCTGTTACCGAGCTCGTGCTAACTCAGTAGCTCGTCCGACCTCCCGGCGGACTCGTTGGACCCGGAACAGGTCCCGGCGCACGAGGCGAGGTGCCGGGCGCTCGGGAACCTGGTCATGTCGGCCCCGGTCTCGGCGATGATCACGTCGGCGAGGTTGATGGAGATTCCCGGGATGGTGACGATAAGGTCCCGGGGTGGACGGTCGTCTGGAATCATCGGAAAAGTCTCGTAACTAGTCGTACCTGTGAGTGTCGTAGCAATGATGACCGTCAAGTTGCGTGAGTTCTCCGGATGCCGAGTGGCACCGGTACAAGCCTGCGGTCAGAGAGCCTTGACCGCGGCCAC
>PMVZ01000040.1 GCA_003166375.1 Acidimicrobiaceae bacterium | reverse complement strand
GCGGTCCTTCCCCGAAACGGTCCTCCACTTGCTGTGATCACCAATCTGGCCACTGCCTCGCGCCGGCCGCAGGCAAGGCACTGGTGTATCGCGCCGTGCTCGGAGTCGACCGGGACCAGCTCGGCTCCCGGACTGGAGCGGGCGCGCTGGACCACAGGCGCTCCGGCCACCAAGGACTCCTTGTTCGCGAGAGCGAGCCGACGTCCTTCCCGCAGCGCCACTACCGTCACCCCGAGGCCGGCGAACCCGACTACGGCGTTCAGGACCACGTCAGCAGTCTCCACGAGCGATGACAGCGCACCCGGACCGGCGCGTAGCTCGATGCCGGCGGGAAGCAGCTCGGCGAGCCTCCGCTCGAACGCGCTGTCGGCGATCGCGACGACCCCCGGGTGGAACTCCTCTGCCTGGGCCGCGAGGAGATCGACTGACCTAGCCGCCCCGAGCGCGCTGACAACGAAACGGTCCGGGGCCGACCGGAGCACATCGAGGGTCTGGGCACCGATCGAACCCGTCGAACCGACGACGGCTACCCGCCGGCGCGAGTCGTCTCGAGGCCCTGGAGCGGTGGCCTGGACCGGCATTGGCCGGTCCATGATCCCGGTCATCCCACGTGAGCCAGGCGAACGAAGTAATAAGCCGCTGGGAGGACAAAGAGCAGAGCGTCGATCCGGTCCAGCATCCCGCCGTGGCCCGGCAGGAGCGACCCCATGTCCTTCACACCTAGGTCGCGCTTGATCATTGACTCGACGAGGTCGCCGCAAGGTGCCACCACCGCGACGATGAGGCCCAACACGAACGCCGTGCCGAGGTGCCAGGGGTGGATCTGGCTCGTGATGCCTGCCGACGCCCCGATCGCGACCGCGCAACCGCCTGCCAGGCCCTCCCAGGTCTTGTTCGGGCTCACCGACGGGGCGAGGCTGTGCCTTCCGAAGCGGCTGCCGACCACATAGCCACCGATGTCGTAACCGGCCGCGGCGATGATCGCGCCCAGCATGAACGCGATCCCGTGACGATTCGGGAAGATCCTCGGGTCGACCAGAAGCCCCGCGAACGCCGCGAGCACTCCCGTCCAGCCGAAAGCGAGGACGGTGACAGAGAGGTTGGTGAGCGGCGAACGGCGCGTGATGCCGGCGAGATACCAGACCATTGCGACCACGATGAAGATCACGAAGGCGAGCACGATCGCGTCGGGCCCCCGGAAGTACGCGGCGATGATCACTCCCGGCACGGCTACCAGGCCCAGCAACGTCGCCGGCCGATACCCGGCGAGGCGCAACGAGTTGTAGAGCTCAGCTGTCGCGAGCGTTACGGCTACAGCTACCAGAGCCAGAACCGCAGGAGGCCCGGCGAAAAAGCACAGGAGCAAGACGGCGGCGAGCACGACGCCGGTGAGGGTGGCGACGACCGGGTTGCGGCGAGGTGCGTCGTTGCCGGCCCTTCCGACCACGAGCGACCGCTGCGCCCGAGGGCGGGCCCGGCGCGCAACGTGGCGCCGGCGCCGCAGAGGCGCTGCCGCAGCCTCGTCGGGGTCGCCTGCGAGGGTTGCGGCGACGGGGCTCGCCTCTGCCGCGACAAGTGCGTCGGGCGCCTCGACTGGAGGCGGCTCCGGTCCGGCGACTGGTGACGGTGCGTCCGCCGATCGTGGCGGCTGCGTCGAAAACTCAGGAACCTCGTTCCGGGCGATCCAGGAAGCCTCGCTGCCGTCGTCGAGGAAGTCGTAGGCGAAGGGGTTGTCGGACGACGACTCCTCCGAGGCCGTCACACTGAGGCCGGCATTGGCAAGGTCGGCAAGGATGGCGTCGCTGTCGTTCCAGTCCTCCTGACGTTCGCGCCACACAGGTCCCCCTGGCGGTGTGGGGAGCGGACCACCCCGTTCCACCGCCGCCTCCTGCTCGAGGTCCAAGAGCACGCGAGGAACCTGCAAGGTCGGCGGGTCCGTCCAGTCAGGGAGCTCGTAGGAAGCAAGCATCTCGACCAGTGACTGTGGGCCGGGGGCTTCCGGCGCTTCGTCGGGGCTCGCCGGAGCGGAAGTGTCCTCGGCCGGCTCGGAGCGAGGGCGCGCCAGAGCTTCGCTCGACGGCACCAACCCGGCCGCGATCCCGGCTTCTACGCCGGCGATCCGAGCCCGTTCGGCGACCGGCTCGCTGGTCTCCTGGGGCTCTTGTCCCTCCTCCACAGTTCCTCCCTCGCAGGTTCCTCTGGTGCCGCCGGCATCGTCTTCACGTGCCACGACATCGAAGGCTCCTGGCGCGGCGACGGCTAGGTGCCGGACCGCCGATGCTCAGAGCTCGAGCAACTCCCTTTCCTTGTGGCTCAAGAGCCTGTCGATCTCCGCGATCTGGTCGTGGGTCAGGCTCTCCAGCTCTTTCTCGGCGCGATCGAGGTCGTCCGAAGAGATGTCGCCCTCCCGCTCCAGGGCTTCGAGGTCATGGCGAGTTGCACGACGGACGTTGCGCACGGCGACTCGTCCTTCTTCGGCTCGGTGCTTCACGACCTTCACGAACTCCTTGCGCCTCTCCTCGTTGAGCTCGGGGAACACCAGCCTGAACACCTGCCCGTCGTTCGACGGGTAGATACCGAGGTCGGAGCTGATCAACGCCCTCTCGACAGCCTTCATCGCGCCCTTGTCGTAGGGGTTGACCACGAGCACACGGGGTTCGGGCACACTGAATCCCGCTATCTGCTGCAGCGGGACTTCACTGCCGTAGTAGTCCACCCTGAGCTTCTCGACGAGCGCCGGTGACGCCCGGCCCGTCCGAACCATTGCAAAGTCGGCCTTGGTGTGTTCGACGACCTTGTGCATGCGCTCACCGCTGTCGGCGAGCGCGGCCTCGATGAGCGCTCCGTCAGTCACCTGATCAGCGTACCTATCCGCTCGCCCACCAGGGCAGCTCGTATGTTGCCTTCCTGCATGAGATCGAAGACGAGGATTGGGATCGCGTTGTCCCGGCAGAACGTGACGGCAGTGTGGTCCATGACCCGCAGGTCTCTGCTCACGACCTCCAGGAACCCAATCTCCTCATACCGGGTGGCGCTCGCGTCATGGCGAGGGTCGGCGCTGTAGACCCCGTCTACTCCGGAATGGGTTCCTTTCAAGATCGCGTCGGCCTCGATCTCGGCAGCCCGCAACGCGGCAGGAGTGTCCGTCGTGAAGTAGGGGTTGCCCATACCCGCTGCGAAGATCACGACACGACCCTTCTCCAGGTGCCGGATGGCGCGACGCCGGATGTAGGGCTCGCAGACCTCGGCCATGTGAATGGCCGACAGCACGCGGGTCGGGCAGCCGACATGTTCGAGCGCGTCCTGCAACGCGAGCGCGTTGATGACCGTGCCGAGCATTCCCATGATGTCCGAGGTCGCACGGTCCATTCCTTGGCCGGCCCCAGTGGTGCCTCGCCAGATGTTGCCGCCACCAACGACGATCGCGATCTGAATGTCAAGCTCGCTCTGGGCGGCTCCGATCTCCTTGGCGAGACGCCCCACGGTCGACGCGTCGATGGTCTCGTCGGACAACGAGCTTGCCAGGGCCTCGCCGGAGAGCTTCAGCACGACCCGGTGCCACCGAGGCCGGGCTCCCCCAACTTCGCCGAGTGCCACTTCGGTCACAAGTGCCGTACCTCCCTGCTCATGAGCCGACGACAGCCTGAGCAAAACGGAGCAGCTGCGCACCGCCGAGCAGCTGCCCGATCGAGTACTGCTCGTCCCGCACGAACGGTTGGTCGAGCAGGACGCGCTCTTTGTACCAGCCCTGGAGCCGACCTTCGACGATCTTGTCCAGCGCGGCCGGCGGTTTGCCCTCGTTGCGCGCGATCGCCGCCGCCGTCTGGCGGACGTCCTCAATCTGCTCGGCAGGCACGTCCTCACGCCGCAGGTACTCCGGACGTGCGAACGCGATGTGGAGGGCGATGTCGTGAGCGAGTGCCTCGTCGGCTCCAGTCACCTCCACGAGCACGGCGTTCACGCCGCGACCGTTCTGCAGGTGAAGGTAGCTGCCGATGATCGCGGACTCGGGAGCTTCGAAGCGGAC
>PMVZ01000236.1 GCA_003166375.1 Acidimicrobiaceae bacterium | reverse complement strand
GGTGCCACGACCGACGCGTTCGCCACTGCTCTCTGGCCAGAACGAAGGGTCCCGCTTCAGACCCTCGCGAACCGCCTCTCCGAGACGAGACGGGCACTCGGCCTGGCGAGCGATGGCCGGCCTCGTCTCCGCAAGCAGGGAAGGCGTCACCTCATCGTGGAGGCCGAGACCGACTGGGACCGCTTCAGGGACCTCGCCTCGGAGTCAGCCGGCGCCGACTCTTGGCGTAGGGCACTCGCGCTTGTCCGCGGCCGGCCCTTCGACGGGCTCGACCGAGGCGAATGGGCCCAGCTCGAGGGCTACACAGCAGCAGTCGAGGCCTCCGTGGTCGGTGTCGCGTGTCGTCTCGGGGAGCACGCTCTTGGTCGTGGTGAAGGCGGCCTCGCCCACTGGGCGGCGCTTCAAGGACTGCTCGTCTCGCCCTGGGACGAGCGGCTCTACCGACTCTTGATGCGGGCGGCAGACGGGCTCGGCAATCGCGGCGGCGTAGACGCTGCGCTTCGCGGTCTGGCGCTTGCACTCGAGCTCGAGGGAGACCCGCTGCTCGGCATCCATCCCGAGACTTCGGCGCTCTATCGCAGCCTCACCGCCAGGTCGCTCACGTAGCTTCGGAGGGTCAGCAGCAAACCAAGGCTACGGTGGACCTGTGGGGATACTCGAAGGCAAGCGCATTCTGATCACCGGAGTGCTGACGGATGACTCGCTCGCTTTCGGCGCGGCGCGCCTTGCCCAGGAGCAAGGAGCGGAGGTGGCCCTCACCGGTTTCGGTCGGGGCCTCTCGCTCACAAACCGTGCAGCCCGCAAGCTTCCGGCACCGGTCGAGATCTACGAGCTCGACGTCACAGTGGAGGAACAGGCGAACCGGGTGGCATCCGAGCTCGGGAAACGATGGGGCACGCTGGACGGCGTTGTCCACGCCATCGGCTATGCGCCTGACAACTGCCTGGGCAACGGCGTCCTCGTATCAGGGTGGACGGACGTGGCGACGGCGATCGAGATATCGGCCTACTCGCTCAAGGTCCTCGCCGCGGCGTTTGCGCCCCTCCTCTCCAAGGCCGCGGGCGGAGGGTCGATCGTCGGCTTCGACTTCGACGCCACCGTCGCCTGGCCCGGCTACGACTGGATGGGCGTCGCGAAGGCGGCGCTGGAGTCGCTCGCCCGCTACCTCGCCCGCGACATGGGACCGAGTGGCGTCCGGGTCAACCTCATCGCGGCTGGCCCGATCAGCACGGTGGCAGCGAGGTCGATACCCAGTTTCGAGCGCTTCGAGAGCGTGTGGAACGCGCGAGCTCCGCTCGGCTGGGACGTCCGCGACTCCGGAGCAGTCGCACGAGCCTGCGTGGCGCTCTTGTCGGACTGGTTCCCGCGGACAACCGGAGAGATCATCCACGTTGACGGCGGGTTTCACGCCACCGGGGTCTGATACTGATCACTTGTGGCGCTCCTCCGCCTCAGAGTTGGTAACGACGACAGTTGCTGGACAGCCCCGGACTCGTACCGGGTTCCCTGCCATGCGGCGCCCAGGTTGGTGGGATCCGTCATCGGCTGCACTGTGCCTGCGGCCGGATCTGCCGGCTGAGGGCGCCGGCTACTGGTGGATGCTCCACAGAGACAACCGACCTGCTCGAGGAGCTCGGGGCAACTGCTGAGGGGCGCCCGCGAACAGCGCGGTAGTGTTGGCCGTCCTCCTGGACGCCGGTCGGCTCATGCCGTCGGCCCTCGAGGTGAAGATGCTTGACCGGGCGGCGTGGCCGAGTGGTTTAGNNTTCGATTCTGGGCGCCGCCTCCCAGCTCAGAGGCACTTTTTCCGAGGCAGCCAATTTCAGAATCCCGTGTGGATCCCGTCGGACTCCTACGGATGCAGGTGAACTACTGGGGCCTGCGGCGGCTCGCCGGCCGAGGCGATAACCGAATCCATGTAGTCGGCGAGTTCCCGGCCGCGTTCCGAGGTGGCGTGTTGGTAGCGCAACGCGGCGGCCGGCGACGCGTGCCCGATGGTCGTCATCAACTCCCTGAGGGTCACGTCCGGCTTGCGTGCGAATGTCGTGGCGGCGTGGTGGCGGAGGTCGTGGATCCGAATATCGGAGAGCCCGACTGCCGCGACCGCAGCCCGCCACTCCTCGGAAAGATCTGCGCGACGTAGCGGCAGACCTGAACGGCCCGTGAACACCGCACCGGCCGGACCCGGAGCGCCGTTGGCGGCGATATGGGCCTCGAGGCTCTCAACGAGCGCTCCTGGTAGCGACAAAGACCGGACGCCGGCCTGTGTCTTCGGCTCGGTGATGATCCGATGTCCGTTGATCTCCTGTGCTTGACGCCGGACGTGGATCACCCGATGCATCAGGTCGACGTCCCGCCGCTCGAGCCCGAGCAACTCCCCCGTCCGTAATCCGACGAAGCCTCCGAGGAGCACAAGACACCGAAGACGGGGGTCAATGGCATTGGCGAGTTTCAGCACCGTGGAGCTGTCGAGCATCGGGCGCTCCTCGGCGTGCTCGATCCCGGCCCCCTTCAAGTGGCACGGATTTCGAGGGATCAGCTCATCGGACACTGCGGTGTTCAAGATGGCCCGTAACACCCGGTAGGACTTCGCTGCGGCGTCTGCGCTGGCGGACGCGGTGAGCTCCGAGTGCCACTTTCGGACGCGTTCGGGTGTGATCTGGCGCAGCTTGGTCTTGGCGAAGGGCGGCAGCAGGTTACGACGGAGCAAACCCTCATAACCCTGGCGCGTCGCCGGCGTGAGCGGTCGCCCCTTCACCAATCGGTGTTTGAGCCACTGCTCGGCGTACTCTCCGAATAACCGCTCCCCCCCTCGCGGGTCAGTTACAAGGCCGACCAGCTCATCGGCTCTCACCTTTGTCAGCCGCGACTCGGCGTCCGACTTCGAACGAAAGCTGTCCGAGCGTTCCGTTCCGTTGATGATGTAGCGCACGTCGTAACGCGTGCCGTCAGCGGTCTGTCGGGTCCGGATATGTGCCATTGGCCGAAGCTACTCCGTATAGGGCTCGAATAGGGGGCTTTCTGGCGGGATTCGTCCGGCGTTGTTATTACGTACCCTGCTGAACGATCCCGTAGGTCAGCGTCCGCGCGATGGGGCGAGGCTCGAATTACCGTCGGCGTGGCTCGACGACGGTGTCGCCGATCAACCTGTTGACGA
>PMVZ01000036.1 GCA_003166375.1 Acidimicrobiaceae bacterium | reverse complement strand
GGGACCCGCTATCCAAGTACGAATCTGGACCGCTCAGTTAGCGGCCGGTCTCGTCACCATCGCCCGTTTTCTTGCCCGATCAGGACCTTCAAGTTGCTCGCCATCGTGCCCTCTTCGCCGTTCTGCTTCCACTGCGGAGGCACAGGGACACCCTTGACCAGGATTGCCGAAGAGCAGTTCGGCGGGACCAGCTAGTACCGGTCCGTAAGGGCATTTTCACCACGGCAGTTGTTGCTGCCTTTCGACGACCATCGCCTTGACGATGCGACCAGTCGATCGAGAAAGTGGCGACCGCTCAGCCTTACCGCCGCAGTTAGTTAGTCAAGGCCCATCTCGGTAGCGTCGCGCATGAGGAGATGACAGTCGGGGGCAGGTCCCTTCAGGTTGGGCCGCTTTGTTCAGCGTGAGGCTAGAACGGTTCTAGGCTTGTACCATGAGCGGACCGAATCCGTACCTTTCTGTCCGGGACGATGTCACAATGCAGGCTGTGAAGACGTTTACACTCCCGGTTAGTGGTTCGGTGGTGCTGTTCGGCCCCGAGATCGACCTAGTGCAAACACAGGCCTTTCAACGGCTAGCTGGTATTAAGCAACTCGGCACCTCCTACGTTGTCTATCGGGGTGCGCTACACACGAGGTTTGAGCACTCCATTGGGTCATTGCATCAAGCCGCGCGGATGCTCCGTGCTATAGAGGGCAATCCGCGCGATCGGTACGAAATCGATGACCCAGCCCGCCGTCTCGCACGTCTAGGAGCTCTTCTGCACGACCTGTCTCATGTTCCGTTCGGTCACACTCTTGAGGATGAATTTCACCTTCTGAGGCGCCATGATGAGAATGCTCCCCGGATTCGTAGACTGCTCGAGCGCGGCGAGATCGCCCGAATACTTCGGAACTCGATCGGTGGGGATGAGTTCAGCGAGAATTGCAAAGTGTTGCGAGCGAAGACGGACTCCGACTTCGCTCGTCTTCGCTTTCCATTCGTCGGCGACATTGTCGGTAATACAGTGTGCGCCGACTTGCTCGACTACGTTGAGCGAGACCTTCGAAGTTGCGGACTGAGGTCTGCTGTGGGCGAACGGTTCCTCGATTATCTAACGGTTACGGGGGAATCCGAGGGGTTGGAGGCAGACCATTCTCGTCTCGTGCTAAACCTCAACAAGCGCGGCATGCCTCGACCTGACGTGGAGTCGGAGGTAGTGAAACTTCTCAGCTATCGGTACGAGTTGGCTGAGCGTGTCTATTTCCATCATTCGAAGAACGCGGCTTCCGTCATGATAGGGCGTGCGGTGCAAGAGGCAGGTTGGGCGACGGGGCCAAAGACGCCGGAGTGGTTGGAAAGAAATTTTGACAAGCTCTCTGACGATCTGCTGCTGCATGCTCTTGCGAATCGTGAGATAGAGACCGCGCTGAGACTTCGACACGACCCCAGTGCACTGGGCGATCGACTGCTGGCCGAGTCCTTAGCGCAAGGGGTGCTCAGACGAGATCTCTACAAGATCGCCTATCTGGCCACCTGGGATGATCTTCCGGATGCGGTCCGGCGAATCTCGCAGGAATACTCGGACCCGGAAGCACGGAGGAGGCTTGAGAATCAGCTCTCCGATGATGCTGGGCTGCCGCGAGGAATGGTCTTGGTTCATATCCCACGACACAAGATGATGAGTAAGGATGCTGACGTACGGGTACATACGGACCGCGGAGAGGTTGTGAAGCTGCATGAGTGGGATGCTCACCACAGCCGTCGCCTGGCAGCGTTGAACGAGGCACATCAACGACTGTGGCGAGTCATGGCTTACGTTCACCCGAAATATGCCGACGCCATCGGAATTGTGAGATCAGCCGCAGCAGCGCGGTTTCTGTCTGAGAGCCGTTACGTTGCGACGCCTGAACCCGGCCTGGCCTACATCGAGGCGCTCTACAAAGAACTAGCCAAGAAGTGGGATTTTACCGCTGACGACGGCGAAGCCCTTACGGCTGCTGCTTACGCACCTGGGGAAGGTCGTCGGAAGGCAGAGCAGGAGATTATCGCGCTCGTGCGTGCGCGCCGAGCCGACAAGCATTTGCCACCGCTCAGACGACGGCAGCGGTAGCAAAACTCCACCCGCTCCGGTGTTGTCGGCAGCTGCAAGCAGGGTTTCCGGGGCGGTCACCGCACTTTACGCACAGAATTAGGCCATCCCTAAGCCGCATGATACTGGGCGCGAGCCCGAGAACGGCAAGTTGCAAGAGAAGGGTGGCGTGAGTTATGCCAAAAATCCTCGGTGTGGTGGGCAAGGTTGCGGCCGAGACGCGCCGAAGGTCGGCACACGGAAGCAGCAGCTCTCGAGCGAAGCTGTCAGCGAAGGCCTCCTCGATCCACCTCCCGCGACCAGGTACCGAACACTGACCGCGTCGAATCAGAATGTGTGCCAGCTCGTGCGCAAGGACGAAGCGTCGTTCATTTACCGTCAAGCCAGGTCGCAATGCGACATGATCGGCCGATGAGGTTAACCCCAGAAGTGGCGAACGCAGCGCCCGTGTGCGTACGTGCACACCCAGTGTCGAGGCGCACTCGTCAATGTCGACGGCACCGGTTTCTCCGCGTCGCACCGCGGTAGCCGCGGCCACTACTCGTCCGTCCGGTCGAGTTGGGAGACATGAGCGAAGCGGCTCAATGCCAAGCGGACGGAAGAGAATCTCAGCGACCTCGTTCTTGCCAAGAGCTTGCCAAGAGCTTGTCACGAACACTCCTGTAGACTAGACCAAGTGCTTGCCAATAACTTGCATCCGGACGGGATCTCCGTCGCGGCAGCGGCGCGTCTGCTAGGCGTAAGCCGCCAAGCGATCGAGCAGCGGGTAGAGACTCGTATGGCGACTATCCCGGGAACCTCTCCGAGGTTGCTTTCTCGAAGTCTTGTAGCGAATGAAGTAGCAACGAGGTTGCGCGAAGCCCGGAAACGCGTCGAAAACCTCGAACGAAGCGCCAAGGACTTGGCAATCACTCACGCTCCGGGGGCGGTAGCTGCGCACGATCTTGATCCCATCACCGAACCAGGAGCCGCCCACGATCACGTTTCGTCCCTAGCCGAGCTGCAGCGCGAGCTAGAAGTCGAACGAACCGGGCGGGCTCTCGCGGAGCAGCGCATCAACAGTCTCCGGCAAGACCTTCGTCGAGCAAACTTTGCCATTGATGCGTTGAAACCCCAGCCAGACTTTGACCCAGATCGACCCATCAGTTTTTCGCAGTAGCAGGACGGTTCTGTCAGGGCGTGACCTGGCTCCCCCGTGGTCGTAACAGTCCGCCTTTGAGATGGGGGGCTCAACCGTTTTCATGTCCGTCCGCATTGGTCCTCCGTTATCGAACGTACGTTCGTTAACGAGGGTATCTTGTGGGTGCGCGTGCTTGATCGCCCAGTTGCGTAGCCGCCTGCGTGCGATCAGATCACCTGACGAGTGACTCAATCGTAATAAGTTGCGTCGTAAGGCCGTATCGAGAGGCCAGCGTGGTTCCGGTTGTTGTGCGCGCGGTCCATCGCAATGCCGTCCTGCCGGCCGCCCTTTCCGTCTCCAGCAATCGCTCGTCAGTCCCAACAATTCCGTCTGAGGACGTCTCAAATGGTCGCAGTCGGTCGCGACGAACTTGATGTCAAACCCACCTGAACTGCCATTTTGCGACCCGTTGCGACCAGGGAGGACTCACGAGGACGCTTTCACCGGCTCTGATAATGCTGAGGTCCTCAGT
>PMVZ01000294.1:4609-9245 GCA_003166375.1 Acidimicrobiaceae bacterium | reverse complement strand
CCGCAACTCATAGGCAGGGTGCTGGAGCAGCACTATGCCGAGACACCGATCGGGATCCCACGAGACCTGCTCGTTCCCGAGTCGCCCGAGGACGTGGCCACCTACGAGGCGTGGCTCTCCGGCCTGCGCGGCGGCAAGGTCACCGTGAGGGTCCCCGTGCGAGGCCGCAAGCGCGAGCTGTTGGCAACTGCCCGCCAGAACGCAGAGGAGCAGCTGAAGCGTCACCGGCTGCGGCGGGCCAGCGACCTCACGAGCCGCGCGGCTGCGATCGAGGAGTTGCAGCACGCCCTCGGGTTGAGAGAAGCACCGCTTCGTATCGAGTGTTACGACATGAGCCACATGCAGGGCACCGACTACGTGGGCTCGATGGTGGTGCTAGAGGATGGGCTGCCGAAGCGAAGCGACTACCGGAGGTTCAAGGTGACGGCCGTCCAAGGAAACGACGACTACGGCGCCATGCACGAAGTGCTCACTCGGCGCCTTCGGCGGCTCAGTGACACCCCATCGGCCGTCGGTGCCGAGAGCGACGGAGCGTCCGGGACCGACGGGGGTGATGCTGACGAGCGGGTTGCCGACGGCGCTGAGGCCGTTGTCGATCGGCGCCGAAGGCGCGGGCCGCGCTTTGCTTACCCGCCACAGCTTCTGTTGCTCGACGGAGGAAAGGGGCAACTCGGAGTCGGCGTGCGCGTCCTTGAGGAACTGGGCCTGACGGACAAGATCGCGGTGGCCTCCCTTGCCAAACAGTTGGAGGAGGTCTTCGTGCCGGGACGGCCGGGCCCGATTCAGATCCCTCGTGACAGCGAGGCGATCTACCTGTTGCAGCAGGCCAGGGATGAAGCGCACCGGTTCGCCATCGGGTTCCACCGCGAGCTGCGCGGCCGGCGGATGACCCGCGGCGCGCTCGATGACATCGTCGGCCTCGGCCCGGCCCGAAGACGCCGGCTCGTTTCTGAGCTCGGCGGAGTCAGAGCCGTTCAGGCGGCGTCCCTGGATGACCTCCTCGCGATCACCTGGCTGCCGCAAGCCGTTGGCCGTGCTGTGTACGAGCACCTGCACGCCCGGCGAGGATCGAAAGCCGGATGAGCGCGACCGAGGATCCCTGGGAGCTCCACGCCACCTGGTGGCGCGAGACGTTCACGAACGGCGCGGACCCGGAATATGAGCTCCAGATCCTTCCGCTCGTGGAGTCGCACCTCGAGGGTGCTTCTCGCGTGCTCGATCTCGGGAGCGGTGAAGGCCATCTCGCCCGGCGCCTTGTGCGAGGAGCCCCCGAGCGCGAGATCGTCGTCGGGCTCGAACCGTCGACTGCCCAGCTCGCGGGTGCTACCGGCAAAGCCGGCGGGCCGATGTACGTCCGGGGGGTGGGCGAACGCCTCCCGTTCCGGGACGGCTCGTTCGACGGGGTCGTCTGCTGCCTCGTGATAGAGCATTCGTCCGACCCGGATGCCCTGTTGGCCGAGGCGGTCCGGGTGCTCGCCGCCGGCGGCCGGTTCCTCCTGCTCGTCAATCACCCGATGTTCCAGGGGACCGGGAGTGGCTTCGTGGACGACCAGATCATGGGCGAGCACTATTGGCGCGTTGGTCCGTACCTGCGCGAGGACATCGTCTCAGAAGAGGTCGATCCGGGCGTGTGGCTGCCGTTCGCCCACCGCCCGCTGTCGCGTTATGTCAATCCCGTCACCGACCTCGGCTGTGTGCTGACGCGCCTCGAGGAGCCCGTGCCACCGCTAGCGTTCCTCGAGGACTCGATCGATCTCGAGCTCGAGTCCGCGATCCCGCGGTTGCTGCTGCTTCGCTTCGAGCGGCCGCGCGCCGAGCAGATGGGAAACTAGAGCCGATGGCCGAGTATCTGATCCTCGTCGGCATGTCCGGAGCCGGGCGCTCCACCGCAGCGGCGACGTTCGAGGACCGTGGCTGGTTCGTCATCGACAACCTGCCTCCCGCTCTCATCGGCAAGGTCGCCGAGCTCACGAGCCAGGCAGGCGCGGAGTACGAACGGGTGTGCCTGGTGTCCGGGCGCGGAGGCTACGAGGGCATCGCCGAGCTCGCACCGGAGATAAGAAGGCTGCGCTCGACGGGAGCACGCGTGCGTGTGGTCTTTCTGGACGCCCCCGATGAAGTCCTGGTTCGGCGGTACGAGGGCACGCGCCGACGGCATCCGGTGGAGGCCACCAGCGTGCTTGCGGCCATCCAGCAAGAACGCGAGATGCTCGACGCGCTGCACGACGAGGCCGATGTCGTGGTCGAGACCGGGAACTTGAACGTGCACGAGCTGCGCGACCGCCTGATCGAGCTCGTCGACGGCGTCGGCACCATGGCGGGCATGCAGACCGCGGTCGTGTCGTTCGGTTTCAAGCACGGCATCCCGCTCGATGTCGACCTGGTCTTCGACTGCCGCTTCCTGCCCAATCCACACTGGGTTCCCGGGCTTCGCTCTCTGAGCGGACTGGACTCGCAAGTGCGCGACTACGTGCTCGACAACGAGGAGACCACAGAGCTGCTCAGCCGCCTGGACGACCTGTTCGCGCTCTTGCTTCCCGCCTATGTCCGCGAGGGCAAGTCCTACCTTTCGATCGCCATCGGTTGCACGGGCGGTCGTCATCGCTCGGTCGTTCTGGCCGATGAGATCGCCGAGCGGATCCGCCGGCGTGGGTATGCGCCAGTCGTTCATCATCGGGACATCGACCGGTGAGCCAACAGGCCGCCGGCAGTGCTCCGAAGGTGGTTGCGATCGGCGGCGGTCACGGGCTCGCCCAGACACTCAAAGCGGCTCGGCAGTACGCCTCCGAGCTCACGGCTGTGGTCTCAGTCGCCGACGACGGCGGTTCGAGTGGCCGGCTCCGTGAGCTGCTCGGCATTCCCGCGCCGGGCGACCTCCGCCGCTGCATCGGCGCGTTGCTGCCGGAACGGTCTCCGCTCGGCGACGCCCTCGAGCATCGTTTCGTGTCCGGGGAGCTCGCAGGTCACGCGTTCGGCAACCTGCTGATAGCCGCGTTGGCGTCCACGACCGGAGACTTCGTGTCCGGTGTGGAGGAGGCGGCCCGCGTTCTTCGGACCGTAGGCCGCGTGCTCCCGGCCACGCAGGGCCCGGTCGTGCTGAAGGCGCAGACGGCTTCCGGGGAGCTCACCGGACAGGTCCGGGTGAGCA
The DNA here is from genome assembly GCA_003166375.1 of Acidimicrobiaceae bacterium. GTDB lineage: Bacteria > Actinomycetota > Acidimicrobiia > Acidimicrobiales > Bog-793 > Fen-455. The sequence continues at coordinate 6,097 of PMVZ01000294.1, read as the reverse complement.
AGGGCGAGGAGATTGCGACGGTGTCGCTCGTTCCGCCCGGCGCAGTGCCACCGCCAGCTGTTCTCCGGGCAATTGCCGAAGCAGATCAAATCGTGCTCGGTCCGGGGTCACTGTTCACGAGTGTTCTTGCTGCCTGTGTGGTGCCAGGGATCCGCGAAGGCCTTCGCGCTGCGCGAGCCAAACGCGTCTACGTTGCGAACCTGCGCGAGCAGCTGCCCGAGACCGCCGGATTCGACGTCGCGCGGCTCCTCGAGTCGCTACGCGCGCACGGTGTCGATGTCGATGTCGTCTTAGCGGACAGGGCTGCGCTCCCGCTCGGTGAGCTCCCTCAAGACATCGCGCTCGTGATCGCGGATGTGGCCGGGGCGGGATTCCGCGAGCATGACCCGAAACTGCTCGGTTCCGAGCTCGCCTTGCTTGCAAAGGGCGACGTTTTGCGGCGCCCTCGTTAGGTGAGAAAGAATGTCCTTGTTCCCACAGGCCGCCAAACCGCTTCTAAAGAGCGACTGCGAGAAAGGTGATCGACGTGAGTGTGCGTATCGGCATCAACGGCTTTGGACGGATCGGGAGGAATCTCCTGCGTTCCGTGCTCGCCCTGGAGACGAAGACCGGGGAGTCCTCGGGCATCGAGATCGTCGCTGTCAACGACCTCGTTTCGCGCGAGGTGAACGTGCACCTTCTCCGTTACGATTCCACCTTCGGCCGGCTTGATGTCGACGTCGCCCAGACTGACAAGGGTTTCAAGGTCGGTGATCGTGAGATCACGGTCTTCGAGGAGAGGGACCCGAAGGCGATTGGATGGGGCGGCCTGGACGTCGACGTAGTGATCGAGTCCACCGGGCGTTTCACGACCCGTGAGGGCGCGGGTGGCCACCTCGAGGCAGGTGCGAAGCGCGTGATCATCTCGGCGCCAGGCAAGGAGGTCGACGCGACGTTCGTCGTTGGGGTCAATGACGACACCTTCGACCCCGGCAAGCACTTTGTCGTCTCGGCTGCTTCCTGCACTACGAACTGCCTCGTGCCCATGGTCAAAGTCCTCGAGGACTCCTTCGGTCTTCGTCAGGGGCTCATGACGACCATCCACGCCTACACCAATGACCAGTCGGTGCTGGACCTCGGGCGCTCCAACCTTCGCCGGGCACGGGCCGCAGCGGTGAACATCATCCCCTCGACGACCGGGGCCGCCCGAGCAACGAGCCTTGTCGTAGAGGCGATGAAGGGCCGGCTCGACGGTCAATCCCTACGAGTGCCGGTGGTAGATGGATCGATCACGGACCTGACGGCCGTGTTGGGCGCCAAGGTGGGCGCCGATCAGATCAACGAGGCCTTCCGGGTTGCTTCGGAGACCGAGCGTCTTCGCGGGATCCTCGTCTACAACACCGACGAGATCGTCTCGAGCGACGTCATCGGCAGTCCCGCCTCGTGCACCTTCGACTCGACGCTCACGATGGCTATCGCCATAGATGAGTCGACCACGCTCGCGAAGGT
>PMVZ01000294.1:0-4559 GCA_003166375.1 Acidimicrobiaceae bacterium | reverse complement strand
GACGACTTCAGGATCCGTGCGGCCCTGCCGACTCTTTTTTGGCTGCGCGAGCAGGGAGCTCGTATCACCGCCTGCTCCCACCTCGGCCGCCCTAAGGGCAAAGTCGACCCCAGGTTCGACATGGCGCCGGTCAGGTCACGACTTGCGGAGCTGATCGGTGGCGTTGAGCTTCTCGAGAACCTTCGCTTCTCGCCAGGCGAGGAGGCAAACGACCCGGCGTTCGTTCTCGAGCTCGTCAAAGGCCACGACGCTTACGTCAACGACGCGTTCGGCTCCTCACATCGGGCTCACGCCTCTGTGGTGGGCCCACCCCAGTACCTGCCCTCGGCAGCCGGGCGCCTGCTGGCTCGCGAGGTCGAGGTTCTGACCGGCTTGCTCGACGAGCCGGCAAGGCCGTTTGTCGTGATTCTCGGCGGTGCCAAGGTAAAGGACAAGATCGGGGTCCTGCGCTCCCTCACGGCTCGAGCCGACACGGTGCTCGTCGGTGGCGGAATGTCCTTCACGTTCCTTCAGGCGCTCGGCCACTCGGTGGGAGCGTCCCTGACGGATCCGACTCACCTCGACGCCTGCAAGGAGCTCCTCGACTCTCCGGGGCATCTTGTACTGCCCGTCGACGCGAAGGCGCTAGCACCCGGTCGACTGCTCAGCATCGAGCACAAAGCCGATTCCGAAGAGCCCATGAACCTCGGTGAGCAAGAGGGGCCCGACGTTGAGACCTTCGGCTTGGAGATACCTGAAGGCTGGCGCGGGGTCGACATCGGACCGGCCACTGTAGAGCTGTTCTCGGAGGTCATCGCCTCCGCCGGCACAGTTCTTTGGAACGGGCCGATGGGCGTTTTCGAAGACGACCGCTTTGCTGAGGGAACCAAGGCAATCGCGGAAGCGATGGCGCGGTGCCCCGGCCGCACGGTTGTCGGTGGCGGAGACAGCGCGGCTGCACTGGCTCAACTCGGCCTCGGGGACAAGATCGACCACGTGTCCACCGGCGGCGGTGCCACGCTCGAATTGCTCGAATTTGGCGACCTCCCGGGCCTTGCCGCGCTTCGTGCAGCGAAAAATGCCAAGTAGGAAGGCCAGGACGAGGCGCTGTGTGGCCCCGACAGTCGCTGATGAGCCGATGAACACGGACGGGGCCCTATGAGCACGAAGAGCAGTGGTCGCACGGTGCTGGTCAGCGGCAACTGGAAGATGAACCACACGCATTACGAAGCGATCCAGGTAGTGCAGAAGCTTGCCGCGCTCTTGCGAGCCACTCCGCTGCCGGACGGGACCGAGATCTCGTTGCATCCGTCGTTCACGTCCCTGCGATCGGTGCAGACCGCGCTGGAGTCCGACTCCGTCCCTATCGCGCTCGGTGCTCAGACCTGTCACTTCGAAGACGCGGGCGCCTACACGGGCGAGGTGAGCGCCGAGATGCTGTCGAAGCTCAATGTTCGCTACGTGATCGTCGGGCACTCCGAGCGCCGCGCGCTGTTCGGAGAGGACGACGAGGTTGTCCGGCTCAAGTTGGACGCGGTGCTCCGGCACGCCATGACGCCGATTCTCTGCGTGGGAGAGACGCTCGCGCAGCGCGAAGCCGGAAGAGCCGAGTCGACGGTGTCCGGCCAGCTCATCGCCGCACTTAAGGACCGCGGCCCTGAGGCCTTCGCGTCGATCGTCGTCGCCTACGAGCCGGTCTGGGCCATCGGGACAGGCCTCACTGCGAGTGCCGACGATGCGCAGGCGATGTCGGTGGCGATCCGTCGTGAGCTGGAGCTACTCGGCGGCGACGTTTCACGTTCGATGCTGATCCAGTACGGGGGATCGGTAACGCCCGCGAATGCAGGCGAGCTCCTCGCCTGCCAGGACGTTGACGGCTTGCTCGTCGGGGGGGCAAGCCTCGATGCAGACAAGCTCGTGTCGATCGCAAGGTCGGGACGCTGAACGATCCTGAGCAGTCGCTTCCACCCGGACAAGGCAGTCAGCGACACAGGCCGGCGTCCGGGGGGGAGCTCCTGGCGGTGGTAACCTGCTGCCCGGCAAGACGGCCGAGAGGAGGTTCCCCGAAGTGCTGACCGACATTCTCGTCGTGGTCGATACGTTTGTCGCGCTCGGGCTCGTGGTTCTCGTGCTTCTGCACAGCGGACGAGGCGGCGGCCTCTCGGACATGTTCGGCGCATCGACCGGTTCGGCGGCGGCCGGATCGACCGTCGCCGAGCGCAATCTTGATCGGATAACCGTGGTATTCGTGCTCGTCTTCGCATTCGTCACGGTTGCCCTGTCGCTTCGGTGGAGCTGAAGAAGGCCGCACTCGTCCTCCTCGGAGGCGTCGCCGTCATTGCATCGGCCTGCAGCGGCACCTCGCCCACCGTCGTCCCGATGAGCCAAGCACCATCGGTGACCTCCGGCTTCGCGAGCGGTGGGACGGTCACCGTAGCGGTGCCGTACCTGCCGTCGAACTTCAACCCATCGACACCCGCGGGTGCGAACCGCGTGACACAGATGGTGATGGAGCAGGTCTGGCCCCAAGCCTTCGTGATCGACCCTGAGTACCAAGCGGAGACGACGGGCTTCATCGACAGTGCCGAGGTGGTCGGCCTGAGCCCCATGACCGTCAGCTACGTGATCGACCCAAAAGCGACGTGGTCGGACGGCTACCCGATCACCGCAACGGACTTCGTGTACAACTGGCAGCAGCAACTGCTGGCCTCACCGGTGTTGGCATCGCCCGCTTTCCTCGCGGGCTACCGCGACATCAGGTCGATCTCGGGCAGCAACGGCGGCAAGACCGTGAGAGTCGTGTTCAACCGTCCGTATTCGGACTGGGAGGGGCTCTTTGCCAATCTCATACCCGCTCATATAGCGGAGCGAGCCGGATGGGCTTCCGCGTTCGCCGGGTTCCGCCCTAAGGATCTGATCTCTGGCGGACCCTTCATTGTGAGCTCGCTGAAGAAGGGCAAGCGGCTGGTCCTGACGCGCAACTCCAGGTACTGGGGAACACCGGCTCACTTGCAGAGCATCGTGTTCCGGGTCGAGCGGTCGGACCGGGCCTCCCTGGTTGGTTTGAAAGACGGGAGCGTCTCGATCGCAGAGGTCACACCGAGTCCGCAGGTTGACATCGCGATTGCTCGAGACCAAGCGCTGAGCAGCGCGCTTTCGGTGACGACCACACCATCGCCGGTGCTCTGGCAGCTCGTCTTCAATCTGAACGACTCCGTGGTCGGTGACAGTCTCATGCGCAGGGCGCTCGCGCTTGTCACGGACCCGGACCAGCTCGCGGCGGACTCGGTCGGCCTCGAAGACCCTCTTGCTACCAGCGCGGACAGTCGCGTCTTTGCACAAGGACAACCAGGATCTGGCGCCGAGGCTGCCTCGCCCGTGGCATACAACCAGGCCCAAGCGACGAAGCTGTTCAAGTCACTCGGCTACGAGCCCGACCAGAACGGCAGGCTTCGCGCGTATGGGGTTGGCAGTCCACTGACCTTGACCGTTACAGGCCCGCGAAGCAACGGTGCCATCGATGCGCTCGAGCGGCAGCTCCAAGCCGAGTGGTCTTCCTGCGGCATCGGGTTGATCATCCGCAACGTGCGGATGAGCCATCTTCTGAAGACCGTGCTGCCTAGCGGGGGCTACCAGCTCGCACTCGCTCCCTACGTCATGCCAGCCTTCCCGACCTGGAACGCCATCATCTACACCGATCCGGTACTCCCAATGTCGATTTCGTTTCCCCCGAACCTCCACTCGGACATTGTCGGTTCGAACAGCACCTGGCTGTGGAGCGTACCGACGCCTGTGGGAACCGAGCCCGGGGCAGTCTCATCGGGAGGAGTGACCCGCGATATCACGGGACTCGAGGATCCTGATGTCGCGGCCTATTTCGAGAGGATCATGGGTGAGCTCAACACGGACGCGCGAGCTCAGCTCCTTTCGAGGCTGGACACCGTATTGACTCAGGACCTTCCGACGCTTCCACTTTTCCAGGAGCCTGTCAGCCTTGTGCAGCAGTCCGATATCGTGAACGTGAGCGAGAGCCCCGGTTCAGCTGGCCCGCTATGGAACGCCGAAGACTGGGTTGTCGAGACGACATCCCCGAGCGGTTAGACGCGAAGGCGATTCGCGAACGCTCGCCGCCAAATGTGGTTGGCTGCTGGCGAAGGTGTTTGGGCTACAGTACGGGGCGCCTCCGGGGTTCGTTGAGCTCCGACCAGGTAGCCATGTCGGAGTGGCGGAATAGGCAGACGCGCTAGCTTGAGGGGCTAGTGCCCGCAAGGGCGTGGGGGTTCAAGTCCCCCCTCCGACACCAGATAAAAGTCCAGTTCAAAGGCCATTTCGGCAGCGTGCCGGAATGGCCTATTTTTGTACCCCGTCCGATTATCGCGCGTTTATCGCGCGTCGCTTTTCTGCAGGCCTCGGAGGATGACGTCGAGACCGGCGGCGATGGCCCGGTCCCGGTCTCTAGCGGCGTGCTGGTATCGGCGACTGGCGGCGGGGTTGGCATGCCCGAGGCGGGCCATCAGCTCGCGTTCGGTGGCGCCGGTCCAAGCGGCGAGGGTGCCAGCCGCGTGGCGAAGGTCGTGGAG
>PMVZ01000007.1 GCA_003166375.1 Acidimicrobiaceae bacterium | reverse complement strand
GGCCGCTTCACGAGCGCCCGTGCGATGGACAACCGCTGGCGCTGGCCGCCGGACACGTTCGTGCCGCCCTGGGTGATCTCCGCCTCCAGGCCGCCCGGCATTGCGGACACGAAATCGCTCGCCTGGGCGACCCCGAGTGCCTGCCACAGCTCTTCCTCGGTGGCGTCGGGCCGGCCGAAGCGCAGGTTCTCGGTGACTGTGCCACTGAACAGGTACGCCTGCTGCGGCACCATGCCGATCTTCGCCCAGAGGGCATCCCGTGCCTGGTCCGCTACGTTGACCCCGTCGACGAGCANNGAGCCCGTGCCACCGATGATCGCCGTGGTCTCGCTTGGCAGCAGCGAGAACGACAGGTCGTGCAGCACCGGCTCCTCGCCCCCCGGATACCCGAAGACGACATCTCGCAGCTCGACCAGTCCCGCCGAGGAGGCGGGGACGACGGCGTCTGCCGGGTCCAGGACCGAAGGTTCAGCGCGCAGCACCTCCTCGATCCGGTCGGCGCTGGCGACTGCCCGCGGCAGGAGGATCACCATCATCACGGCGATCATCACGGACATGAGGATCTGCAGGATGTAGCTGAGGAAAGCCGTGAGGTTGCCGATCGGCATGCTCCCGCTGGCGATCAGGTGGCCGCCGAACCAGAGCACCGCGACACACGTGAGATTCATCACCCCCATGACAGTCGGCAGCGCCAATGCGAACATGCGGTTCACCCGGAGTCCTGTGGTGGTCAGCGCCCCGTTCGCGTCCGCGAACCGCTGCTGTTCCCGGCCGGTGCGGATGAAGGCCCGGATGACCCTCACGCCGGTGATCTGCTCGCGAAGAACGAGGTTGACCCGGTCGATCCTGGACTGCATCGACTTGAACAACGGGACCGCCTTGGCCATCAGGATCAAGATGACGACGAGCATGACCGGAACGACGACCACGAGGAGTGCCGAGAGTCTTACGTCCTCTTTCAGCGCCATGATCACACCGCCGACGCACATGATCGGCGCGAGCACCATGATCGTGAGAGCCATCTGCAAGAACAGCTGGATCTGCTGGACGTCGTTGGTGTTGCGAGTGATGAGCGAGGGGGTCCCGAAGTGGTTGATCTCCTGTGCCGAGAAGCGCTGCACCGACTTGAAGACGGCACCACGGATGTCCCGGCCTATGCCCATCGANNNTGGCGCGTGTAGCGGCCGACATAGCGTCGCACAAGGCTGATCAACATCGGTTAGCTCCTCCTGCGCGCGCCTGCGCGAGTGGCGCCGCCTGCCTCGAAGACACGTCGAGATCGTGGGCGCGTGGCCGCTGGGGCGACGTTGTCATCAGCCGCCACGTGCGCCTTCCAAGTCATTCTCCAGTGAGGCAGCGAACCGTCTGAGCATCGCCGCGAAAGCCGCCAGGTCCACATCGTCCCAGCCCTCGAGCAGCCGGTCGAACCAAACCCTCCGGGCCTTCAGCACACGCTCGAGAGTCCGTCGCCCGTTCGGGGTCAACCCGATCCGGGTGGCGCGATGGTCCTCGACATCGGCGTGACGGGCCACCAGGCCGTCCCGCTCCAGCTGCTGGATCTTGCGGGTGACCGTCGGTGGGTCGACACCGAGCAAGTCGGCCAGGCCCGTCACCCTCACCGATTCCCCGTGCGCTTGGAGCATGTAGAGCAGGGCCCCTCCCGCCCGGTCGATCCGGACGCCCGCCGCCTGGAGCAGGCGCTCGTGCACGCGGACCTGCCCCATCGAACGACCCACGGTCCAGAACGCCTGCCGGATCTCTTCGACCGATTCACTCGCGGGCTTCGGACGCGGCTCTCCGAGGCCCACATTAGTTACTTGTGGCACGTAAATATCCTAGCCATCTTGTCGGCGGCGCGCCAGCCGGCCTCGGTGAAGAAATCTTCTCAGGAGCCCGTCGGTTGACGGGGAGACGTCGTGGACTCGTCGAGGAGGCCGATGATCACCGCGCTCGCTGTCGTGCTGCCCAGTCGACGGGCGCTCTGCATCACCATCGCGGTCATCCGCTGACGCCTTGGAGAAGGTACGCCACGACGTCGGCTGCCTTGTAGCTGTCACGACCGACGCCAAGGAGCCCAGGCAGGAACGAGAGGTCCTGTCCGATCGTCGCGAGCGGCGGCTCCACGGCTCCGTCGCGGTGACGCTGGCCAAGGCCGATCGCCGCGATCAGCCCGTTGCAGACGCAGCGCCGCTCAGCTGTGTCCTCCACCTTCCCGCCCTTGCGCACGTAGGCCGAAAGCGGTTCGGCAGGGCACCTGTACCCGACGTCACCGTCCTCCTTGCGGTATGGCACGCGCAGATAGCCGGCCTCGCAGACCCGGCGGCGTTGCGCGTAGACCTCTGGTTCGGCGACGGTCCCGGGTAGGTCGGCCACCTTGAAGGGGAAGCCAGTGGGTGAGGCCACAGGATCAGTGCGCACATGCAAAGTGCCCGACAGGGCACTTTCTATGAAGGCCCGCTTCAGTGAGGCGTCGAAGCCGGATTCCTCACACAGGGCGAACGCCGAGCCGACCTGAATGCCGGCGGCTCCGGCCTCGAGGGCCGCCCCGAGCAGCTCACGGCTCGCGTAAGCACCGGCAAGCCAGAACGGCAACCCGAGCGTCGCCAACTTCTCCAGATCGACTACGTCACGAGCTCCGTAGACCGGTTGTCCCTCTTCGTCAAAGCTGAGCGGGCCCCGGGGTGGGGCATTGTGACCGCCCGCCACGGGACCTTCGACCACGAACCCGTCCGGGCGTGTGCGGGCTTCTCGAGCGAGATATGAGGCCAGCACGTGTGAAGCGACTATGGCGAGGAACCTCGGACGATGCAGCTCCACGTCCGCGCCCGAGATCAGCTCTGGGCGCACCCCAGCGGTGTACCGGGCGGCCCCAGCGCCGATGACGTCGACGGAGACCTCACCGGTGTGCCCGGCCGCCAACGCGTCGAGCAGACTCGGGAACTCGGCGGGGATGCCGGCTCCGACGAGCACGTAGTCGACTCCAGCGAGCATGGCGCCATAAGCCGCTGCTGGGGTCGCCATCTGGATCTTCTCCAGGTAGTTGACCCCGACGAGGCCGTCGTGGCCCTCCTTGGCCAGGAATATCTCCACGAAATTGGCCGCGACGATGAGATCGACCGCCTGCTGGCTCGGCTCCAGCGACAGGCGCGGTACGAGGCGGAACGGCTGCCCGGGATCGAGGCCACCGTCGACGAAGTAGCGGCCCAGGATCTGTTCGGAGACATCCGCGCTCGGGAAACTGGCGAGCGCCCGGCGGATGTTGGCGCCCGGGTCTCCCAGCTGGAGACGGCGGGCGAGAAGGGTGTCCAGCGCCACTCCCGAGACCACGCCGAGCTGGCCCGTCACCGCAACCGCCCGCGCTAGGGGCCAACCCGAGACGCCGACACCCATTCCGCCCTGGATGAGCACCGGCCAGTCGCGCTCAACGCGCCAGTTCGTCACCGTCGGTCCTTGGCCGGGGCTCCGTGCGCGCAACGCCCGCTCGGAGCCTTGGGCGGCCNNACGGCGGTGGTGCCCGAGATGCCCAGCGAGAAGCCGAACTCGTCACCCGGTGCGGTGTCCAAGCCCTTCAGCTCGGCTACCTGCTTCCAGCCTCCTGGCGTCTTGGTGAACACGTACGCGCGGCCGGCACCAGCGGCATGGCCGGTTGCACCCACAGCCAACGTCGTCCCCGCGATAGCTACCGAGATGCCGAAGCCGTCGACGGGGGCGGTGTCCAAGCCCTTCAGCTCGGCGGTCTGCTTCCAGCCGCTTGCCTTCGTGAACACGTACGCCCGGCCGGCACTCTTGGCGTGGAGGAATGCGCCCACGACGGCAGTCGTGCCCGAAATCGCCACCGACCAGCCGAAGTGATCACCGGAGATGGTGTCGGAACCCTCGAGCTTGGCAGCCTGCTTCCAGCTGGTCCCAGTCTTGGTGAACACGTAGGCCCGGCCGGCAGCGTCGGCGCGATTGGTTGCCCCCACGACCATGGTCGGACCAGAGATCGCCACCGAGGAGCCGAACTGGTCCCCGGGTAGGATGTTTGCGCACTTGAGCTCGGCGGCCTGCTTCCAGCCCTTTGGCGTCTCGGTGAACACGTACGCCCGGCCGGCGTTCTTGGCGTGGCCATATGCCCCCACGACGACAGTCGCGCCCGAGATGGCAACCGACCAGCCGAAGTAGTCGCCAGCTATGGTGTCTGATCCCTTCAGCTCGGCGACCAGCTTCCAGCCGCCTGGCGTCTTTGTGAACACGTACGCCCGGCCNNGGACCCGGTCATCGTGAACACGTACGCCCGGCCGGCATCCTTGGCGTGGTCGTATGCACCCACGATGGCCGTCGAGCCCGAGATGGCCACCGAGGAGCCGAGGCCGTCGCCCGCTACGGTGTCGGACCCCTTCAGCTCCGCCAGCTGCTTTCCGATCGGGGACGTGGTCCGCGGACTTGCGGCGACCACTGAGGCGGTGCAGGCCACGAGTGGCAGCGCGATTGCTCCTAGCGCGACGAGACTGGCTAAGCGGGACGTACGCATGTGACCCCTTCGATCATCGGTGACGCCTCAAGGGCTTCGAAGACATCATTGTCAGGCCACAGACTTCTTGGCAACACGGCCCACCTGCTCCGCAGCCAGAATCGACTATGCCCACCTCANNCAAGGCCTCAGCTGCCACCCGATCAGCAGCTGTCGTCCGATGCGAGTACAGCTCCATCGTCATGCGCGCCGTGCTGTGACCGGCCCTCGCCTGGGTCACGTTGTACGGCACGCCGGCGTTCGCCATCGCGGTCACCGCGCAGTGCCGAAGCGAATGGCAAGTGAGACTCGTCGAGACGCCTGCCCGCTTCCCCGCCGGCCGCAGAATGCGCTCGCCGAAGCGACGCCGCAGTGTCCCGCCGCGTGGACCGACGAAGATCAGCGCGTCTAGGTCGACGTGCTGACCAATCACCTCTTGTCGGTGCTACTGCAGGTGACGAGTGAGCTCGTCCACGAGGAACCCCGGAACAGCGAGCGTCCGCAGACTGGATCGCGTCTTCGCCTCTGGAACGACGCGCATATGACCCGATAGTTCTTCAACGGTCTGAGCGATCGTCACGGTGTGGCGCATGAAATCGACATCGCGAACCCGCAGTCCGACTGCCTCCCCCCAACGCAATCCACGTACCGCTCCAACTAGCACGAGCGCCCGGTAGTGCTCGGGCACCTCTTTCGCGAGCGCCGCGAGCTTTAATGGGGATAGGCCCGATCGCTCCGGATGCACGACTCGAGGCAACGCGATGTTCGAGCGGGTGATCGAGCGATCAAGTCGGCGTTGACGGCCGCGTTAAGCACAGCCCGGAGCGCCGAGAAGTCTCGGGCGACGGTGGCGGGTGCCGCGACCTTCGATCGCAGGTCCACTGCTTCTTGGATCAGCCCGGGGGTGAGCCCTATCAGGAGCACCGAACCGAGATGAGGGCGGAACGACGCGAGCGCCTGGCGATCTCTTGCCGTCGATGCCTCTCGCTTACCGGGTCGCGCCAACCAGCGGTCTGACCACTCGGCGAAGGTCACTCGTCCCGCGCGGGGATCGATGTACAGCCCTCGCGNNAACTGTCGCTTGCCACTCATTGCAAGTGGTCCTCCTCTCACCGCGTACTTGGTAATGGACCTTGCCTCAACCGAGATATTCGATCTGACACCGCAGGCCTGGTGCTTGCGCCAAACGACGGTCTGCGGTCACCAGAGTCGCCTCAATCGTCTCAGCCAGGGCCACATATGCCGCGTCGTACGGCGTGATGTTTCGATGCAGCTCCCATATCCGCACCAATAGTGGTCGGTGGCTTACTCGTTCCAGATCGAGGTCTGCGAGGTCTGCGAGGGCAATGGCGGCTCGGCGTTCATCAAGGACTCCAGCGAAAAGCGCCTTCCGGATAACTGCGACCACTTCAAGGTCGAGCAATTCCGGCGCCACGAGACGTTCACCTTGTAGACGTTCGCGGGCGCGGTCGCCGTCTGCGTCATCGTCCGCGAGAACCGGCGCCACGACNNGACCGACGCGTCAACGACGATCAACCGGCGTCCCTATCTTCGCGAACCGCCTCGCTTGCGAAGCGGAACGAAACGTGCCCACCGCTTCGCTGGCCGGCACGGCTCAGGAGGTCGTCGAGACGGGGCCGACGTGCCTCCTCGACTAGACGGCCGAGCAAATACTCTTGGAGCGACTTTCCCTCGTTCGCTGCGCGTCGGCGTAACTCTGCGTGGACGTCTTCAGGAACGGACTTGATCTGGACACTTGGCATGTCCCTCACTGTAGCGCCATTTTGGCGCCACAAGGTGCCTACTGGCGCTAGCCCTTCTTCCGACATGGGCTATGCGGTTGCGCAGACCTCCGCTCGATGACCTGACTGTCCGAAGAGACCCCAAGGGTCCGAGCCGAGAACGAGGTACGCGGGTGGACCCACGGGCGCGATCGACAGGGCAGAGCGAAGCTGACGGAGGATGCCGCCGTCCCGATCGCGCTCGACGGAGCTTGCGGGTCGCAGCGCAGCCGATCCGACGATGAGCAGTTCCGCGCGCCGGGTTCCGAGGAGGAGCCGTCTGACGGTAGCGAGCACAGTGGCGACGGCTCCTGGCTCCCGGCGTGCGGACGCATCGCGACAGAGCACGAATGCTTCGAGCGTCAC
>PMVZ01000289.1 GCA_003166375.1 Acidimicrobiaceae bacterium | reverse complement strand
GGAGGCCGATCATGATCTGCGGGCGGTCTGATCGGTGATCGCGGCTGTAGCCGAAGGCGAGGGACGGAAAGGCTCTCCGCCCGACGGCGACCGTTTCGAAGTAGCTCGAGGTGATGTCGTAGCAGACCAGGCGCAGGTCCAGGTTCGCGAGGTTGCACAGCTCTGAGTACAGATGCGCCTCGGTGGCTTCCTTGTGCTCGGCGAGGGCGTCGATCGCCCGGTAGCACTGGTCGAGGCTCGGGGACATGACCCCGGCGGGAAGCACCACCGAGGCGAGCCACTCCTTGATCGTCCGGCGCTTGGAGAACGGATCTGTTAGCCGGTTGGCCACCATCGCAAAGACCGTGTCGGAGAGAACCCGTGAGCGACGGCCGTCGCCCACGGAGGAGAAGTGCTCCTCGAGGCCGAGCCGGCGAAAGTACGACCAAGCCGCCGCTACCGCACCAAAGCTCGGCGAGCCGAGGCCCTCGAGCTCACCTGCCTCGAGATAAGTGCCCTTGGCGTAAGCGGCCAGGGCCCTGACGATGCGGTCCAGCTGGCCGGACTCGCGCAGCTCGGACACCTCGCCCAGGCGGAACAGCGTCCGCTGCGTGAGCTTGCCCTCGCGGCGGACGGCCTCGACAAGGGTCAAGTACTCGTACGCGGTTTCGCCATAGCGCTTCACAGTCCGCTTCACGAACATACCGACATCCTACAGCGCTGTAAGTCACAGATGGTGGACTATTTCGCCACTACATCTTGTCAGAAATACCCCTACTCCGGGACTATCCGCGCAGGTCAGGGACTTGCGATGTCTCTGCGGGGGTCAACTCGCGCCAAAGTTCGGGCGGAGGTGCTGAGGCTTCTCTCGTCGTCGTGCGGCAAATCAAGCACGATGATGGAACTACCACCAAGCGCACTCCGGCAATGGCAGCGGGCCCCGCGAAGATGACCATGGAGTCTTACGCAACTAGCTGGGCTACTGGACTAACTAGAAGCTCAGCGTGAACTGGTTTTCGGTACCAAGGTAAACGAGCACACCGTGCTGGAGAAGATCACGACCAATGAGGCCCTGGATATTCTGGCCGTTAAGCGGAGCCTCGGTCGCCAAGACAACTGCGACCAAGCCCTTCGGGAGCAACAAACGAACCAGATACTGGAGACACTGGACGTTCTCAGAAGAGGGTGTGTTGATGCCAACAGTGCCTACCGGCTGCAACCCGAGTTGTTGAGCAATGCCTGTCTGGATAACCGAGTTTGAAGCACCTGTATCGATCATCATCGCCGCGGGAACGGGCGCTGGCACAGGCTGCCCCTGCTCAGTGAGGAGAAGTTCTACCTGTTGGGGGACGGCAATATGAAGGTCGAGCACCGGCCCTACGGAAACGAGTCCCGAGATGGCGGCGGTGATCGACGCCAAATCAGATCGCTACCAGATTCGAAACGTAGTTCGCCACCTGATCGATTTCTACGATCTGCTTCACTAGGAAGGGCACGTTTCCATAAAGGCGGTAGCCCTGACTAATCGCGTCGCCCTCGGTTTCGTAGGTCCCTTGTACGTCGGTTCCGTGAACGAGCGCGTACTTTCCCCTGGCCGTGGCTAGCAGCTCCGCCTTGTTCGCGGCGAAGGTCTCAAGTTCGGTAGCGAGCACATGCGCCATTAACATAACCACCTCAGAAAATCAAGCATCATGCCATCACCGGTACAGAGTATCGGCAGGAATCGATCGTCACAACAGCGGTTTTTCGGGCCACCCCTCTCCATCTTCACCAGTTTCCCAGATTGAAGCGCGTGAAGCGCGAATCCCTGCTTTGTAACTACTCGGTTGCCATTAGTCCTGTCCATCGGCGATAATGCCTGGTAACGCGGCACAACCCAGGGTGCTCGTAACACCCTGGGTTGCCGTGCCTGTCCCGGTACCGCTGGAGTCCTCCAGGGCAAGCGGCTCCCCCTCTCGTAAAGGGGAATGGGAGGTTCGATTCCTCCTGCCGGGGCTTTACATCTAAGAAATGATACCGCGAAAACACGCAAACTGTCAAGACCGCGAGTCGCTGACCTGCCCTTTGTTGACAACGGGGCCAAAGTGTTACCACTGTGCGTGGTTAGAAACGCTCATCACCGATGCTGACCTCACCGGCTGCCTGGCCATCGAAGCCGTCGCACGCTCCTCGGTCGAGACGGCTGGCCCGTTCCTGGTGGCTCGTCGAACCCGGCCTCACCGCGCGCAAGCGGGTCGCCCGGTTCCTCGCCGACCAGCTGTTCAGCGCCTACCAGGCCGAGGACATGGCTCACCGGATGAAATGGCCCACCGGCGTAAGCGGCATCTCGCCCCAGGCCGACGAGATCCAGGCGAAGTGCAACGAACTCGGGCTCAAGTACGACGCCAACCAGTTGGCACCAGCGGTTGACGGGCAGGGGCGCCCACGGTCCACCCCGCTTTGTCGCTGCCATGGTGCGCGACACCGCTTATTCGGCGTCGTACCCGCTCGTGAACGCGCTCACTTCGGCGACCACGCACGGCACTACTTCGCCCTGATGCGGACTACGTTGACAGCGGCGACAAACTCGGCGGCGAACCGATCCTGGACCGTCGCCTCGACGGCCGCCAGATCGAGCCCGTGTGCGGTGTCGTCCTCGAAGCGTTCGCCGGTACCCTGCGCCGTGTCGTTCAGCTGGCCGGGTGGGGCTGGGTCAGGGTCGACGGCTACCAGTCCCCCATCCGTAACTTCCTGTACACGATGCCCTATTGGCTCCTTGCCTTCCGGCGTCATCACGCGTCTCCGGCCAACAGCGCAGCGCCGCGTCCAGCTCGTCGCCAAGTCCGCCGATTAGACGGTGGAGAAATGCCATACCTGCTGGGTGCCGTGCGACGGTAGTAGCTGTGAGGCCCGGTTGCCACCGGTCGCGCCGCGCAGGCGCTGACTGACCGATCTGAGCGCCGGATGGCGCCGATGCCTGGCGAGATGCCTCTGTACATATCAGACGGAGTTCCTGGCGCGCCTGCGGCAGGCACCTAAACTCGTGAGCAGGGAATTGACCGGTAAATGACTGCTATCTGACCTGGGTTTTCGCGACTGTTTCTGATAGTGGACCCAGAAAAATCCAGTTCAGGGCAAATGTGGGAACAAGAAGTCGCTGTGCCTATCTCACCGTTCGCCCGTAGCTCCCGTCCGTCGTCGTGAAGGTTTTGCTCCTAGATCGCCGAACCGATCCTGCCAGGCTGCAATTCGTCGGCGCTGGGTTGCCTCCTTAGCTGCTGCCCTGTCAAGACGCCGCTGGCGTCTCCGATCGACTCGGGCTTGAAATTCGCTGGGTGGTGCAAGTGAGCATCCTGCTGTCTTGACAAGCTGTTGATGGAGTTCGGTCGGGTCGACGTCAAGCCACGGTGCAAGTGCAAGGGCGATCCGTTCGAGCGTGGTGGCCCGCGTCCTTCTAACGCCAATGCGGAGTCGCTGTAGATGGCGTTGGGAGATTTGCGCAGCGGCAGCTAGCTCTCGGTCGGTCATACGCGCCTCGTCCTGGAGCCACGCCAACAGGTCGCCAAGAGCTTCGAGCGGAGCGATCTCATGACGCCCGATCGGTCGACGGCACGAGGCTCGCTGCCGTGCTCGGGTGTCGCTGAAGGCTAAGACGCTCGATGTTTCCGGGTCCGTGGTCGGCTCTGTCATGACAGACTGAACCCGTCGGAGCGGTAGAGGACGATCTGTCAAGACGACTGCGCGAGGTCCTGGGTGACACGCTGGTCCAGCAGATGATGCTCGCGCATGGCCGCGGTGTTTCGCTCGATCTCCTCCAGGATTTCTCTGCTGAGGAGATTGCGCGAGCCGCTACGGGGGTGATCGTCGTCCTCGTCGATTCTGTTCTGGTCCTCGCCGCCGAGGTTGATGAACTTCGATCCCGACTTGGTGGATAGCTCTAGGACGATGCGTCCGCTGTCAAGCGAGTGAATCAGCATCACGGTTCCTTTCCTCGGAGCGCGCAAGTGGCGACCGTATGAGACTTGACCTGTAAACACGAGGCGATTTCGCTGGGCCGACCAGCTGTCTACGCGACATTTCACCGTCATCGAGGACACTGACAAGGACCGCAACAGCGCTCATCGCCCACCCACC